>CAYUSM010000099.1:0-10637 GCA_964447345.1 uncultured Sulfitobacter sp. | reverse complement strand
GCCACGCAGGCCGAAAGCTGATCACATAAAGCTGTCGGGTTCCGCGAGCTTTTTCTGTGCGACAAACGCATCCAGCGCCTCTCGGATGCCCGGATCCATCGCAGGTTGCTGATAATCGGCAAGCATCTTTTCCACGCGCTGGCTCGCAAGCGCCTGTGTATCCCGCGCCCCTTCGTCTTCCCACGTCTCGAAGGGTTTGTAGTCCAGCAGGTCCGATTTCCAGAAAGCGGTCTTGAAATTCTCCTGCGTATGCGCGCAACCCAGATAGTGGCCGCCCGGGCCGACCTCGCGGATCGCATCCATCGCTTGCGCATTGTCATCCATCTCTACCCCGCGGGCAAGGTGATGCAGCGTGCCAAGCTGATCCGCGTCCATCACGAACTTCTCGAAAGAACTGACCAGTCCCCCTTCGAGCCAACCGCAAGAGTGCAGCATGAAGTTCACACCCGCCAGCAGCCCCATGTTGAGGCTGTTGGCGGTTTCATAGGCCGCCTGCGCGTCCGGCAGTTTGGAGCCGCAGAACGACCCGGCAGACCGGTAAGGCAAGTTCAGTCGGCGTGCCAATTGGCCCGCGCCGTAAGTGATATGAGCGGCCTCCGGTGTCCCAAATGTGGGTGCGCCGGAATTCATATCGATGGAGGTCACGAAGGCACCCATGATCACCGGTGCGCCCGGTTTGCACAATTGCGAGTAAGCGATACCGGCCAAGGTCTCTGCCAGAACCTGCGTCAAGGTGCCCGCAACCGATACAGGTGCCATGGCCCCACCGACGATGAAGGGCGAGATGATGCAGGCCTGGTTGTTTTGCGCATAGACCTCAAGCGCGCCCATCATCACATCGTCGAATGTCATCGGCGAGTTGATGTTGATCAGCGAGGTCATGACGGTGTTGTCCGTCACGAACTGATCCCCGAAGAGGATCTTGCACATGTCGACTGAATCCTGCGCCCGACTGGGTTCGGTCACAGAACCCATGAACGGCTTGTCGCTGAGTGTCATGTGGGCGTGCAACATGTCGAGATGCCGCTTGTTCACGGGCAAATCGGTCGGTTCGCACACTGTGCCGCCGGAGTGGTGCAGCCACTTCGACATATAGGCAAGCTTCACGAACTTGTTGAAGTCGTCCATCGTCGCATAACGCCGCCCCCCGGCCACATCCCGCACAAAGGGCGGTCCGTAGACAGGGGCCAGAACCAAAGACTTGCCGCCTACGACCACGTTCCGCTCGGGGTTTCGCGCATGCTGAGTGTACTGGGATGGCGCTGTGGCGCAAAGCTTGCGCGCCAGACCCCGTGGGATGCGCACACGCTCTCCGTCGATATCGGCACCGGCATCGCGCCAGCGGGCAATGGCGTCTGGGTTATCGAGGAAATTCACGCCAATCTCTTCGAGCACCGTTTCTGCGTTGTATTCGATGACTTCCAAAGCTTCTTCGGTGAGCACCTCGAAGTTAGGGATGTTGCGTTCGATATACTTGGCCGTTTCAAAGGACACCGCACTGCGTTCAGCGCGCCGCGCCGCACCACCGCCACCCCGTCCGCGCCGTGCTCTCTCCGCCATCGTTCAACCCTCGTCTGTCAGAAGTTGCCTTCTGCTATCCTATTCCCCCTGTTGCTTCTCGCGGATACCGTCCTTTGCGGGTGAAAAGCGACATCCGCCCCCAGCATCGTGATTGACGCCAGTGCCAAGCTGCGACAGACAGTGCGCATGGTCGAAACCGTCATCCTTCCCTACACGCCGCAGCGGACGACGCCCAAGGATATAGCGCGTCTGGGTGTCGCGCTGAGGCAGCGGCGCAGTAATCTGCACTTGCGGGCATTCAACAACGCGATCGTGCCTGCCTGGCTCTCCGAAGTCACGCTGCCGCAGACGGTAACAGTCACACTGAACAATGACCGGTATCTGCCGATCCTGGACTATGTGCCCGGCCCCAAATTCTTTGCACCGCCCTATGAGAAAACGAAACTGCTGGCGGAACTTGTCAAAGCGGCTATCCCGGTTCCGCACAGCGCCACCTGGCAAGATGACTACAAGGTGTCGGAAGTCAGCTTTGGCCCCTATGTCGCTATCAAGACAAGTGTGCCGGGCACCACACGCGCAGCCGGCATCTACGTCTGCAGGACGGCGGAGTTTGACAGCCTGCGCAATCAGCTTAAAGAGATCTTTGCCAGAGACATCGCGGCCGGTCATCCGCCCACCGTGCAGCAATATATCCCGACCGGGCCAAAGCCCACACATACGCGGGTGACCACCTTCCTTGGCGCACCCATTGTCTGCTTTTCCACCGAAGCGCCCGACGCGTTCGAGCTTGCATCTCTGAAAGGACTTGCGGCAGGTGAGGCAACCTCCAACTTCAGTGAAAACCGCAAGCGCACCTTAACGGAGGACCCCGAGATGCTCGACCTGGCCAGACGGGTTTGCGGCGTCTTCCCGCGTGCTGGTGTGCTGAGCATCGACATGGTGCGCTGCACGGACACAGGCAGGATCTACTGCCTCGAAGCAAACCTGGGCAATTTGGGGGTGCTGTCCTCTGATATCGTGGGCGGCCTGCGTGAAGAGCTGGGCGAAGACGCCATGCTGCGCCAGTTCAACGCCTATGAGACCATGGCCGACCGTATTCTCAACGTTCTCGACACCATCAAGGCAGGCCGCGAGGCCCGCTTTGCAAAAGCTGGATGAGCCTTTAATGACCACCGTCACCCACGACCGCCTTCTGATCATCGACTTTGGCAGCCAGGTCACCCAGCTGATCGCCCGCCGCCTGCGTGAACTGCATGTTTATTGCGAA
Source organism: uncultured Sulfitobacter sp. (assembly GCA_964447345.1). Taxonomy (GTDB): domain Bacteria; phylum Pseudomonadota; class Alphaproteobacteria; order Rhodobacterales; family Rhodobacteraceae; genus Sulfitobacter. The sequence continues at coordinate 7,849 of CAYUSM010000099.1, read as the reverse complement.
ATCCATCCGTTCAACACGGTCGATGCGGCCTTCCTGTCAGCGTTCGACCCCAAGGCGGTAATCCTGTCCGGCGGTCCCGCGTCGGTCTTTGATGATGGAGCCCCGAAGCCGCCTGAACAGGTTTTTGAGCTGGACGTTCCGATCCTAGGCATTTGCTATGGCCAGCAGGTCATGATGGAAATGCTGGGCGGCAAGGTAGAGCGCGGAGACAAAACTGCCGAGTTCGGCCGCGCCTACGTAACGCCAGAAGCCGAAAACCTTGATCTGCTGCAAGGCTGGTTCGCCACGGATCGCGAACAGGTCTGGATGAGCCACGGAGATCACGTGAGCCAAATCGCCCCCGGCTTCAAAGTCTTCGGCACCTCGCCCAACGCGCCTTTTGCGATCACCGCAGACACATCGCGGCACTTCTACGCGGTTCAGTTCCACCCGGAAGTTCACCACACCCCCAACGGCGCCAAACTTTACGAAAACTTCGTGCGGCTTGCGGGTTTTTCAGGGGATTGGACAATGAGCGCCTACCGCGATGAAGCGGTCGCGACGATCCGGCAACAGGTGGGTGACAAGAAGGTGATCTGCGCGCTTTCCGGCGGCGTCGATTCATCCGTGGCGGCAGCCCTGATTCATGAGGCTGTGGGCGATCAGTTGACCTGCGTGTTCGTGGACCACGGCCTGTTGCGCAAGAACGAAGCTGAAGAAGTCGTCGGTATGTTCCGCGACCATATGAACCTGCATGTGATCCATGCCGATGAGACCGAGTTGTTCCTTGGCCAGCTTGAGGGACAGTCCGACCCGGAAACCAAGCGCAAGATCATTGGCGGCCTGTTCATCGACGTTTTCCAGAAGTACGCTGATCAGATCGAAGGGGCTGAATTTCTTGCCCAAGGTACACTCTACCCGGACGTCATTGAATCGGTCAGCTTTTCCGGCGGCCCTTCCGTCACCATCAAATCCCACCACAATGTCGGCGGTTTGCCAGAGAAAATGGGCCTGAAATTGGTTGAACCGCTGCGCGAGCTGTTCAAGGACGAGGTCCGCGCGCTCGGCGTTGAACTGGGTCTGCCGCCCAGTTTCATTGGTCGACATCCCTTCCCCGGCCCTGGCCTTGCGATCCGCTGCCCGGGGGAGATCACCCGTGAGAAGCTGGACATTCTGCGCGAGGCCGATGCGGTCTACATCGATCAAATCCGCAAGCACGGGCTTTATGATGAGATCTGGCAAGCCTTCTGTGCCATCCTGCCGGTTCGCACTGTCGGCGTGATGGGCGACGGGCGCACCTATGACTTTGCCTGTGCCCTGCGTGCGGTGACCAGCGTTGATGGGATGACGGCTGACTTTTATCCCTTCACCAACGAATTTCTTGGCGAAACCGCAACGCGCATCATCAATGAGGTCAAGGGCATCAACCGCGTGACCTATGACATCACCTCCAAACCTCCGGGGACCATCGAATGGGAGTGACCTTGAACGGCTATCTGCGGTGCGCGAATGAAGCAGAGGCGGCGCGGGTGCGAGCAGCACTGGACGAACACATCCGCCTGACGCGGGCGGAGGCCGGATGCATCTCATTCGAGGTGAACCCGACGCCCGACCCGCTGGTTTGGGCTGTGGCAGAAGAGTTCACCGACAAGGCAGCCTTTGAGGCGCATCAGGCCCGTGCATCGGCGTCTGACTGGGCCAAAGCGACCAAAGGCATCGCGCGCGATTACACAATCTCAGGCATGGAATGAGCCAAACCTTCCGCGCGGCCCTGTGGATGCTGGGGGCGATCTTCAGCTTCACGGCGATGGCAGTGGCGGGGCGCGAACTGGCTCAGACCTTCGATACTTTCGAGATCATGATGTGGCGCTCGGCCTTTGGCCTGCTCATTGTGCTGATTCTCGTCACGGCGCTTGGCACGCGTGGCCAGATCGGACGTCAGGCCCTTGGCACCCATTTCATCCGAAATGTCTTTCACTTCACAGGTCAGAACCTGTGGTTCTTTGCCGTCACTGCGGTGCCTCTGGCACAGGTCTTTGCCCTGGAATTCACCACCCCACTTTGGGTGATCGTGCTGTCGGTCTTCATGCTGGGTGAACGATTGACGCTAATACGCGGGACCGCCGCGCTGATGGGCTTTGTCGGCATCCTGATCGTCGCGCGTCCGGACATGGCAAACATCAGTCCCGGCATTCTCGCCGCCGCGTCCTGTGCGTTCTTCTTTGCGCTGACCTATGTCTTTACCAAACGGCTGACACGGACCGAGACCATTACGGCAATCATGTTCTATTTGACGTTTTTTCAATTGATCTTTGGCCTTGCTGCTGCCGGATACGATGGGGACATCGCCATCCCAACCAAGGCAGACCTGCCGTGGCTGCTGCTGGTTGGCATCTGCGGACTGTTGGCGCACTTCTGCATCGCCAAGGCCCTGTCGCTGGCCCCCGCCGCCGTGGTGGCGCCTGTTGATTTCGCGCGCCTGCCCATCATCGCGCTCGTCGCGATGCTGGTCTATGGCGAGGCGCTGGACCTCTGGGTCTTTGTCGGCGCGGTGATCATCTTTGCAGGCAACTACCTCAACATCTGGTCCGAGACTCGGCAAAGCGCATGAAACGGGTCGTGGATCAGGCCCGAGCGATCTAAACGGGCCAAATGGTACAAAAGACAATTTCCACCCGCGCCTGGATCGAAATGCTGTTGCTGGCGGCAGTCTGGGGTGCGTCCTTTGTCTCCATCCGCATCGCCCTGGACGAGATCGGACCGCTGACAGTCGTGGTGCACCGCGTTGGCTGGGCCGCAGTTGTCCTTTGGGCAGCGGTTCTGATGATGCGCCTCCCCATCCCCCGCGCACCAAGGGTCTGGGTCGCATTTCTGGGCATGGGGCTGCTGAACAATGTGATCCCCTTTGGTCTGATGGCATGGGGTCAGCTGCATATCGAAAGCGGGCTCACCTCCATTCTGAATGCAGCGACTGCCATCTTTGGCGTGATCACAGCCGCCATCTTCTTTGCCGATGAACGGATCACACTCCGAAAAGCCATTGGTGTTGGCCTTGGTTTTGCGGGTGTGGCAACGGCCATAGGGCTGGAGAACCTGCGGGCGTTTGACGTCCGGTCGCTCGCACAGCTTGCGGTGATCGGTGGCACGGTCTCATATGCGTTGGCCTCGGTTTGGGCGCGCAAGACGTTGTCCGACCAACCCCCGCAGGTCGCTGCTGCGGGCATGGTCGGCATGTCCACACTGATGATGCTGCCGGTTGCTTGGATCGTTGAGGGGCCGGTCACGCTGGACCTCGCGCCGCGCACGCTGGGTGCGATTGGCTATTACGCCGTTTTTGGTACTGCCCTTGCCTATCTCCTCTACTACCGCATTCTTGGCATGGCGGGCAGTGGCAACCTGATGCTGGTCACGCTGATGATCGCCCCTTTCGGCATTGTGCTTGGCGCGCTGATCTTGGGCGAGTCGCTGCATCCGGCGGCCTATGGCGGATTTGCACTGCTTGCGCTTGGACTTCTGGTGCTCGACGGGCGCATCTGGCGCAAACGGGGGCTTCGCGCTAGGTAGGGCGAAATCTGTTAACTGCCGGACCCTGCCCCATGCTTTATTCCTCTGCCGCTGAATGGCGCGCCGCGCCGCGCCGCAAGGTGCTGGTCTTTGGCATGTCCGGGTTGGGCAAGACCCATTTGAGCGGCCTCTTGCGCGGCTCTGGGGACTGGTTCCATTACTCCATCGACTACCGGATCGGCACCCGCTATCTGGGCGAACTCATCGCCGACAACGCCAAGGCCGAAGCCATGAAGGTACCGTTCCTGCGCGAGCTTTTGCTGTCGGACAGTATCTACATCGGCTCCAACATCACCTTTGAGAACCTTTCACCTGTTGCCACATGGCTTGGCAAACCCGGTGATCCGGCCAAGGGCGGCTTGTCCATTGCAGAATATCAGCGTCGACAGGAAGCCTTTCGCCAAGGCGAGATTGCAGCCCTGCGCGACACCGCCCACTTCGCAGAGCGCTCCAAGCAGCTTTATGGCTATGATCACTTCATCTGCGACACCGGCGGGTCGATTTGCGAGTGGGTCGATGCGAATGACCCCGATGACCCCTTGCTAAAGGAACTTTCGGAAGAGTGCTTGCTGATCTGGATCAAAGGGGATGAGGCGCATACCCAGGAGTTGATCCGCCGGTTCGACCGTGCACCAAAGCCAATGGCCTATCAGCCGGCATTCCTTGCCCGGGTCTGGGCCGAATACCTTGAACAGAAGGGGTGTACCGAGACGGATGTTGATCCTGATGACTTCATCCGCTGGACCTACGCTCAGGCCCTTTCCCATCGGCAGCCACGGTACGAGGCGATGTCGAAATGGGGTGTGACGGTCACTGCCGATCAGATCAGTGCACTACGTTCTGAAGCGGACTTCGTTGACCTGATTGCCGATTGCATGGGCAACTAACCGCCCTCTCTGGCTTGTGACTGTCCACCCCTTGGCAGGTCAGGCCCCCCGGACTATTTAACCACCCCACAACACGGAAATACCCAATGCCTATCAAGCTCCCCGCCACCCTGCCCGCCTTCGACGTGCTGACGCGCGAAGGTGTGATGGTGATGGACGAGGACACGGCGGCCCGTCAGGATATCCGGCCCCTGCGCATCGCACTCCTGAACCTGATGCCCAAGAAGATCCAGACAGAGAACCAGTTTGCCCGGCTGATCGGGGCCACGCCCTTGCAGATTGAGCTGAGCCTCTTGCGCATGTCCGACCATCAGACCCGCAACACCGCAGCTGAGCACATGGAAAGCTTCTATCGCCCGGTCAGTGATGTCTGGGACGAAAAGTACGACGGGCTGATCATCACCGGTGCTCCCATCGAGCATCTGGCTTTCGATGAGGTCAGCTATTGGGATGAACTGACCCGCGTGATGGACTGGACCCAGACCAATGTACATTCCACCTTTGGCGTCTGCTGGGGGGGGATGGCGATGATCAACCACTTCCACGGGGTCAAGAAGCACATCCTTGATCACAAGGCATTCGGCTGCTTCCGCCACAAGAACCTGGCACCCTCCTCGCCCTACCTGCGCGGGTTTTCAGACGAATGCGTGATGCCTGTTTCCCGTTGGACAGAGATGCGCCAGGACGAGGTGGATCAGCACGAAGGACTGATCACCCTTTTGGGCAGCGATGAGGTTGGCCCCTGTCTGATTGAGGACCCTGCGCACCGCGCGCTCTATGTGTTCAACCACTTTGAATACGACAGCGACACGCTCAAGCAGGAGTATGACCGCGATGTTGCAGCAGGAACGCCGATCAACGTGCCGTGTAACTACTATCCCGATGACGATCCGAGCCGCGCGCCAACCAACCGATGGCGCAGCCATGCCCATCTGCTTTATGGCAATTGGATCAATGAGATATACCAATCAACGCATTTCGACATGACCTTGATCGGACAGAAATAGGATGAAGCCAAGCGTGCTCTACAGTCTGGTTGTGATCCTCGCGGTGGTGGCCGTCACCCAATGGCGTGCAGGCGTGCGCGAGGCCGAAGCGATGCGCGCCAATCCCCCTGCCAGCGACTTTGTCGAGGTTGACGGCGTACCGGTGCACTATCAGATCAAGGGCGAAGGCCCGGACCTGGTACTGCTGCATGGGGCAAGCGGCAACCTTAACGATTTCACCATGGGGTTCACGGACCGTCTGACAGACCGCTACCGCGTCATCCTCTTTGACCGTCCGGGCCTTGGATGGACGGGCCGCTTGCCCGGCTATGGAGGTGCATGGAACAATGCCGAGGAAACGCCGCTGGAACAGGCGGACCTGCTACAGAAGGCCGCCGACCAGATCGGCGTCGAGAACCCCATTGTCCTTGGACATTCCTTTGGCGGCATTGTCGCCCTTGCCTGGGGGCTCAGCCGCCCTGATGACACAGCCGCCTTGGTCTTGGTATCCGGCGTGGCCGAGCCTTGGCCGGGGGAGCTTGGCTGGACCTATACCGTCAGCGGCTCGAAACTTGGTGGCGCACTTTTTGTGCCTCTCGTCACGGCCTTCCTGCCGCAAAGCTACGTCGCCAACAGCATTGAGAGCATTTTTGCTCCACAGGAAGCGCCCGAAGGCTATGCCGATCACATCGGCGTTGGCCTGACCCTGCGCCGCGAAAGCACGCGCGCCAATGCTCAGCAGGTCAATGCCTTACGCCCCCATGTGGTTGAAATGCAAAAGAGCTACGGTACGCTGACGATGCCCATTGAAGCCATTCATGGTGACGCCGATACCATCGTACCCCTCGACATCCATGCGAAGGTGCTGATGGGTGATGTTCCCAATGGAAATCTTGCGGTTCTGGAAGGCGAAGGCCACATGCCACAGCACACTTCACCCCAAGAGGTCGTGGCCGCGATTGACCGTGCGGCAACCCGAGCGGGTTTGCGTTAATCGGATTAACATCCCATATAGAGGATGAAAGAACCGAGCAGGAGACCCAAATGGAGCTGCCATTTGACGGCGCAATCAGCGCGTATTTTGAAACGCAGGCCCCCGCCGATGTCCGCAATGCCGTCAAACGTGCGGACAAGGATGACATCCTGTCCTCCACCTATCCGCATTCCGACCGTCTGGCGCGCAAGGTCTATGACAAGGAAATGGACCGTCTGCAGATCGAAATGGTCAAACTGCAGGCCTGGACGCGCGAGACCGGCACCCGGATCTCCTGTGTGTTCGAAGGCCGGGATGCGGCGGGCAAAGGCGGCACGATCAGCCGTTTCCGGTCCAATCTGAACCCGCGCGCTGCGCGTGTGGTGGCCCTCTCCAAGCCCAATGAGAAAGAACGCGGCGAATGGTATTTCCAGCGCTATATCAAACACCTGCCAACCGAAGGTGAGATGGTCTTCTTTGACCGCTCCTGGTACAACCGCGGCGTTGTGGAACATGTTTTCGGCTTCTGTACAGAGGCAGAGCGCGAGCATTTCTTTGGTCAGGTCACCCCGTTTGAGGAAATGATCGTTGACGAGGGCATCCACCTTTTCAAGTTCTGGCTCAACGTCGGACGGGCGGAACAGATGCGCCGCATGCTGGCGCGCGAAAGTGACCCGCTCAAGCAATGGAAGCTCAGCAGCATCGATGTCAAAGGGCTGGCCAAATGGGATGCCTATTCCGACGCAATTCGCGAAACACTCAGCCGCAGCCATTCCCGCCACGCTCCTTGGACAGTGGTGCGCTCTGATGACAAACGCCGCGCGCGTCTGAATGCCATCCGCACGGTGCTGCATGCTTTTGAGTATGACCGCAAGGACGCGAAGGCCATTGGCAAGATCGATACAGGCGTCTGCGGCGGACCGGACATCTGGGATGCCTAAGAAAGGCTACCACCACGGCAATCTGCGTCAGGCGCTGACGACAGCCGCGCTCGAATTGATCGAGCAGCGCGGGCCGATGGGCTTCACCCTGTCGGAGGCCGCAAAGCAGGCGGGTGTGACGCCTGCCGCCGTTTATCGCCATTTCGATGGACGCGAGGCCCTGATCGCTGAAGCCGCCCAGCAGGGCTATGAGATCTTTGCCGATCTGATGGAGTATGCCTATCAGTCCGGGCAACCCTCTGCCCTTGCTGCTTTTGAGGCGACAGGCCGCGCCTACCTCGCCTTTGCCCGCAAGTATCCGGGCCACTACATCGCCATGTTTGAAAGTGGCGTTTCGGTGAACCGCACTCCGGAACTTGCCATGGTCGCAAACCGCGCCAATGCGGTGCTGGAAAAAGCTGCCACAGACCTGAGCCAGCACATCCCCGAAGAAAAGCGCCCCCCGGCCTCCATGTTCAGCGCCCATATCTGGGCTATGAGCCACGGTGTGGTGGAACTGTTCGCCCGCAATTCTCCGGG
>CAYUSM010000098.1:0-10759 GCA_964447345.1 uncultured Sulfitobacter sp. | reverse complement strand
CGGCGCACGCCTTTGAGCAATCGGGTGACTGGCGCGACATGTAAGGAGAGCATCAGATGACAATCCTGAACGAAAGCATCGCGGGCCGAATTCAGAACTTTGGTCTGGACAAGGGAAACGGGGCGGCAGAGGACCTCACGCCCCGCGACGGTATATCCTACGTTCAGGGCCCGAAACACCCCGAACTCGCCTTTGCCACCATCCCACAATTGCTGCGCGATGCGGTGTCACGTTATGGCCCTCGCGATGCGGCCATCTTCCCTGACGCACGGTTGACCTACTACGATCTAGACCGCGCCGTGGATGCGCTGGCCTCCGGGTTTCTGGCTTTAGGACTGGAAAAGGGGGATCGCCTTGGCATCTGGTCTCCCAACCGGCTCGAATGGGTGCTGACCCAGTTTGCCACAGCGCGCATCGGTGTCGTCCTGGTCAACATCAACCCGGCCTACAGGCTCTCCGAACTTGAGTATGCCCTCAACAAAGTGGGCTGCAAGGCGCTTGTGCTGGCGCGCCAGTTCAAGTCGTCGAACTATCTTGAGATGATCCGCACGCTTGCACCCGAACTCGACACATGCGCGCGCGGCCGCCTGCAGGCGGCAAAGCTGCCGCATCTGAAACACGTCATTCTGATGGGGGATGCACCGGAAGAGGCTGGTATCTGGACGTTTGAAGATGTCTCGACGCTCGGCGGACCGGCCCAGCAACTGCGACTGCCCCAGATCGACCGGACGCTGCAGCCAGATGATCCGATCAACATCCAGTTCACCTCTGGCACAACTGGGCAGCCCAAAGGGGCAACACTTTCGCATTACAACATCGTCAACAATGCACGTTTCGTCACAGACCGGATCAGACTGACCGAGAATGACCGGCTGGCAATACCGGTGCCATTGTATCACTGCTTCGGCATGGTTATGGGTGTGCTTGGCGCGGTCAGCAAAGGGGCTGCCATGGTCTTTCCGGGCGAAGCATTTGAGCCCACGACAACGCTCGATGCGTTGGCGCGCGAGCGCTGCACCGCGCTCTATGGGGTGCCTACGATGTTCGTGGCCATGCTGCAGGACCTCAACACCACACCACGAGACCTGTCCAGCCTGCGCACTGGCGTCATGGCGGGCGCGCCCTGCCCGGTGGACGTAATGAAGCAGGTCAACAACCGCATGAACATGGGCGAGGTCACCATCTGCTACGGCATGACGGAAACCTCTCCTGTTTCCTTCCAAAGCTTCGTCGACGACACCGTCGCCCAACGCTGCGAAACCGTTGGACGCGTCCATCCACATCTGGAAGTGAAGATCATCGACGATGCGGGGCAGATCGTGCCGGTCGGCCAGCAGGGGGAGCTTTGCACGCGCGGCTATTCGGTTATGAAAGGCTATTGGGAAGACACCGAGCGCACGACCGATTCAATTCGCGATGGTTGGATGCATACCGGTGATCTTGCGGTGCTGGACGCCGAAGGGTTCTGCAGGATTACCGGACGCGTGAAAGACATGATCATTCGCGGTGGCGAAAACATCTACCCGCGCGAGATCGAGGAATTCCTTTTCACCCATCCCGGCGTAAGCGAAGCACAGGTCTTTGGCGTACCCGATGATCGGCTGGGCGAGGAAGTCTGCGCCTGGGTCGTGGCGGCACCGGGGCAAGACCTGTCACCTGAGGCGGTGCGCAGCTTCTGTGAAGGTCAGATCGCACACTTCAAGGTGCCAAGGCATATCCGAGTGGTCGAAACACTGCCGATGACAATCACAGGCAAGCCTCAGAAGTTCGTCATGAGGGATCAGATGATCAAAGAGTTGACCGGCTCACCCAGCCATTGATGTCCGGGCAACAGCTACCTGATTTGAGTGCCTTGATCGGTCCCGGCCGCCTTGACTGATCAGCCTTTTTTGGCTTCCAGCTTCTCAATCCGTGCTTTCAGCGCCTCGTTTTCTTCCCGCGCTTTCTGCGCCATGCCGCGCACAGCGTCAAACTCTTCACGCGTGACGAAATCGCGGTCGGCCAACCAGCGGTCGACCATGCCTTTCATGGCGTTTTCCGCCTCTTCCTTGGCCCCCTGTGCCACGCCCATGGCGTTGGTCATCATCTGGGACACATCGTCAAAAAACTTGTTACGGGTCTGCATATCCGGCTCCGATCTCTGCTTGGTCTCTATATGGTGTCTTGACCGGGTTCAGGCAAGGTTGACTTCCTCGCGCAACAGGGCGAGGTCACCATTATGAAAGCCACCCTGCCCTTCCCAGACATCTCGCCCGAGATTTTTACCATCGCGGTGTTCGGGATGGAATTCTCGCTCCGCTGGTACGCGCTGGCCTATATTGTGGGCATCCTGATCGGTTGGCGCATTGTCGTGCTTGCGGCCAAGACGCCTCGGCTTTGGCGGGCTGAGCGACCGGTGATGACACCAGCGCAGATCGAAGATCTGCTGTTCTGGGTTGTGCTTGGCGTGATCTTTGGGGGGCGGCTTGGCTACGTGCTCTTTTATCAGGCAGGCAGTTATCTTTCAGACCCGCTGGCCATCGTGCGCATCTGGGAAGGCGGGATGTCGTTCCATGGCGGGGCCATCGGGGTGATCGTCGCGGCGTTCCTCTATACCAAACGCAACAACCTGCCCACGCTTTCTGTGGGAGACATGATCACATTGGGTCTGGCACCGGGGCTCCTTCTGGGCCGTGTCGCCAACTTTATCAATGCAGAGCTTTGGGGCCGACCCACTGACCTGCCTTGGGGCGTCGCCTTTCCAACGCAGGCCGCGCAATACTGCCCGGATGTCGCGGGTATCTGCGCACGCCACCCCTCACAGCTTTATGAAGCGCTTCTTGAAGGTCTGCTGTTAGGAGCTGTGCTCATCTGGATGGCCTGGCGACGCGGCGCATTGAAACGCGAGGGGCTGCTGACCGGTGTATTTCTCGCAGGCTATGGTGCGGCACGTTTCATTGTCGAGTTCGTGCGCCAGCCGGATGCCCAATTCGTGACAGAAGGCAACCCGCTGGGTCTGGCGCTGCAGGTGGGCGGCTATGGCCTGACAATGGGTCAACTGCTCTGCATCCCGATGATCCTTGTGGGCGTCTTCTTGATCCTGCGCGCCCCTCGCCAGGCATGAACCTGCGCGACCTCATCGCCAAACGCATCGCTGCCGAAGGGCCGATACGGATTGACGAGTTTATGACCACCTGCCTGCTGCATCCGACCTTAGGGTACTACACAACCCGCGATCCATTGGGGAAGGCGGGGGACTTTGTGACGGCACCTGAAATCAGCCAGATGTTCGGAGAATTGGTTGGCCTCGCACTTGCTCAGACATGGTTGGATCAAGGCGCGCCGTCTGCTTTCACTCTTGCCGAACTAGGTCCGGGCAAGGGCACTCTGATGGCTGACATCTTGCGCGCCTGTCGTGGCGTGCCCGGCTTTGTTCAGGCAGCACAGGTCACTTTGGTCGAAGTCTCGCCAGCCTTGCGCACCGTGCAGGCAGAAACGCTGCAGGATTACGAGGTGTCTTGGGTCGATGCGGTGGACGACCTGCCGCAAGGACCGCTGTATCTGATTGCGAACGAATTCTTCGACGCGCTGCCCATTCGGCAGTTTGTCCGAGACGGTAAACAGTGGCGGGAACGGCAGGTGGGCCTTGCCGAAGGCGGGCTGACCTTTGGGTTGGGACCGGCCCAGCCACAGCCCGCCATGGCAGAGCGTCTGGATGACACCCGGAACGGCGATCTGGTGGAAAGCGCCGCGGCGACAGCACCGCTGACCGCAGCCATCGCCAGCCGCATTGACGCGAAAGGCGGCGCTGCCCTCATTGTCGACTATGGAGATTGGCGACCGTTGGGAGACACATTTCAGGCGGTCCGTGCCCATGAAAAGGTCGATCCGCTGGCCGCACCAGGTGATGCCGACTTGACCGCGCATGTAGATTTCGAGGCCATTGCGCGGGCGGCAGCACCTTTGAAGCATAGCCAACTCACACCGCAGGGCGTTTTCCTCGAACGGCTGGGCATCACCAACCGCGCCCAGGCGCTCGCGCAGGGCCTGAGCGGCACTGAATTGGAAACCCACATCGCCGCGCATCGGCGGTTGACGCATCCGCAAGAAATGGGAAATCTGTTCAAGGTAATGGCGCTGGTTCCGCAAGGCAGCGCGCTGCCGCCGGGATTGGAGCCATGACGCTAGAGATACTCACGTCTGACAGCCTTGCCGATACCCGACACGGGTTCTTTACCCGCCGGGGCGGCGCGTCTTCGGGCGTTTTTGCGGGGCTCAACTGTGGGCATGGCAGTTCTGATCAATCCGAGATCGTCATCATCAATCGCGCACGCGTGGCCGAGGCGATGGAGGTGCCGCCTGCGCATTTGGTCGGTGTGCATCAGGTGCATTCCGCCGATGTCGTAACTGTGACCGGGCCATTGGCTGACAAGCCCAAGGCAGATGCGCTGGTGACCAAGACGCCCGGCATCGCCCTGTCCGTGCTGACCGCTGATTGCCAGCCTGTCTTGTTCGCCGATCAAACCGCCGGTGTGATTGGTGCGGCCCATGCAGGCTGGCGCGGCGCGCTTGACGGCGTGCTGGACGCGACGGTTGACGCGATGGTCGCGCTTGGGGCGGAGCGCAGCCGCATTTCGGCCGTGATTGGCCCCTGCATCAGCCAGCGGGCCTATGAAGTCGGGCCAGAATTCTTTGATGACTTCATGGCCGAGGACAGCGCCTTTGACCGCTTCTTTGTTCAGGGCGAGGGCGACCGGTTGCTTTTTGATCTGCCGGGCTTTGGTCTCAGCCGACTGCGAGATGCGGGCGTGGGCGAGGCGGAATGGACGCGTCACTGCACCTATAGCGATCCGGACCGTTTCTATTCCTACCGCCGGGCGACCCATGCCAAAGAAGCAGACTATGGACGGCTGATTTCGGTCATCACGCTTTGAGCAGGCTTAATTGCGGCGCCTGTTGCCACATTCTTTGCACGCCGATGCGAAACAATTCAGACAGTTCAGGCAGATTGACCACGCTGGGCTGAGCAATTCTTGGCCCCGACGCGCCCTGCGCAATTAAGGCAGCTGTGCCTTATTGCGCGCCACGCCTCCCGCCGAAATCAGCGCAAACACCTCTCAACGTCAAAAACACGCCAGAATACTCAGCGATAGTGGTGGTTAACGGGGCCATACGCCCTTCGGCACAAAGGAAGCGAGCCATGAAAACCAAAACACGCTTTATCAAGGGCATCGTTGCAAGCTCTGACAAAGATGAAGTCGTCCTGCCCTGGACACGTGGCGCGCGGCGCGCCGCTTTCATCGCCAAGCGGTCAGAGGCAACCAAAGTACGCAAGTCTGCCTGAACCCATCCGATCCTCCGCGGGTGATCTGACGCGTAAAGAGTGATCCAGGTAATTTGAGGTCCCGGATACGTTGATTCGTATCCGGGACCTTTTCGTTTGCTGAAATGTGGCAAGAACGGGCCGAATTGCGGAAACAGAAAGGCAAGTTGTCCTTAAATTGGCGCTAAATGCGGCACCAATGTTGTTCAAACTTTGACAAAGGTCAGCCTAATCGGCGATTTTGTCTCTATCGAAAACATGAAATGACATCTCGTTATTTCCGTGCTTGTCGGTGGGGGCCGACACGGATGTGACCAACCTTAAGTGAAGGTGATCGCATGACACTGACTGCTGCCACGGGCCAACGCCCCACGACGACCACTGCTAACCTGCGCGGATACCGGCCGTCCGCCCCCACCCCAAGAGGTGCAAGCGTTCAGACTAAGGTACCAATGCGAAGCTTTGAAATCGCTGCCCTGCGGGCAGACGGATCGCTTTATATCGGGCAGGACAAGGCCCCGGCCATTCCACTGTTCGAAAGCGCTTTTTCTGCCTTTGCGCGTGGGACGCTTATTGCCACACCGCACGGCGATGTCGCGATTGAAGACCTACAGCCGGGCGACATGGTCAATACGTCCTCAGGTGAGCCCGCCAAACTGATCTGGGTTGGCTCAAGCAGCTTTGTGCCAGCAGATGCAGGCCGCCGCATGCCGCTGATCCGCATCATGGCCGACAGCTTTGGGCAGGGGCGGCCCAATACCTTCCTGACCGTTGGCCCTGCCGCCCGTATTCTGCATACACCGCATCATCTGCGGTCCGAGGCAGGTGAGAGGCGCCTGCTGACGCCTGTCCGCGAATTCGTCGATGGTGTGAATGTCATTGAAGTGGTACCGCCTACGCCGGTGCGGCTGTTCCACATCTGTCTGGACCGCCACGCCGCGATCAGCGCAGGTGGTGTTGAGCTGGAAACTTTCCACCCCGGTGCCAATGCAACCCGCACCGTGTCACACAGCCTGCGCGACCGATTTTTGGGCATGTTCCCACAAGTCGGACACATCACCGATTTCGGCCCCCTCGCGCACCCGCGCGCACCAGAGCCGCAAAGCGAAGTCGACGCCATCTAAGAGGTTCCGAGCGCGAGATTTGAAAGCCCTCGCGCCCCGCAGTGTCCCTCTGGCGTTTGCTTGTCAGGGGGACATTTCCAATTCTTGCGGCCGAGTGTGGCCGCGCTTAGATCAAGCCTCAGTCTCCAGCCGCCTCTCCAGCACATCAAACGGCACACCCGGTTCGTCCTTTGCCCCGCGAATGACGAGGCTTGTCTTCACGCTCTCCACATTGGGTGTGGTCAGCAGCTCTCCGGTCAGGAAGCTCTGGAACGACGACAGGTCCGGCGCCACGCATTTCAGGATGAAGTCCACTTCGCCATTCAGCATATGGCACTCGCGGACCAGCGGCCATTCGCGGCACTTTTGCTCAAAAGCGCTCAAATCGACCTCCGCCTGACTGGCCAGACCGACCATGGCGAAGACCTGAACCTCGAAGCCGAGTTCGCGCGCATCCACGTCAGCATGATATCCGCGGATATAGCCTTGCTCTTCCAAAGTGCGAACGCGACGCAGACAGGGCGGCGCAGATATGCCCACGCGCTTGGCCAGTTCGACATTGGTCATCCGCCCGTCAGCCTGCAGCTCAGCCAGAATCTTCCGATCAATCGGATCAAGCCGTGTTCCTGCCATGAAATCCCCTTTCAATTCGCGATTCTTATAGCAGCGCCGCCACTGGGCGCAATAATGTTTCGTGCCTGCGCAAGAATCTTTCCAGACCCTTCCAAAGCTGTGCTGAAAGCATGGGCTGCCGAGGTCAGCGTTGGGGGGTTTAAGTAGGTGCTGCGCGGGTCTATATCGGGCGTGCTGCATTCATTTCAACCCGGGGGGCCCAGATGGCCGAGACACGCAAAACCAAGGTTCTGATCATCGGCTCTGGCCCTGCTGGCTATACCGCTGGCGTCTACGCCAGCCGCGCAATGCTGGAACCCATTCTGGTGCAGGGGATCGAACCCGGCGGCCAGCTGACAACAACCACCGAGGTCGAAAACTGGCCGGGCGACACCGAGGTTCAGGGCCCTGACCTGATGGTACGCATGGAGGCTCATGCCAAGGCAATGGGATGCGAAATCATTGGTGATATCATCACCGAGGTCGATTGGTCCTCGCGCCCCTTCCACGCAAAAGGCGACAGCGGGACAACCTACGTTGCAGATGCGGTCATTCTGGCCACAGGTGCGCGGGCAAAGTGGTTGGGATTGGACAGCGAAGAGAAATTTAAGGGCTTTGGTGTTTCCGCCTGCGCCACGTGCGACGGCTTCTTTTACCGCGGGCAGGAGATTGTCGTGATTGGCGGCGGTAACACCGCCGTGGAGGAAGCCCTGTTCCTGACGAACTTCGCCTCCAAAGTCACGCTGATCCACCGCCGGGACGAGCTGCGTGCAGAGAGAATCCTCATCAACCGGCTGATGAAGAACCCCAAGATCGAACCCCTGTGGTTCCATACCCTGGAAGAGGTCTATGGCACCGACAACCCGCTGGGCGTTGAAGGCGTAAAGGTCAAACACACCAAAACGGGCGAGATCACCGACATCCCCTGCAAAGGCGTCTTTGTGGCCATCGGGCACGCACCGGCCAACGAATTGGTCAAAGACACGCTTGAGACACACATGGGCGGCTATGTGGTGACCAAGCCCGACAGCACTGAAACGTCAATCCCAGGCGTTTTTGCCGCCGGTGACCTGACAGACCACAAGTACCGCCAGGCGGTGACCTCTGCCGGAATGGGCTGCATGGCCGCACTAGAGGCGGAACGGTTCCTTGCCGAGCACGGGGAGGATGCAGAGGTCGCACCGGACAAAGACACGTCAATGCCATTTGGCTATGGTGTGGAAGTCGCCGAGTAACCTGCGCCGCTTGACCTGAGCCGGGCTCCCGCCCAAAGTCAGGCGAAAGCCAAGGGGCAGGACATGGACGATCTCTGGCGTGGCAGTTTGTCCACGCGACTGCGCATTGCAAGCGGGTTGGTGCTCTTCATCTACGCGCTGACGCATTTCCTGAACATTGGCCTTGGCATGCTGTCGCCCGAGTTGATGGATCGCGCCCAGGATTGGCGGCAGATCATTACACGCTCCCTGCCCGGCACCTTTCTGCTGTATGGCGCATTTCTTGTGCATATGGTTCTGGCACTTGCCAAGCTTGCCGGTCGCGGGACGCTGCGCATGCCGTTCTGGGAAGCTGCGCAGATACTGCTTGGGATCATCATTCCGCTTCTTCTGGTCGCGCATTTGATCCACACCCGTACAGCGCATGAATTCCACGGCGTGAATGACGAGATGGGCTATATCATGCTGCTCATTCACGACACCTGGGACGGCTGGAAGCAAAGCCTGCTGCTCCTGATCGTATGGGTGCACGGTTGCATTGGATTGCACTTCTGGCTCCGTGGCAAAGTGTGGTGGCGACAGTCAGTTCCTGTACTGATCGCATGCGCCGCACTGGTGCCCGCCTTTGCCCTGTCGGGCTTTCTGATCGAAGGGCGGCGGATGAAACAGCTTTTTGCGGACCCTGAGACGCGTGAGACACTCTATGCCCTCTTCAATTTCCCCGACCGCGAGACGTTTGCTGCGCTTATTGCGCTGACGGAGCAGATACGTTGGGTCTTTGGGGGCATTTTGGTCCTGGTGCTGGCGGCTTACGTCATCCGACATATCCGGACCCGCAGACGTTCAGTCCGCATCCGATATGCCAGCGGTGCGGAAATCACGGCACCGAAAGGGCTTACCCTACTTGAAATGTCCCGCCTGCGGGGTATTCCGCATGCCTCGCTTTGTGGTGGACGCGGGCGCTGCACCACGTGTCGTGTGGTGATTGAGGACGGAGCAGACCTGCTGCACCCGCCCAGCGAAGCGGAGGCGCGTAGCCTTGCTGCCGTAGGGGCGGACGCAAACACGCGGCTGGCCTGTCAGATCAGACCGCAAGACCCAATGACCATCTTCCGCGTGTTCCAGCCAGATGGTCAGCGCAAGTTCCGCGGGCATGCCAGCCAGGGCGAGGAAAAGGAGCTGGCCCTGCTGTTTCTCGACATGCGCGGCTTTACCGCGCGCACAACAGGTCAGTTGCCTTACGACGTGGTGTTTCTGCTGAACCGTTTCTTTGACGCCATTGTGCCTGCCATCCACGAAGAAGGTGGCACTGTCGACAAGTATTTAGGGGACGGGTTTCTTGCGGTCTTCGAAACCGCAGATGCCGCCAGTTCAGCGCGCGCCGCGTTGAGGGCCATCGAGAAAATCGCGCGTGGCCTTGTCGACTTCAACGCCACACTTGCGCGTGAAGGGCAGAGCCCGGTTGCCATCGGCATTGGTGCGCATCTGGGCGATGTCGTGCTGGGGGAAATTGGGGCAGCGGGCAACGCACCGCGCACGTTGATCGGTGACACGGTCAATACGGCCTCCCGGATCGAAGGGGTCACAAAAGAGTTTGGCGTTCAGGCCCTGATCTCCGTGCCTCTTCTCAAGGCCGCAGGTCATAATTTGCCGGAGGATCAGTTGACCGCCCTCACGCTGCGCGGCCTGACCGAGCCTCTGGACGCCTGGCCAGTGAAGAACGCTGACACCCTGGCCGAGCAGCTTAACGCCATAGAGGTCGAAAAGCCTCGTTGAGATCTCCCGTGTCGGCAATCATGCATCTTTGCGCGGATTTTCCCGCATTTGCCCGATGGCAGGTAGACATTCACCCATCCAAAAGGGCATAGCGCCCACAACACCCATACCGCCTCCTACCTCTTTCAAAGATGACATGACCATGCTTGCCAACCTTGCGCCGATCCCTGAACTCTACGTCTCTTACGAGTCCGCTCAGAAAATGAAGATGGAGGCTGCAGATCTGGTCAGCCACGATCTGACACCCCGACAGATCTGCGATCTGGAACTGCTGATGAACGGCGGCTTCAACCCGCTAAAGGGCTTCTTGAGCGAAGAGGACTACAACGGCGTTGTCAACAACATGCGATTGGCCGACGGCACGCTTTGGCCCATGCCGATCACATTGGATGTTGGTGAAGAGTTCGCCAACAATCTGAAGATTGGACAGGACATTGCCCTAAGAGACCAAGAGGGCGTGATCCTGGCGACGATGACAGTGACCGACCGCTGGGAACCCAACAAGGCCCATGAGGCCGAAATGGTGTTCGGGGCTGATGATGATGCGCATCCGGCCGTCAACTACCTGCACAACCAAGCTGGCAAAATCTACCTCGGCGGTCCTATTACGGGCATCCAGCAACCCGTGCACTACGATTTCCGCGCCCGCCGCGATACACCGAACGAACTGCGCGCCTATTTCCGCAAACTTGGCTGGCGCACAGTGGTGGCCTTTCAAACACGCAACCCGCTGCACCGCGCGCATCAGGAAC
>CAYUSM010000097.1:3184-10762 GCA_964447345.1 uncultured Sulfitobacter sp. | reverse complement strand
GCTGACCGAAGAGGCGCATCATATGTTCGTGGGTGAGACGGGCGTGGGCCGCACCATCCAGGCGACAGTGGAGGCGATGAACAAGGCGGGCATTACCGACCCCTACGACATTGGTAAAATTCGCGATCTGGGGGTCATCGACCTGCCCACAATCCAGAAAAAACTGAACCTGCATTACACGCTGTCGCTTGACCTGTTTGGTCAGGAGGTGTCGACCAACGCCGCCAATGCCTTTAACGCGGGCATCAAAGGTCGCTACATGGAGCAGCGGATTGATGATGATCACCAACTCAAGGATGCGACCTATCCAGTGACATCCATCAAGGATGGCAAGATTCTGACGGAGGACGTACCGGCGCTGACCGCAATCAACATGCGTCTGCGCGATGACTATGTGCGCGATGCCGCCGGTGGTGTGGGCCGCTGGAACAAGCAGATCGCCAAGGCCGGTATCGAGTTTGAACTCAAGCTGCCGCATGAGGGCTTCCACCGTCAGATCGGCGTGTTCTCCACAGTGGCTGTTGACCCTGATGGCAACATCATCTCAGCAGAGGAGTGGAACAAGTCTAAGGATCAATGGTTGCCCACGAAGGCAGACGGTGATTTCATTCAGTCGCTGATGGTGCCTTGCTATGAGCCTGGAAAGTACGCCTCTTGGATCGCTGCTCCGAAAGTGGGCATCGACAACAAGCCGGGTGACTATGAGTATGTGAAGCTGCACATGGCCTGATGCCCGCGTCCTGGCCGCGTGCCGGGACCTCTTGACCACGCGGCCCCGGGTCAAGCCCGGGGCGTGACATGGAGGAACGAGATGCAAACGAACCGGAAAATCGCGCACGCCCCCCGCAGCCAAGCGCTGGCCAAAGACCTGTCGATGATGCCTGACCCCTGCGTCGGATGTGAGGGATGTCAGGGCGTGTGCGCTGCCCTCATCGACGCGATGCTGTTGCCTGAGATCATCCTGCGGGACCGCGCCGCATGAACAAACCGGTCAAACAGCATCTGATCGATCCCGAGATCTGCATCCGCTGCTATACCTGCGAAAACACTTGCCCGATCAATGCGATCGAGCATGACGACAACAACGTCGTGGTGAATGCGGACATCTGCAACTTCTGTATGGATTGCATCCCGGTTTGCCCGACGGGCTCCATCGATGAGTGGCGGGTGGTTCAGACACCTTACACGCTGGAAGAGCAATACGGTTTTGACGAACTGCCGGAGCAGGAAGAGATTTCGCAGGCCGAGGTGGCCGAGACCGGCACCGAAGATGGTCCGAAAGAAGACCCTGTCGCCGCGCTGCTTGCCGAAGCCCACGCGGGTGCTGGTGGCAAGGCCAAGGTGCCCGTGAGTGCGGCAAAGCCGACGGTCAATCTCTACAACCTTGGCAACCCGGTCGAGGCTGTGGTGCAGGGCAGTTACCGGCTGACCAATCCAGACAGCGACAGCGATGTCCGACACATCATCCTCGACTTTCAGGGTAAACCGTTTCCGGTGCTTGAAGGACAGTCTCTGGGGGTGATCGCACCGGGGACGGATGCAGAGGGCAAGGCACATTTGCCGCGTCTCTATTCTGTCTCTTCACCGCGCGACGGTGAGCGACCGGGGTACCATAACGTCTCTCTTACAGTGAAGCGCGAGGAAGGTGGACTTTGCTCCAACTACCTTTGCGATCTGCAGAAGGGCGACAAGGTCCAGATCACAGGGCCCTTCGGCGGCACCTTCTTGTTGCCGTCCGATCCCGATGCGCGGCTTTTGATGATCTGCACCGGCACCGGTTCTGCGCCGATGCGTGCCTTCACGATGGCGCGTCAGCGGACCGTGGGGAAGAAGAACGGTGGGATGGTGATGTTCTTTGGCGCGCGGTCGCCGGATACGCTGCCTTACTTCGGCCCCTTGAACAAAGTGCCTTCCAGCCTGCTGCAAAAGCACCTCGTCTTCAGCCGCATGCCCGGTCAGGACAAGGAGTATGTGCAGGACCGCATGCGCGTGGAAGAAGACATCGTTGCGGAGATGCTGGCAGACGGCAACACGCATATCTATGTCTGTGGCCTGAAAGAAATGGAAGAAGGCGTTGAACGCGCCTTCACGAATATCGCGGAATCCATTGGCCAGCAGTGGACGAACCTGCGCGACGTGATGCGCGAGGACGGGCGGTATCACGTGGAAACCTATTGAATGGGGGCGGCTTTCGTTCATCCGGTCAATGTCACCTGGGCTGACTGCGATCCTGCGAAAATCGCCTACACCGCGCGGCTGCCGTATTTTGCGCTGGATGCCATTAACGCCTGGTGGGAAGCGCATCTGGGTGGCGACGGTTGGTATCAGATGGAACTGGACCGCAACGTCGGAACGCCCTTTGTTCGCATGGAGATGACCTTTCGCAGTCCTGTCACGCCGCGCCATACGCTGCTTTGCGAGACGTATCCGGTAAAGCTGGGATCAAAGTCGATCACCTTTGCGGTGAACGGTCGTCAGGATGACGCTTTGTGTTTTGAGGGAACCTTTACATCGGTTTTCACCATCGCGGACCAATTCAAAAGCCAGACCGTGCCCAACGATCTTCGCGCGGTGATTGAACCGGAGGTGCGTGCGACATGATGCTGAATTGCGTGGGACACAGGCTTTGGTCACTCAGCAGATCTGGTGACTGGGGTCAAGGATGACATGAGCACGGTATTGGATGCGGCGAAGTCTGAAGATACAGGCGCTGAGTTGATCAAGCGTCTGGCGGCGCGTGTCGCCGAAGCGCGTAAACAGCGCGGCCTGCCCCGGCGGGTGCTGTCCGAGATGTCGGGGGTGTCACCGCGCTACCTTGCACAGTTGGAAGCTGGTGAGGGGAACATCTCGGTTCTGCTGCTGCAACGTGTGGCCGAAGCTCTGGACGTGCGCATAGAAGCACTTTTGGCCGAAGCCGTCCCGCTGGACCATGACGTGCAGCGCATGGCTGTTCTGTTCCGACAAGCGCCGCTGGAGGTCCAGCATCAGATACGTGGTTTGCTGACCCCACAGAACCCTTCGGTCATGCGCGCAGGGCGGATCTGCCTGATCGGGTTGCGCGGTGCGGGCAAGTCAACGCTTGGCAAAATGGCAGGGGAGGCGCTTGGCATTCCCTTTGTCGAACTGAACCGCGACATCGAAGCACATGCCGACATGCCACTGTCGGAAGTCATGGCGTTCTATGGCGACACCGGCTACCGCCGATTGGAGGCTGAAGCGCTGGAGCGCGTCAGCGCCAAACATGACAGGGTTATTCTGGCAGTAGCAGGCGGTATCGTCGCGGAAGAGCGCACCTATGCGCATTTGCTGGAGCGGTTCCATACAGTTTGGATCAGAACCAGCCCGGCCGAACACATGCAGCGGGTGCGCGCGCAGGGTGATCACCGGCCAATGCAGGGTAACCCTGCTGCCATGGCACATCTGCGAGAATTGCTGAAAGCCCGCACGCCCCTTTATGCGCAGGCGGAGGCGCAGGTGAACACGGCCAATCGCGCCGTTCGTTCCTCATTGAACGATCTGATGGCGGTGATTGCCAAACGACGGTTTCTCGAAACAGACGTATGAATGACGTTAAGCGGGTGGCCGCGCTGCAGGATGCCTTCTGGCAAACATGCGAGCATTTGTTGTTCCATCACACCAATCCATGGGAGTTGGACGAAGCGTTGGCCGATTGGGGCTACGGTTTGGGTCCGTGCGAGGCGCAGGACCTGCTCGGGTTGGAAAAGGTGTTAGGCCGATGCTCGACACATCCGACCCCCATACTATCCCGTATGGTCTCGGAAGGTCGCATGGGCAAGGTCGGGGGCGTCGGGTACTACCGTTACCCCGGAGGTGGCGGCGCGGTCGTTGATCCCCTGATCGAAGACCTGATCCTGGAGGAAGCCTGGTTTGCAAAGATCGTGCGGTCAGAAATGGCCGATGCGGACATTGTGAACCGACTGAATTCTGCTCTGGCTGACCTCTGCAGAGGATGGCTGGCGACAGGAGTTTCGCGCGACCACCTTCTGAGCTTACTGGTGAAGGCGGTTCATTTTCCCGCTGAGAATGATCTGAGCCCATTGGGTCTCGATTGAAAATCCAAACCGGAAAAGAAAAGGGCCGCGACAGGCGCGGCCCTTCTGATCATTCTGAAAGAATTGGCTTAGGCGTCGCCTGTCCAAGCAATCCGCGCAGGGTGGATTTCAAAGCTGATATGGTGCTCCGCCCCGGTCAGACCTTCCTTGGTGTGGTTGTAGAGTGACCGCCAATACGGCTGGATGGTCACGCCGTCTTCCTGGATCAGCGCCTGACCTTCGGCCATGATCGCGCGGCGCTTTTCCACGTCCGCAGTTGCCAGAGCCTTGGTCAGCAAGGCGTCAAAGGCTTCATTGGAGTAGCCAAACTCGTTCCACGCCTCGCCCGAACGATAGGCCAGTGCCCAGATCTGGACACCCAGTGGGCGGTGGTTCCAGTTGGTTGAGCTGAAGGAATACTTCGTCCAGTCGTTCCAGAAAGTTGAGCCGGGCAGGATGGTCCGCTTGACCTTGAAGCCCGCGTCGCGCAGCTGGGCGGCCACCGCATCGGTGGTGTCCTTGCGCCAGGCATCGTCGATGGAGAAGAGCTCATGCTCGAAATCCATCATGCCCGCTTCTTCCATCAATGCCTTGGCTGCTTCCGGATCGACCTTGCGTGGCGGCAGCTCTGCATATTCGGGGTGCATTGGACCGACGTGGTGGTTTTCGGCCGTAATGCCGCGTCCGGCGTAGCCAAGTTCAAGCAAGACCTCGTTGTCCACCGCCATGGCGATTGCCTGACGGACGCGCTTGTCGGCGTAAGGCTGCTTGCCATCGACTTCGGCCAACTGGTTGGGACGGATCACGATCGTTGCCGCTGTAGCGATGGAATTCTCGACCCAGCCGTCCAGCGTCGACATGATGTCGATGTATTCGCCCTCAACAGAGTACTGTGCGTCGATCTCATCGGCTTCTGCTGCCGCAATCCACGCAGAAGGGTCTGTTCCGTAATCAATGAATTCCACACGGTCCAGGTAAGGGCCGCCGTACACTTCCGTGCCCCACCATGTGTGGCCCTCGTTCTTGACCAGGACGCCCTTGACGCCAACCTCCAGAGACTCTGGAAGGTATGGGCCAGTGCCGATGGGGTTTGCGACCGGATCATTGGCGTCGTAGCTTTCTGGTACGACGGCGGCCGGATAATCGGCCATACCGGCAATCAGCGTGATGTCGGATGCAGGCAGATTGAGCTTGACGGTGTGGCTGTCCACAACTTCGATTGCGCCTTCAATGGCTTTGTTCGTGTCGGCATCGATCAGCGTCGCGAAACGGCCAGCCATGGAGTTGCCTTCCACGTCCTTGTCGCACCAGCCTGCGATGTTGCGCGCCACGTCATCGGCGGTGAAGTCCGAACCGTCGTTCCACTTGACGCCCTTGCGCACGTTCAATGTGTATTCGGTCGCATCATCATTCACTTCCCAGCTTTCGAGCAGGGCAGGAGAGAATGTGCCGTCGTTCTCGTAGATGGCCAGATACTCAAGCCAGCCGCGTGAGAAATTGGCGATCTGGGACCAGTCATAGGTACGCGGGTCTTTCAGAGCGCGGACTTCCTGCTGAATGCGGACTGTGCCACCCATGTTCTTGTTGGCATGCGCTGCAGCATGCGCAGGTGGCGTCATGCCGATCATGGCGTAAGCGGTTGCGGATGTCGCACCGAATGCGCTGGCCAAGGCCAGGAACTCGCGGCGATTGACCGGGTCTTTCTTGGCGGCCTCGGCCCCATCTAGGATGGACTGCGGCAGAGGTTTGCCGGTACGTGTCAGAAAACTCATTATTCTTCCTCTCTGTTGTCGGTGCTGCAAGCGCTTACAGCGTCAGGTGATGCGACTTAGCCGCATTTATTGTTGTGCTCTTGGTTGAGCATGGCGCACAGTCAAACACAGTCAGAACTCAGGTCAAGGGCGTGTGGCAAAGTTGGGTACAACTGTTAGCGGTCACATCGGGCGCCGTCGGAGACGCTTGCCGATTGATCGATAGGGGCCAAGGGCCCCGGCGCTTGGGCTGTTGATCCAAGGATGCGGACAAAACGTTCAACTCCGCCATTTGGCCACCCCTCAATGTCGCTGTTGGACAACATCTGCGTAGCTAAGACGCTGCAGAAAACCCGGCCAAAGTCCTGCTGCGTCGCGGCATCAATTGCTGCCTGCTATGAAAAAAAATGAACCAGATTCACCATGAGTGTGCAATCCGTGCCTTCAGTACGCGGTCTGCCGAGTTAAGCGGATGATTCTGCGGGCCAATGGAGGTCAGGCGTCAGGGTTTTTCACAGCCACTTCGAGCAGTGATTTCAGGGTCTCAAGGTCACCGATCTGGTTTGCAAAAATGAGGACCAAGCGCGCGTTCAACGCATGGCTTTCCGCTTCGCTTAGCCCTTCATGTACATCCATGAGCGCATTGTAGAACGCGTCGCCATCTTGTCCGAGATTATCTGCAAGTATCATTCTGCCATACCTCGTGCCCGATCAAACGCCGCCTGAATGGCCGTAACGTCCGCAGTCTCAAACACCGCACAGACATGACCGTCGGGACGGATCAAATAGATGTGATCAGTACCATAGCGCCGCCGCGCATGGCCTTCACGGTCCTCAAACGTCGGATAGCTGTGCTCGCCACCAATGCCCATCCGCGCAATGCCGTCGATTTGGGGCAACTCGGTTTCCCCAAAACCCAGGAGTGTGAACTTCCCCTGAATTTCCGAGATTAGCCATGTGGGCCCATCCGGTCCGTCAAGCGGCGCGTCGATCACCGGCGTGCCCGGTGGCTGCGGCGCCGTACCGGGTGTTTGCAGCGTCTTGCCCTCCAGCGAACAGGGGGCAGACAGGCGCCCCGAGTTGATCAGCTTGCGCGCAAAGGGATGGGTGCTCGCAAGGTTGAGAACCTCGTCGCGAAACAGCGCTTCGATGGGAGACTTTGGGGTCATGAAGTTGGTGGCCCGCGACGAATTAAGGATGTTCTCGGCGGAGCCATGCGTGCGCTCTTCGTTATAGGTTTCCAGCAGGGTCGCTGGGGCGTCGCCGCCCAAGACAGCGGCGAGCTTCCAGCCGATGTTGTCAACGTCCTGAATGCCGCCATTTCCGCCCCGCGCGCCGAAAGGACTGACCACATGTGCGCTGTCGCCGACAAAGAGCACACGGTTATGGACGAACCGCTCCAGCTTGGCACAGCGGAACTTGTAGACGCTCATCCAGTCAAGCCGGAACGGGGCATCCCCAACAATTGCCTTGATGCGGGGGATGACCTTTTCCTCGGTCGCTTCTTCCTTGGGGTCGGTGTCCGGCCCCAGTTGCAGATCAATGCGGTAGATGTTGTCGGGTTGTTTGTGCAGCAGCGCGGATTGGCCCTTGTGGAATGGCGGTGCAAACCAGAACCAGCGCTCTGGTGTGTCATGATCCCCAAAGGGTGAGCGCTCCATCTCCACATCAACGATCAGGAAGTGTTCTTCAAAAGTCTGGCCCTCAAACGGCAAATCCATACGCTGCCGTGTGGGGGAGGCGGCTCCCTCACAGGCGATATAGTATTCGGCTTC
>CAYUSM010000097.1:0-3084 GCA_964447345.1 uncultured Sulfitobacter sp. | reverse complement strand
TGCAACTGCTCCCACATCTCGATGTCACGCTTGTCTGTCCAGATACGCGGGTGCAGGATGCCGCGCGCCTCGTCATAGGCGCGAGAGACGTTGAACGGCAGGCAGTGCTCGTAAATCGCGTACTCCTTGAATTTCGGATCGCATGCGGCCCGTACCGCATCCCAAGCCTCTTTCAGGGAGCCACCGCGTGCTGCGACGCGTGCCGCTGGAGCGTATGTGCTGTGGACAAAGTCACGGGTACTCTCAATCGCGCGCTCAACGGCGTCCTTGCCAACAAGGGCATCGCCGCGACCCGGTGCAATTGCATCAACGTCATAGGCCTTGATCGCATCAAGCGTGCCACCCCAGTCGGCGAAGTAGCCGTCACCGCAGTAACAGGCAGAGTGGTCTTCCACGATATCGCCGGTAAACATGACGTTCTCATCTGGCACGTGAATGACCGCGTCCCCGGCAGTGTGCGCGCGCCCGATGTGCTTGATGTCCACCCGGCGATTACCAAGGTAAATCGTCATGCTGTCGCTGAAAGTTGTGGTTGGATAGGTGAGACCCGGAATGCTCTCATGTCCTTCAAACAGGCGGGGGAAGCGCTGGAATTCGCTGTCCCAGTCTTCTTGCCCGCGTTCTTCGACCATCCCGCGCGCAACGTCGGACATGATAATCTGATCGGCACCGTAGGCTGACGCGCCCAACACACGAACCGCGTGATAATGGGTCAGCACCAAATGCGTGATCGGCTTGTCGGTGACCTCGCGCACTTTCTCGATGACCTTATTCGCCAGACGCGGGGTGGCCTGTGCCTCCACAATCATGACGCTGTCATCGCCGATGATCACGCCGGAGTTGGGGTCCCCTTCGGCGGTAAAGGCCCACAGATCGCGGCCCACCTCATCAAAGGTGATCTTCTTTTCGGTCAGGTCGCCTTGTGAGGCAAAAGCCTTGGCCATGCTATTCTCCCTGCATGATCTTGATGATTTCGGGTGCGACACGCTGCTGAAGCGCCTGCATCTCTGGTGCAAGCTGCCCCATGGTCTGGGCCATCAGCGGCTGCATCTTGGACATGATCGCCGCCCCGTGTTCCGAGCGGTAGAAGTCGATCAGCGCTTGCAATTCCGGCGCTGTGAACACCTCGGCACTGCCGGTCACCATCAGTTCTTCGAGCCGTGGCCGCAACTCGTTCATGGCCTCCGACATCACCTCGCCGATCTGGCGTTCCTGATCGTTGGTGATGATCATGCCGGGCGGCAGGTTCGCAATCACCTGGGCACCCATGGACTGCGGGCTGAACATATCGGTGATCATGTTCTGCACTTCGGGCATATTGACGTATTCCTGCGCCAGCGCGGCGGTGTCCTGCGCAGAGCTTGATGTGGTCAACAGGGCGAAGGCGGCGGTCAGCGCGCATCGGCGGATCATAGACATCCCGTCGCCCTCAAACGCTGCTTTTCGGGAAATCGATCGCCGGGGCAATCTTGCCCGCGCAGGCCCCGAAGCCAATCCGGTAGCCATCGCCTTGCGCATGACCCGTCAGGATCATCGTGTCGCCGTCTTCCAAAAAACTGCGGGTTGAACCATCCTGCAGCGTCAGGGGTTCTTTGCCAGCCCAACTGAGTTCCAGCAGGCTGCCGCGCTGGTCTTTCTCAGGGCCAGAGATGGTGCCGGAGCCCAACAGGTCACCAGCATTCATCGCACAGCCTGAGGAGGCATGATGAGCCAGCTGCTGTGCCGAAGAGTAGTACATCTCTTTGTAATTGGTGCGTGCGATGACCTCCTGCGTGCCGCCCTCGGGCTCGATGATCACGCTCAGATCGATGTCATAGAGCATTGGGCCGGGTTCTTGCAGGTAGGGCAGCAGGTCGAATTCCCGTTCCGGCGTGGAGGTTCGGAAGGGCTCCAGCGCGGGTTTGGTAACGATCCAAGGGCTGATGGAGGTGGCAAAGGCTTTGGCCTGAAACGGTCCCAGCGGCTGATACTCCCACGCCTGAATGTCCCGTGCGGACCAGTCGTTCAACAAGACATAGCCAAAGATCATATCGTCGGCCTCAGCCACGGTGACGGGCTGGCCCATCTCGGTTGAGGTGCCGACAATCGCGCCCATCTCAAGCTCGATATCAAGCCGTTTGCAGGGCCCGAAGCTCGGAGCGTTCGCCTCCGGGGCCTTCAACTGACCATGGGGCCGGGCGATATCGGTGCCAGAGACGACAACGGTTGAGGCACGGCCATTGTATCCAATGGGAATGTGCAGCCAGTTTGGTGGCAACGCATTGTCTGCGCCGCGGAACATCGTGCCGACGTTTGTGGCGTGGTGGCGGCCTGCGTAGAAATCGGTGAATTCCGACACCACCATCGGCATATGCAGCATCGCATCGGCCATGGGCACCAGATGCGGCGCCACCTGTGCCTGTTCGGCGGCATCGGCGCTCAGCAATTCCACCAGACGGTTGCGCAGCGTGGCCCAGGTTGAGGGGCCCATCTCCATTACGTCGTTCCAGTAGGGCACATCAAAGACAGGGTCCTCACCCAAAGAGATGACGCCCGCCTCTTCCAATGCGGCCATGTCGAGGATCTGGTCCCCTATGGCCACGCCGCAGCGCGCCTCAAGGCTGTTTGTCGAAAAAACCCCATAGGGCAGGTTGTTCAGCGGAAAATCGGTGTCAGCGTTGTTCGCGCTTTCGACCCATGAAGTCATCAGTGTCATCTTTTGTCCTGTGTTCTTTGCCGGGGCTCAGCCCGGCGTTCTGTTCGCATTTTGTCGTTCAAGGAGCTTTGGTTCAGCGGTGCCACTGTCCCCGTTCAGGCCCGCGCAGATCATGCCCGGGCCCTTTGCCATAACGGTCGGGGCGGTTGTGCACGAATTTCTGCCAATAGGCCCAAACCATAAAACAAGCCAGGAACCCAAGAAAGACGAGCATGACGTAGCCAAAGAACGCGATCATTTCTGACCCGGCGTGCCGTCGAATTTCTTTTCAAGGCTTTCCCAGCAGTCGATGTAATCATCCTGCAGCGGGGCTTCCTTGGCGGCAAATTCTGTTAGGTGCTGCGGGAAGCGGGTCTCGAACATGAACGACATGGTGTTGTCGAGCTTCT
>CAYUSM010000096.1:0-10840 GCA_964447345.1 uncultured Sulfitobacter sp. | reverse complement strand
ACGTGAACGGTGCCATGCGCCATCGCCGTCATGACTGTCTGCCTTACACTGCCTCTGATGCCCGATAGGGCGCCCCGTTTTCGGGGTCTGTGCAGGGACCATAACGGTCTTTGAGCCAACAGGCTAGGTCTTTTCCACCGCAGGCCGCAACCTGCGGTGGCGTTACTTCGGCGCGATTCAAGCTGCCTTGTGGGTTCCCCGGACGGGATAGTCATTGGCCCGGACAAACTTCACGCCATTGGCCAAGCTCTCAAGATCAGGCCGGGCAAAGGGCGCGTTGGAAATATCGAGGATCTGGATATTCCCCTCGCCGTTGATGACAAACACACCTGGCTCAGGGAAAGGACGGTCGGTTTCCTGCGGGCTGCGCGGATCAGAGATGTAGAGACCCAGTGCCTTCATCTGCGCAATGCTAAGCCCATACCCGACGCTCAATCCCAGCTCCTTTTCCTCGACCATCGCCTTTGCCTTGCCCTCAGGATCGCCTGAGACAGTGACGACATCGACACCCAGTTCGTTGAAAGTTTCAACCATTCCATCAAGTTGCGCCAGATACTTCTTGCAAAGGGGGCAGTGCAGACCACGGTAGACCACAACCATCTGCCAGTCATACCCATCGCGCGGTGCGCCCAAGGTCAGCGTGCCGCCACCCGCTGCTGCGACCTCTTGTTTCGGAAATGCCGATCCCGCCGT
Source organism: uncultured Sulfitobacter sp. (assembly GCA_964447345.1). Lineage (GTDB taxonomy): Bacteria > Pseudomonadota > Alphaproteobacteria > Rhodobacterales > Rhodobacteraceae > Sulfitobacter. Next base: position 10,147 of record CAYUSM010000096.1, on the reverse strand, counting down.
CAAACCCGTCATGTGATGTTCCTTTTAACTCATTGCATTGGGCAAACACCTGTCTGTCTCTCCACCCTTTCGCAACCCTCTTCACACCAACTTGACCCGGCCCGGCAATCGGGGCAAAGCGCAGCGATGCAATTCGACACAGTAATCATTGGTTCAGGTGCCGCAGGCATGATGTGCGCGGCCCATGTGGGCGGAAATGTGCTGATCGTCGATCATGCCAAGGCACCGGGCGAGAAAATCCGCATCTCCGGCGGGGGGCGGTGCAACTTTACCAATATGTACTGCGCGCCCGAAAACTTTCTGAGCCAGAACCCGCACTTCGCCAAATCCGCCTTGGCACGTTACACGCAATGGGATTTCATCGCGCTTGTAGATCAGCACGGCATCCCCTGGCATGAAAAAACCCTGGGTCAGCTCTTTTGCGATACGTCAGCGAAAGACATCATCAACATGCTGCACGGTTTGATGCAAACCGCAGGAGTTGATCTGCGGTTGCGGAGCAATGTCAGCGGAATTGAACGCGCGGCGGATCACTTCAGCATGACGCTGCATACACCTGACAAGGTTACACAAATTTCCGCTCGTCATCTCATCATTGCAACAGGTGGCAAATCGATCCCCAAAATGGGGGCGACGGGTTTTGCCTATGATGTTGCTCGCCAGTTCGGGCTGCCCCTGACCCAGACACGCCCTGCGCTGGTTCCTTTCACTTTTGCTGAACGCCGCTTTGCGGAAATCTCCGGCGTCTCCACACCGGCCCGTGTCACTGCGGGCGGGACCAGCTTTGATGAAGCGCTTCTATTCACCCATCGGGGTCTTTCGGGTCCTGCCGTGCTGCAGGCGTCTTCCTATTGGCGCGAAGGCGACCCCATTTCGGTTAACCTGGCACCCAACATCGATCTCTTTGAGAAACTGCGTGCCCAGCGGCAGATTTCAGGCCGTAAGAACGTGACGACGGAACTGGCGCACCACTTGCCTGCCCGCCTTGTCGATCACCTGAGCACGCAGATGGACCTTTCCGGCAACCTTGCCGATTGGTCAGATGCGCGTCTGACATCTCTTGTTGACAGTCTGACAGGCTGGGCACTTTCGCCCTCCGGCACCGAAGGATACCGTACCGCCGAAGTCACCATGGGCGGCATAGACACCGAAGCTCTCTCCTCGACGACCATGATGGCCAAGGACATCCCCGGTCTCTACTTCATAGGTGAAGCGGTGGATGTGACAGGCTGGCTTGGCGGCTACAATTTTCAATGGGCCTGGTCTTCGGCCATGGCCTGCGCCCGTGCGATTTCGGGCGCACCGAACGATTGATAGAGGCCACAACCCCTTCGGACTACACTTGTAGAGCCGCCTCCACCTGCGCGACAAAATCCTCACCCCGCCGTTCAAAACTGTCGTATTGGTCAAAGCTTGCCGCGGCCGGGGCCAGCAGCACCACGTCACCCTCTTCAGCCTCAGCCACGGCTCGGGCCACGGCCACGTCCATTGTACTGCAGACTTCGGCCTCAACGCTCAACTGCATTGCAAACCCTGCCGCTTCTCGCCCGATCACATAGGCCTTGCGCACGTTCTGACTTGCCTCGTGCAATCCAGCCAGTCCACCTTCCTTTTCCAATCCACCGCAAATCCAGCGGATGTTCTGGAATGCGGCCAACGCCTTGGCCGCTGAATCCACGTTCGTTGCTTTGCTATCATTTACAAAACGCACGCCATTGCGTTCGGCAATCGTCTGACTTCGGTGCGGCAGCCCGCTAAAGGAATGAAACGCTGCCTCAATGACCTTGGGAGCCAGCCCAAGCGTCCGGCAGGCGGCATAGGCAGCGCAGGCGTTTTGATGGTTGTGCGCGCCTGGCAGGCCCGAGACGTCGCGCAGGTCAATCGACCCCACTTGCTTGCCTTTGCGGTACTCCGACAGGAACCCCTTGCGCGCAAAGACCTGCCACCCCGGCCCTGTGAGCTTTTGCGAGACCGACACCCGGATCACCCGATCATCGCCGGGCCCCTGGCTCAACTGACCGGCCAAAAAGCGCCCTTCGTCCTCGTCAACGCCCACCACTGCGCGGTCCGGCCCGCCTTCTGCAAAGAGCCGCCGCTTGGCCGCAAAATATCCTCCCATACCCGCGTGCCGGTCCAGATGGTCCGGGCTGAGGTTGGTAAAGACCGCCACGTCAGGCGTCAGGTTGCGTGCGAGGTCGGTCTGGTAAGAGGACAACTCCAGCACCACCACCTCACCATCGACTGCAGGCTCAAGATCAAGCACCCCGCGCCCGATGTTGCCCGCCAGTTGGCAAGGACGCCCCACATGTTCAAGAATGTGGTGGATGAGCGCCGAAGTGGTCGACTTCCCGTTCGATCCTGTCACCGCGATCACCCGGGGTGCCGTGTCGAAACTGTCCCAATCCCGGGTCGCAAAGCTTTGAAAGAAAAGACCGATGTCATTGTCGACCGACACGCCTGCGGCGAGCGCCAGTGCCACAACCGGATTGGGCGCGGGGTAGAGATGGGGGATACCCGGGGATACGATCAGCCGCGCCATCCCATCGAAGTGATCAACCGTCTTGAACGGCATGACGGCGAAGCCCTCATTCTCCGCCGCCTCCCGCGCTGCCGGATTGTCGTCCCAGCAAATGGCCTCCGCACCCCCTGCGTGCAGCGCCCGCGCCGCAGACAGGCCGGACCGCCCCAGCCCGAGCACGGCAACCCTTGCCCCTTCCAGCCCCCGCACCGGTATCATGGATGCTACCTCTTTTTGGCCATATCAATTCCCTGGAGTTTGAGGGCAGCGCCCTCAAAGGCCCCATCAGGGCCTGCCTACCGCACCTTCAACGTCGCCAGACCGATCATGGCGAGGATCAGCGAGATAATCCAGAACCGGATCACGATCTGCGGCTCCGCCCAGCCTTTCTTTTCATAGTGATGGTGGATGGGTGCCATCAGAAACACCCGCTTGCCTGTCCGTTTGAAATAAAGCACCTGGATGATGACGCTGAGCGCTTCGACAACAAAGAGCCCGCCAACGACCGCCAGCACCAGCTCGTGCTTGGTGGCCACCGCAATTGCCCCCAAGGCGCCGCCAAGCGCCAGTGAGCCCGTATCGCCCATAAACACCGCTGCAGGCGGCGCGTTATACCACAAAAAGCCAAGGCCCCCACCAAAGATGCCTGCTGTGAAGATCAGGATTTCTCCCGTCCCCGGCACGTAGTGGACATCGAGGTATTCGGTAAAGTCCACGCGCCCGACGGCATAGGCAATCACGCCAAGCGTGCCTGCGGCAATCATCACCGGCATAATCGCCAAGCCATCAAGCCCATCGGTCAGGTTGACCGCATTGGCCGCGCCCACGATCACGATGATCGCAAACGGCACAAAGAAGTATCCCATATTGATGAGGGTGTCTTTGAAGACCGGCAAGGCGAGTTTGTATTGAAGTGCGTCGGGATGATATTGCGCAGCCCAGTACCCCGCAATGCCGGAAATCAGAAAACCAAGCAAAAGCCTTACCTTGCCGGACACACCTGATGTATTTTGCTTGCTGACCTTGGCGTAGTCATCCGCAAAGCCGATGGCGGCAAAACTCATGGTGACGAAAAGCACCAGCCAGACAAAGGGATTGTCGAGCCGCGCCCAGAGCAATGTGGAGGTCAGCAATGCCCCAACAATCAGCAAACCGCCCATGGTCGGCGTGCCCGCTTTGACGAAGTGTCCTTCCGGCCCGTCATCGCGGATGGGCTGCCCCTTGCCCTGCCTGCGGCGCAGCACCGCGATCAGCGGTTTGCCAAAGATGAAGCCGAAAACGAGAGCGGTAAGGAATGCGCCACCGGCGCGGAAGGTAATGTATCGGAACAGGTTAAAAAAGTCGCCGCCATCCGACAGCAGGGTCAACCAATAGAGCATTCAATGCGTACCTTTACACCATCTTGTGGGCCGCACCCCACTCTACACCATCTCACCCGGATGGCCCATTTTCCGTATCGCGTCAACAATCAGGCCCAGTTTCATGGACAGGGAGCCCTTGGTCAGGACCACATCGCCACTGTCTAGCCGCCCGCGCAGACCGCTCAACATCTCTTCTGAGGTTTCGACCCAAACACCGCGCTGATGTTCCGGCAAGACCTCGTAGAGCGCGCGCATAAGGGGGCCGATGCAATGGACAACGTCAATGGACGCCATCGAATCCAGCCTTCCCAAATCTTCATGCAAAGCTACAGCATCACCGCCCAACTCTTTCATATCACCAAGGAAAGCAATGCGTCGTCCTTTGCTGACACGACCAATGTCATTGGTCACATTCGCTGCCGCCAGAACATCCAGTGAGGCCGCCATTGAGGTCGGGTTTGCGTTGTAGCTGTCGTCGATCAGGTCGAGTGTCAGATGGGTTTCCACCGGGTCCAACACGATCCGTTCGCGCACGCCTCGTCCCTTGTAGGGTTGCCACCGGCCCAGTGATTGTGCCGCCAAAGCAAGATCGCCTCCCAGCGCTTCAACAACTGCCAAAGCCCCCAAGCCATTCATCGCGAAATGGCGCCCGGGCGTCGCGATTTTGAACAGCAGGCTTGTGCCGTTCGCGTCGGCCTGAACGACGGTTGTCTGGTCCTGTACCGAAACGTCGATCAACTTGAAATGCGCGCCCTGTTCGCCGAACTCCACCGCGCGCAGGCCTTGCTGAACGGCCTTGTCTTTCAAGATCCCGGCATGTTCGATATCGGCATTGACGACAGCCACGCCACCTGAGGGGACACCGTCAAAGATGGACGCCTTCTCAACTGCGATTCCTGCCACGTTTTCAAATGCCTCCAGATGCGCTGCGGCCACAGTTGTGACCATGGCGACATCTGGCCGCGCCATTTGCGCAAGCGGAGATATCTCACCGGGGTGGTTCATGCCGATCTCGATGATAGCGAATTCCGTCTCCGCTGGCATTCGCGCCAGCGTCAAGGGCACGCCCCAGTGATTGTTGTAGCTGGCGACGGAGGCATGGGCGCGCCCCTGATCGGACAACATGGAGAGCAACATTTCTTTCGTAGAGGTTTTTCCCACGCTACCGGTCACAGCGGCCACTTTCGCCGTCGTCCGCGCCCGGGCCGCACGCCCCATCTCTTCGAGTGCGGTGAGCACATCATCAACGATGAGCAGCGGTGCCTCTTCGCTAACGCCTTCCGGCAGCTGGCTCACAAGAGCGGCTGCCGCCCCCTTGTCCAGCGCCTGCGCCACAAAATCATGCCCGTCCCGGACGTCCTTGAGCGCGACGAAAAGGTCACCCTTCTCAAGCGTGCGCGTGTCGATGGAAACCCCGTTGCAACTCCAATCCCGCGTCGCGTGCCCGCCTGTCGCCGCTGCGGCCTCTGCGCTTGTCCACAACGTCATGCCAGTCTCCCGTCAAGGGCCGCAACGGCGACGCTTGCCTGTTCTGCGTCATCGAAGGGCAACACGTCATCACCTACAGTCTGACCGGTTTCATGCCCCTTGCCAGCAATCAGCAGCGCGTCGCCCGGCCCCACAGCATCAACACCGCGCAGAATGGCCTCCGCCCGGTCACCCACTTCCGTGGCCTCGGGCGCGCCTTCCATCACTGCCGCACGGATCACCGCAGGGTCTTCAGAGCGCGGGTTGTCGTCTGTAACGATCACCAGATCGGCGTTTTCGGCAGCGGCAGCGCCCATCAGTGGGCGCTTGATCGGGTCACGATCTCCGCCTGCACCGACAATGGCCACCAGACGCCCCATGACATGCGGGCGCATGGCCTTGAGCGCTGTCGCCACGGCATCAGGCGTATGGGCATAATCCACAAAAACCGCTGCCCCATTGTCACGTGTCGCAGCGAGTTGCATGCGCCCCCGGACGGTAGTGAGATGGGGGAGCGTGTCAAACACATCAGCAGGATCAGCGCCGCAGGCGATGACAAGACCAGCAGCCAAGAGCACATTTTCAGCCTGGAATCCGCCAATGAGCTCAAGCCGTTTTTGGTAGCTCTTCCCCCGCCAATCAAAGCGCAGGTCCTGTCCAGTCGCGTCAAACCGTTGCCCGGTCAGATGCAAATCGCCCCCGTCCCGCCCCACGGTAATCACTTCACACCCACGCGCTTTGGCGATGGCGGCCATGTCAACGCCCTTCGGGTCATCGATATTGATCACCGCCGTACCGTCTTCTGGCAAAACGCGCGCAAAAAGTCCCGCTTTGGCGTCGAAGTAGGCCTCGAATGTCTCATGATAGTCGAGATGGTCTTGCGTAAAGTTCGTAAACCCCGCCGCACGCAAAGTGACGCCATCCAGACGGCGCTGATCGAGCCCGTGGGAGGATGCTTCCATCGCTGCATGGGTGATGCCATTGCGCGCCGCCTCGGCCAGGGCACGGTGAAGCGTAATGGGCTCCGGCGTGGTATGGGCCAGAGGGGCTGTCCAAGCCCCCTCAACGCCGGTTGTCCCAAGGTTCACGGCCGGTAACTCCATCTCGATCCAGATTTGCCGGACGAAGGTGGACACAGAGGTTTTACCGTTTGTCCCCGTGACGGCCACCATCGTTTCAGGCTGTTTCCCGAACCAGAGCGCGGACGTCAGCGCCAGCGCTTCGCGCGGCGCGTCGGTGATCACAAGGGCCGCATCTGACGCTGCAATCTCATTTGCCGCAATGCGCGCCCCTTCGGCATCTGTCAGCACCGCAGAAGCGCCCATACGCAAGGCGTATTGGATGAATGCGCCCCCGTGCACGCGGCTGCCGGGCATCGCTGCAAAGAGATAGCCGTCTTTGACATCGCGGCTGTCCACCGCCAATCCCGTAATCTGCGGGTTGGCGCCGCCGCGCGCCGTCAGGCCAAGAGAAGAAAGCGAAACGGTGCGGGATGTCATGGGCGCCGGATTCTTTGTCAGTTGCTGCTGGTCAGCGTTATCACGGGCTCTTTGACGGGTTCAATGGTCGGTCTCACACCTAAAAGTGGCGCCACCCGCCGGACCATCTCGGCGGCCACGGGCACGGCTGTCCAACCCGCAGTGCGGCGTGGCTTTTCACCTGAATTCTCTGATGGTTCGTCCAAGGTGACGATCAGCACATATTTGGGATCATGGGCAGGAAAGATCGAGGCGAAGGTCGCCAACGTCTTATCCTTGTAATAGCCGCCACGACGCTTGGGTTTGTCTGCGGTCCCTGTCTTGCCGCCCAGGTGGTAACCGGGGACACGGGCAAAACTGGCTGTGCCGTCGCTCACCACTTTGCGCAGCATCCGGCGCGCATCATGTGCGGCTCGGTCAGACATGACCCGTGGACCATGTTTTGGCCCCTCCTGCTTGAGCAGCGTAGGCGCGACCTTGTAGCCGCCGTTGGCAATTGCCGCATAACCTGCGGCAAGGTGCATGGGCGAGGTGGAAATGCCGTGACCGTAGGAGATCGTGACAGAGGACAGGTCGGTCCACCGCTTTGGCAAAAGCGGTTTGCCACCAGCCGCCTCCACGATTTCGAAGGGCGTGGCCTCAAAGAACCCCAACCTCTTAAGGAACTCCTGCTGGCGTTTGACACCGATCTGCAGCGCCATGCGACCGGTGCCGCGGTTGGACGACTTCACGATGATGTCCTCCACCGACAGTTTGCCGTAGTTCTTGCCCCTGAACTCACCGATGTTGAAGCCGCCGACTTTCATCGGACCCTTTGTGTCAATGATCGTATTCGCATTGACCAGTCCCAATTCAATGGCCTGCGCGGCGGCAAAAATCTTGAAGACAGAGCCAAGCTCATAAACGCCCTGAACCGAGCGGTTAAAAAGCGGGCTGTCCGAGGCATCGCCCTCGGTTGCGGGACGCGGACGGTCATTGGGATCAAAGGTCGGCAGCGAGACCACGCTGATCACTTCGCCGGTGTGAACGTCCATCAGAACAGAGGTTGCCCCCTTGGCATTCATCAACTTCATACCGCCCCAAAGGACACGCTCAGACGCCGCTTGGACGGTCAGATCAAGGGAAAGCTGTAGGGGCGTATTGCCGTTTGCGGGATCGCGCAGATAGTCGTCAAAAAACTTCTCGACGCCCGCCACGCCGATGACCTCGGCCGCGTGGACGCCTTCCTTGCCATAAGAGGCCCCGCCCAAAACGTGCGCAGCCAAGGTACCGTTGGGATAAAGGCGCATGTCACGCGGCGCAAAAAGCAGGCCGGGATCGCCGATGTCATGCACCGCCTGCTTCTGTTCGGGGCTGATCTTCTTTTTGATCCACAGGAACTTGCGTTTGCCCGTGAAATCCGCGACCAGCTTGTCCTTGTCGAGATCAGGGAAGATCTTGACCAGCCCGTCGGCGGCAGCCACCGGATCAACCATATGCCGGGGCTGCGCATAAAGCGCGTGCGTATCAAAGTTGGTGGCCAGGATGTTGCCATTGCGATCCACAATGTCTGCACGGGAGGCCGAGATGATGGCACCCGGTGCATGGGCGCGCGGCTCCGTCGGCTCTGTCGTGGCCAAGAGCCCCATGCGGGCCCCAACCACTGCGAAAGCGCAGAAGAAGAATGCCCCAAGGACGAGCAGCCGCCCCTCGGCCCGTTGCCGCGCCCGGTCGCGCATCTGCTCGTGCCGGATGCGCTTGTTTTCTCGCTCGATGGCATCGGGATTCTCGCCCTTCTGGCGCGCGTCAAGGATGCGGGCAAGCGGGCGGAGCGGCGTACGGATCATAGCGGGTCTTCCTCCGCCGCCGACGAAACATCGACGGGATTGGTAATGGGCAGGAGCGGCGCTGGCGGATAAGCAATCTGATCGACCATCCCGAATTGATCGGGTCGGAGCGGCAGAAGGCCCAGCCGATCAAAATTGATCTCGGCCAGATCGCGCAAACGGTCGGGCCGGTTCTGGTAGGCCCATTCGGCCTTGAGAACCGCCAGACGGGAATGTGCGGCCTGAATGTTGCGGTGCAGTGTGTCCGCCTCGCTCAGCGCTTGCTGGGTGGCGTAGTTTTCGCGGTAAGCCCAAAAAGCCAGTCCGATGACGGCCAGAGATGTGAGGATATAGAGAAACGCGCGCATGTCCCTTACAGTCCCTTGACCATCGGCATCCCGATGGATTTTGCGTCAATCTGACCCGAAGGGGCATCTGTTCGAATGGCCACGCGCAGCTTGGCTGACCGGCTTCGTGGGTTTTCCGCCAGCTCCTGAGCATCTGGCCCGATGGCTTTGCGTTTCTCCACGCGGAACTGTGGCGCGTCGCGATGGGTTTCAGGGGCAAAGCGGTTGGCGTTCCCACCACCGCCGGAACGTGCTGTCAGGAAACGCTTGACCATCCGGTCCTCGACCGAGTGGAAGGTGACGACGGCCAGCTGACCTTCGGGCTTGAGCGCCCGCTCTGCAGCCATAAGCCCCTGAAAAAGCTCGCCATACTCGTCGTTCACCGCAATTCGCAACGCCTGAAAGCTGCGGGTGGCCGGATGGCTTTGGCCCGGCTTGGGGCGCGGCAGGTACCCTTCGATGATCTTGACCAGTTCCATGGTTGTGCTGATCGGGCCTTCAGCGCGCGCTCTTGCAATCGCCTTTGCAATGCGGCGGCTGGCGCGCTCCTCCCCATACTGGAACAAGATATTGGCCAGGGTTTCCTCATCTGCTTCATTTACGATGTCCGCTGCGGAAGGCCCGTCCTGGCTCATCCGCATGTCGAGCGGCCCGTCTTTCATAAAAGAAAACCCACGTTCTGCCTGGTCAAGCTGCATCGAGGAAACGCCGAGGTCCAGTACGACGCCGTCAAGGTCGCGGGCATAGTCGTCCAGTCGGGAAAAAACACCCGGTTGCATGGTGATCCTGTCGCCATAGGCACCGGCCCAGTCTTCGGCCATCTCGAATGCGAGCGGGTCACGGTCTACGGCGATGACACGCTCTGCCCCTGCGTCCAACAGGCCGCGTGTATACCCACCGGCCCCGAAAGTGCCGTCAAGCCAGATGCCCTTCACAGGCGATACGGCGGCCAGCAATGGGCGCAGCAGAACGGGGATGTGGGGAGCAGCGGAAGGGGCGGTCTGGGCAGCAGCAGCCATGGTCGTCACTCTCCGGGCGGGCCGTCAAGGAAGGCCATCGGATCAAAGTCCTCCGGCAGCTCATCCAGCCACTCTTCCTCTTTCGCGCGCTCAACCGTGTCATAGGTCTCGGGCTTCCAGATTTGGAAAGTGTCACCTGCCGCGATGAAGAA
>CAYUSM010000095.1:0-10864 GCA_964447345.1 uncultured Sulfitobacter sp. | reverse complement strand
CGCACCTCGTCCCTCAGCAGCGGCTGTATCCGCCCCATCTTGAACGGATGCGACAGCGCATCCGGCACGATTCGCAAGAACAGCACCGCAATCGCCAGCCAGCTCTGCGTCAGCGTCAACACCGCGATCAAGCCGATCTGCATGCCAAACGCCAGCAACAGAATGCGCACCAGCCCGATCCGCCCCCGCAGCCAGACCGCAAAAAAGGACGCCACCACCGACAGCCCCATCATTGCGGCAGTCACCCCACCGCTCACCACCGGCACTTCGCCCCCAAGGCCAATCTGTCGCAATGCCGTGTCCATGAAGGGCTGGCCGAACACAAACGGCAAATGGCTGAACCCGTACATCACGACGGCCAGCACGAAAATCCACTGCAGCACCGGCTTGCCCAGCGCCTCTTTCAGCGCAGGCAGTTGTGCCAGATGCTGCTCCACCTGCAGCGCCTTGGGTGGCTCCGCCAGCCGAAGCGCCAGCAAAAAGGCCGCAATCCCCGCCAGCGCCGCCCCCCAAAACGTCGCCTCAAAGGACCACAGCGCAATCACACCACCCAGAAGCGCCGACAGAGCAAATCCGCTCAGCGAATACCGCTGGGTCCGGGCTTCCTGTTCCTCAACCTCGTCTGCGCGGCCAAGCGCTGCCAATGACTCGTAAAGCGTGGCGCTGTCAGTGCCCGAGGAAAACGCGGCCCCCGCCCCGATGAAGGCCTGCCCTAAAGCAAAAAGCACAAAGCTGTCAGCCACACCCAGCAAGGCCGACCCCGCCGCCGCCGCAATGGCCGCGGCCACCAGCGTCTTCTTCCGCCCCATCCGGTCTGACAGGATGCCCAGCGGAACCTCCAGCACGGTAACCGAAATGTCATAGACCGCATAAAGCGCAATCGCTGCCGCCGGGTTCAGTTCCTGCTGAAAGTACAGAAACCAGATCGCCTGCCAGAACAGCAAAGACTGTGCAAAGCGAAACCAGGGATAAAGCGCCACATTGCGCTTCATCTTCGCCGCGTCAGATCGGTTCTGCCGTGTCACTGCTGGCTGGGCCCTTCTGCCGTCGCTCGCTTTTCCCAATGAAACTGGACATTCCCAGTCAGACTTGCTTTGGAGACGCGGCACCCAGGAAAGGGAGAGACTCACATGACCGACGCAACAGACCTGAAATCCATGCTCAAGGACCCCAGCCTGCTGGAAACCCGCGCCTATATCAACGGCGAATGGGTTGAGGGCGATGATGGAACCTTTGACGTATTGAACCCATCACGCGGTGATGTGGTCGCCAAAGTCGCCAATCTGTCACGCGCGCAAGTGGCGGATGCCATTGCCCATGCGGAAAAAGCGCAAAAGGAATGGGCCAGCTGGACCGGCAAGGAACGCGCAGGCGTTTTGCGCAAATGGTTCGACCTGATGATGGAAAACCAGGATGATCTGGGCAAGATCCTCACCGCCGAACAGGGCAAGCCACTGGCCGAGGCCAAGGGCGAGATCGGCTATGGCGCCTCCTTCATCGAATTCTTCGGCGAAGAGGCCAAGCGCGTTTACGGCGAGATGATCCCCGGCCACCAGCGTGACAAGCGCATCATGGTGCTGAAACAGCCCATCGGCGTCGCTGCCGCCATCACGCCGTGGAATTTCCCCAATGCGATGATAACCCGCAAGGCCGCTCCGGCACTCGCTGCGGGATGTTCTTTCGTCTCGCGCCCCGCAACAGAAACCCCGCTCAGCGCAATTGTCATGGGTGTCCTTGCCGAACGGGCAGGTATCCCCGCGGGCGTCTTCAACGTGGTGCCGACGAAATCCTCCTCTGAGGCGGGCAAGGAATTCTGCGAAAACCCCGCCGTGCGCAAACTCACCTTCACCGGCTCCACCGAAGTGGGCCGCATCCTGCTCAAGCAGGCCGCCGATCAGGTGATGAAATGCTCCATGGAACTGGGCGGCAACGCGCCCTTCATCGTCTTCGATGACGCGGACCTCGACGCCGCTGTCGAAGGTGCGATCCTCTGCAAGTTCCGCAACAACGGCCAGACCTGCGTCTGCGCCAACCGCATCTACGTCCAGGCGGGTGTCTATGACGCTTTCGCCGCCAAGCTGAAAACACGGGTCGAGCAAATGAAAGTCGGCGATGGTTTTGAGGATGGCGTCGATCTCGGTCCCCTGATCAACCCCGAAGCGGGCGAAAAGGTGCAGGAGCACATCACCGATGCACTCAACAAAGGTGCCGAAATCATCCTTGGCTCTGCCACCGACAACATGCAGGGCAACTTCCTCGCCCCCACCATCGTCACCGGTGTGACGCAGGACATGGCCGTGGCAACAGAAGAAACCTTCGGCCCCCTGGCTCCGCTCTTCAAGTTCGAGGATGTGGATGACGTGATCGCCATGGCCAATGACACGATCTTTGGCCTGGCGTCCTACTTCTATGCCAAGGACCTCAGCCGCGTTTACAAAGTCGCCGAGGCGCTGGAATACGGCATCGTCGGCGTGAACACTGGCATCATTTCAACTGAAGTCGCCCCCTTCGGCGGTGTCAAGCAGTCCGGTCTGGGCCGCGAAGGCTCCCACCACGGCATCGAAGACTATCTTGAAATGAAATACGTCTGCATGAGCGTCTAGGACATACCGATCGCCCCACCTCACAGGCGGGGCGGTCCGGGCCACCCACCCCCGCTTCATCTTTCCAATACAATTCATCCACCAGCGCGGCCAAAACACCCCGGCAAAAAATTTTCTGACACCACCAAGGATTGACGCGCCGCAAACGTCATACCCTAGTGATGTTGATGCAGACCGACGACGACACCCTCGCCCTTGCGGCGGCCGGGGGCGATGCTGGCGCCTTCGCCACGCTCATTGAGCGTCAATACGACCGTCTGTTCCGTCTCTGCTTCCGTCTGACCGGATCGCAGGCCGAGGCGGAAGACCTCACACAAGACATCTGCGCGGCTCTCCCCGCCAAACTGCAAAGCTACCGGGGCGAGGCGCGTTTCACCACCTGGGCCTATCGGCTCTGCGTCAATGCCGCCCATGACCGCCGCCGCCGCGCGGCGACCCATGCCAAAGCCGCTGACGGCTGGGGGGACTGGGAACTGAACCGCCGCGCGGCCGATGAGGAAACCGAAGAGGCGCTGGACTGGCTGACACAAGCCATGCGCAGCCTGCCCGACGACCTGCGCGACACGCTGGCGCTGGTACTGGACGATATGACCCACAAAGAAGCCGGTGATGTGCTCGGCATCTCCGAAGGCACCGTCAGCTGGCGCATCTCGCAAGCCAGGAAACACCTCGCACACCTGCGACAGGAGGAGACGTCATGACCGACGACCTCGAAGACCTCAAACAGGCGATGAACGCCGCCACACCGCGCCCTGATCCGGCGCGCCGGGCAGAAAATATCGCTCTCGCACAAAAAAATTTCGTGGACCTCCAAGGATCGCGGGATGAGCGCCGTCTTACCTCTGATCGCCCGAAAACGGGCCTCATGTCAGGAGTAAGACACATGCTGAACACCCTCACCTCCCGTGCGGCCTTGACCGCCACCACTGCCGTCGTTGCCGTTGGCCTCGTCATGCTCTCGCCCCTGGGCGATGCCATCATGCCAAAGAACCAGGACATCCCTTTCGCTCCCGCAGTGCTGACGGACCAACCCGAAACACAAGCACGCAAGACAGCGTCCCCGGCTGCCCCCGCCCCGGTCATTGTCGAAGAAGCAGCCCCAATGGCAGAGCTTGGGCTCGCCGCTGACAGCATGGCCCCCGAAAGCCGTATGATGGCGGAGCCTGCGACAAGCTACCTCGTGCCCGAGCCCCCCATGTTCCGGCCAGAGGCAGATACCGAGACCTTCGCCAACGCCGACACCAACCCGGTACAGGTCACAACCGAAACACCGGTCTCGACCTTCTCCATCGACGTCGACACCGCCTCTTACGCCATCGTGCGCAACGCGCTGACCAACGGGCAATTGCCACCCGTTGACGCCGTGCGTGTCGAAGAGATGATCAACTACTTCTCCTACGACTACGCCGCTCCGACCGCGGACTCCGCCTTCCGGCCCACGATCACTCTGGCGCAAACACCCTGGAATCCGGACACGCAACTCCTGCAAATCGGCATTGAAGGGGCTGCGATTGAGGTTGAGGACCGACCGCCGCTCAATCTGGTCTTCCTGATCGACACCTCAGGCTCCATGGAAGCGCCCAACAAGCTGCCGCTGCTCAAGCAAAGCTTTCGCCTGATGCTGGGCCAGCTGCGTCCCGAAGATCAGGTGGCGATTGTGACCTACGCAGGCTCCGCCGGAGAGGTTCTGGCACCCACAGCTGCAAGCGAACGCAGCACCATCCTGAACGCGCTCGAAAACCTGCACGCAGGCGGCTCCACCGCCGGTCAGGCAGGCCTGCAACAGGCCTATGCCACTGCCGCTGCCATGGCAGAAGAGGGCGACGTCAATCGCGTGATCCTTGCGACAGATGGCGATTTCAATGTCGGCCTCTCCGACCCGGAGGCCCTTGAAGACTACATCGCAGACAAGCGCGAGAGCGGCACCTACCTCTCCGTCCTTGGTTTTGGCCGTGGCAATCTGGATGATGCCACAATGCAGGCCCTCGCCCAGAACGGCAACGGCACCGCCGCCTACATCGACACCCTGTCCGAGGCACAGAAGGTGCTGGTTGACCAATTGACCGGTGCGCTCTTCCCCATCGCCGACGATGTGAAAATTCAGGTCGAGTTCAACCCAGCTGAAGTCGCCGAATACCGCCTGATCGGCTATGAGACCCGCGCGCTCAAGCGCGAGGATTTCAACAACGACAAGGTCGATGCCGGTGACATCGGCGCAGGCCATCAGGTCACTGCGATCTACGAAGTCACGCCCACGGGCTCCCCAGCGATCCTGAACGACGATCTGCGCTACGGCACCGCCGCAACTGTCAGCAGCGACAGCGATGAGCTGGCCTTCCTGCGCCTGCGCTACAAGGCACCGGGTGAGGACACCAGCACGCTGATCGAGCAACCGATCAGTGCTGATGTCAGCGGCAGTGCGTCCTTTGCCACGGCCATCGCGGGTTTCGGCCAGCTTCTGCGCGGCGGCACTTACATGGGCGACTGGACCTACGCCGACGCCATAGCGCTGGCCAATGAAACCAAAGGGGCAGACCCATACGGTTACCGGGCCGAGGCGATCCAACTGATGCGTCTGGCCGAAAGCCTTTCGGCAAACTGACAGAGATGGCGGGCCGAACAGGCCCGCCTCACCATTCGATCTCCGACACCCACTGCTTGACCACCTGAACAGACCGCAACCGGTTCTGATCCACATGAGACAGGAGCCAGACATCCCGGGTCGGAAGTGCCACGTCACTCTTCACAGACAAGCTCTGCAACCGTGCATCCGCCTGCCCGACCCGAGACGGCAGCACCGCCTTTCCCAACCCAAGCGCCGCGGCCTCCAAGGCCGTTTCTGCATCCGTCACCCGGACAGGGGCTGGCTTGCCTTCAGGGTTCTGTTCCAAAACCGATGCAGTCCAATGCGCCTGCGGCAGGCTCGCAACGCTTTCGCCATAAAGCACCCAGGGCAGAACACCCGGATCAATCATCCCCGCAGGTCCAAAAACCGCAAAGTCCAGCGTGCCAAGTTTGACGGCCTTCACCTTCAAACCGCCCCGTTCAGGCCGCGAGAACCGCAACGCAAGATCAGCTTCCCGCTTGTTGAGATCATAGTTTCGCCCGTCCGGGATCAATTCCACGGTAAGCTGCGGATGCACGCGGTGAAGCTCAGCCAAAGCGGGCAGCAAAATCCGATGGCAAAGGATCGGCACCGCGCTGATCGTCACCACGGAGTCCAAGACCTCGGCACTCTGCCCCAGGGCCTCAACCATCTCCGCACTTTCGCGCTCCATCGCTTCCGCCCGCGCCAGCACAGCCTGCCCCGCTGGCGTGAGGATGTATCGCCCCCGCGCGCTGGTCGAAAAAAGCGGCTGCCCAAGCGCATCCTCCAAAGCCCTGATGCGCCGCGCAACCGTGGTGTCACTGCTCCCCGTCATGCGCGCCGCCGCAGAGAGGTTTCCTGCGCGGTGCAGGGCCAAGAGATAGGTGAGGTCGTTCCAGTCCAGCTTCTGCATAACTGCAGAGTAGTCTGGCAAATATGCCGTCTCAATCATCCTTTTTACAGGATAAGCTACTGCTCAAATCAGCAATACAGGACCCACCTCATGCCCTTCATCATCCTTTTCAAAGACAACCCTGACGCAGACCCTGATATTCGGAAAACGCATATGGAGGCACACTTGAGCTTTCTGGAACAGCACAGCGATCAGATCAGCGCCGCAGGGCCACTTATGGACACCGATGGTCGTGGACAAGGCGGGATATGGGTGCTCGACGCACCCGATGCGGCCTCAGTTGAAACCCTCATCCACGAAGACCCCTTCTGGGAAACCGGCCTGCGGGCCTCTTATGACATTCTGCAGTGGAAACAGGTCTTTGCTGACGGTCAGCGCCAAATCTGAGCGCATGGCCTGCTGCTGATCTACATCATATGCCCGCCCGGCGACCACTCGGTAAACACCCTGATGTAGTCGCCCGGAGATGATCCGGCCCAATACACCCAAAGCCGGTGCGGGTCTTCGGCATCGATCCAGACCTGATCCCCGTCTTCCAGCCCCCGCAACTCAGTCGACAGATAAACGACCTCGTTGTTGGCCAGAAAATCAGTCGCAGCCATCGTATCCTGAAACGCCGCCACCCCAAGGATCGGCGCGTCAAAATAGACGTACCCATGGTGCGTTCCCCGCACACTGTCAAAGAACACGTAGTGGCTCGCCACCGTCATCCCACCGGGGATGATCCCCATCTCCCCGCCAATGTCGACGCGGATCGCACGTTCCAGCGTGATGTTCTGGTCTTCATCAAAGGCATAAAGGTGATCGGTATCGAAATTGTCCTCACCCACGGCAAAGACATCCTCGGGGTCCAGCTTCACAAACTGTCCGTTCCCGGTCTGACGCAGGATTTCACCATCCAGCACCACCGCCTGTGCGGGCAGCACCATGCCGAAGGTCAACAGAAGTATCACAAACGTCCTGAGCATGCCGTCCCCTCATCCGCGCCACATCAGGCTAAGAGCCACGAGATGGCCGGACCAGCAATCCATCGCCATCTCGCAAAAATGTTATGTCATTTCCGCAAAAGAAAAGAGCCCGGCGCTCTCGCACCGGGCTCACGAAGGTCAGTCTTGGGGACAGTTGTTGACCTTCTATCCGCCTTAGTTGACGGATTTCGCGTCCACGACATCTTTCTCGATCGCTTTCACGTCGGACGTGATTTCGATCTGACGTGGCTTCAGGGCTTCGGGTACCTGGCGCTCCAGTTCGATGTGCAGCATGCCATCGACATGGGCAGCACCCGTGACCTGCACGTGATCGGCAAGGTGGAACCGGCGCTCGAACGCGCGGGTCGCGATGCCACGGTGCAGGTATGTCTTACCTTGGTCTTCTTCGGCCTTCTTGGCTGAGACGATCAACGCCTTGTCCCGAACTTCAACCGAAAGGTCCGCATCGGAGAACCCGGCGACCGCGATGGAGATGCGATAGGAATCGTTCTCCAACTTTTCGATATTGTAGGGCGGGTAGCTTGGCGTTGCACCATCGTTGCTCAGCACCCGGTCCATCATGTTGGCGATTTGGTCAAAGCCAACGCTGGAACGGTAAAGCGGTGCAAAATCAAAAGTACGCATGTCATTCATCCTCATCTTAGAGCGATCAAAGTTTCGAACCTTCCGTGATTGGACAGGTCCAGATTTCTTGCGTCGGAGCCCATCTGAGGCACCCCGACATCGCTGATGTGGGAAGTCAAACGCGGGGTTTCAAGACCCTCCAACGGTCACGAACTTCGCTCCGGTTGAGGATTTATTGGCACCGACACCAAGGCGGCGCACCTTTGCCGCAGGACGTGGCGCATTGGCGCGCATCTGGCGTTTCAAATCAGAGACCACGCGGGGCAATGTCATCCCGAATGCCACGCGTTCTCCGTCGTAAACACCTCCACCTGAGATCACCGAAGCAATTTGCCCGCGTCCGTTCAAATGCGTAAACACAGGCGCGCCGCTTGAGCCAAAGGTCACATCACAGTCCACCGCAATCACTGAATCCTGCTGACCAAGCACCTGGCATTGATTCTGGCGCGACAAAGCATTTGACCGCCCCCGCCCGTAAGACACCACACTGACCGGTCCGTTGCTGAGTTTGCCAGAGAATACGATGAACGGATCAAGCTCATGGGTCGGGATCGCTTCTGCCAATCGCACCAGTGCCACGTCGTGCCGGATGTTCTTGGCCGTCAGCGGGGTATTGGGCGTGTATCCCTTGTGCGCCTCGATCTGCGCCACGGTCCGCTGTGCTGCCGGTTTGCCATTCGTCAAACCTGCCTGAAACGTCATGTTGTCCGGTGCGCGCAACTGCCCGGCACGGTCATAAACGCAATGTGCCGCTGTCAGCACCAAATCGGGCGAAATCAGCGTGCCGGTGCAATATCCGCCATCTTTCGTGTCCAGACGCCCAACGGCCTGCCAGACGCGCGCGTCATTCTCCGTATCCAGTTTCCGCAGATTCGTGTTCTGCGCCACTGCAGTAGTGGCCAAAACGCCAAGCGCCAGCACCGCGCCGCTCAAGATGTTTGCAAATCTCATGGTTTGACGAACTTTGCTCCTGTCTCGCTGTTGCCTTGCCCCACAAGAACCCGCTTTCGTCGCGGTCCATCCGTCTCAAACACACCTTTGCCCGCGACCAGTTCGGCCTGCAGCACCGCCAGCGTCGCGCCAAGCGATGTGCCAAGCGAGACCCGCTGCCCATCCACCTCTGCCTTGGCCGACACCACCGACACAATCTGCGCCCGACCATTCTCGAACCGGAAAATCGGTGCACCGCTTGAGCCGAAATCGACCGAACAGGATGTGACCAGCACCCCTTCCTGCTGTGCCATCACCTTGCAAACCTCCTGCAAGGACGGCGCTTCTGATCGGTCCTTGGCGTAGCTTACAACCCCAACCGAATCGCCGGGGCGCGGGCGGGCGGCCGTCTCAAAGGGTTCTATGGTCGTATTGCGAATGGGCCGTTGCAATTCCAGCAAAGCCAGATCGTTTCGAACCCGGTCCGATGATACATCGCCGTCATAGATGAATTCGGGATGCACGACCGCCCGGCGCACATCGCGATATGCCCCGGCCCGCCCGTTGCGCCATCCGGCCAGAAACTGCACGTTGCTGTGGTTGATCCGCTGCTTGGTTTCCTTGTCATAAAGACAATGCGCCGCCGTCAGCACCAGTCGCGGCGCAATCAGGGCACCGGTGCAAAAGCCGGTGCCGCCAATATCCAGACGGCCAACCGCCTCCCAGGCGTCCGCATCAACGCCGGATTTCAGCTCTTTCAGACGCGCATCCTGTGCGAATCCGGCGGTCGCAAGTACCCCGATTATCAAAGAAAAAGCTGCCCAACGCCGCACAGTAACATCCCGCAATTGTTTGTTGCGACGGAGTTACCGAAGAGTTGCGGCAAAATTAGGGCAAATGTGTCATCTTAAGACTGGAATCTCAGATTTCGGCAAATTCTCGCCGCGAAGCGCGGGCGGCTTTGGCCCGCCAGAGGCCCAGTCCAAAAGCTCAACCGTATGCACTATGGGCGCTTTTGCGGCGGAGCCAATCTGCATCATGCACCCGATATTGCCCGCCGCAATGACATCGGGGTTCTTGGCTTCAAGCGTCCGCACCTTGCGCTCTTTAAGCTGTTTCGAGATTTCCGGCTGCATCAGGTTGTAAGTCCCTGCCGATCCGCAGCACAGATGCGAATCTGCAGGTTCCACCACCGTAAACCCCGCCTTTTTCAGCAGGTCCTTCGGATAGGTCTTGATCTGCTGCCCATGCTGCAAAGAACAGGCCGCGTGATAGGCTACCACCAGGCCCTCGGGCACTGGCTCATGGGCGATATGCCGGTCTGTACCCGCAATCAGCTCTTTGGCGGGCTGTGGTGCCTCCTGATCTGGCGGGTTGCCCAAGTCGATCAGCAGCTCAGAGACATCCCTCGCGATGGCCGACACCCTTGCGGCATCCTCTGCCAGTGCCTCATTGCGGAACATATGACCATAGTCCTTCACGGTGGTCCCGCAGCCGCTGGTATTGATGACAATCGCATCAAGCCCCGCGCCGTCCATTTCTTTCGCCCAGGCCCGTATGTTCTTCGCGGCCGTCGCATGGCTCTCAGACGTCTTGCCCATGTGGTGCGTCAGCGCCCCGCAGCACCCGGCCCCCTCGGCCACAACCACCTCGCAGCCCATACGCGTCAGCAACCGGATCGTCGCATCATTGATGTCCGTGTTCAGCGCCTTTTGCGCACAGCCCGTCATCAACGCAACCCGCTTTCGCTTTTGCCCCTCCGGTGCAAAGCTCTGCGGATCATCGTTCCGGCTCACCGGCGGAATGGTCTTCGGCGCCATCTCCAGCATCGCGCGCAACCGCGCGTCCGGCATCAGCCGCGCAAATGGCCGCCCGATCTTGGCCCCCAGCAGGGCTACACGAAACCGCATCGGATAAGGCAAGATACGCGCCAATATCCAGCGCAGCACACGATCCCCCAAAGGCCGCTTGTAACGCTGCTCAATGTATTCCCGCGCGTGATCGACCAAATGCATGTAATGCACGCCGGAAGGACAGGTCGTCATACAGGCCAGACACGACAGGCACCGGTCAATGTGTTTCACCGTCTTCTCATCCGGATCACGGTCGTTTTCCAGCATGTCCTTAATCAGGTAGATGCGCCCGCGCGGCGAATCCAACTCATCCCCCAGCACTTGATAGGTCGGACAGGTCGCCGTGCAGAACCCGCAATGCACGC
>CAYUSM010000094.1:0-10865 GCA_964447345.1 uncultured Sulfitobacter sp. | reverse complement strand
GCGGTGATCTAAGGGGGTCGGGGAGCGCTGTCAATGCAATTTAGGGCAAAATTCCTGGTGGATGCGTATTCTCGGATAATTGCTCGAACTCTCTCAATTGCGTTATCGCTTATTGCGATTGGGTCTGCACATTGGAGCTTCCAGTTCCGATAAGCGTCCGCAGTCAATCGTAATCCTACCAGCAGCCGCTTCGTAAGGTCAAAATGCACAAGGTAGCCGGGTATTTGTACTGCTCTGCAAACAAGACCCTGGGTCAGTCGGATCTTGAGTTTTCTGCTCATATTCTTCGTCGTTTGGGGTGCAGCTAAGACCAGGAATGCATGCAGATTTGCGAGCGTCCAAAGAGGCATTCAGTTTCAAGCGAGACACGGAAGGCGGGTCGGATGGATTCTTTTGCCGGAAGACCGGGGGTCAGCCAAATAGACCTAGGTCGACCAAGGGGCAGAGTACACAGAGCTATCCGTTAGGGGACAAGGCCATGTTATCGAGGCGGTGATCAAACATGCGATCGTGCGATGCCCAAAGTTTTGCAAAAAGAACCGGCGTGACCACCAATGATACGACCGCAGAGAGAAGGACCCCACCTGCAATCGCAACAGCAAAAGGCGGCCAAAAGCCCCCACCCGCAAAAATGAGCGGAAGAAAACCAGCGAAGGTGGTGATCGTCGTTGACGCGATATGTCGGACAGAACGGCCGACAACCTGCACGATTGCCTTAGAATCCTGCCCGCTGGCACGCAGATCAGCCTGAAGGGCCGTGATGACAATAATCGCGGCGTTGATCGACACTCCGATTGCACCGATGATGCCGATAATGGCCATGATGCCCAGGGGCTGGGCCGCAAGGGCAAGGCAGAGCAGGCTTGATCCGACAGAAAGCACGCAGACGATGCCGGAAATCGCCGCCAGGCGAAAAGACCCAAAGGTAAGGATCACAGTTGCCACTGCGAGAACCACGATCACACCCAACGAGGCTTCAAGATCGCTCATGGTTTGATCGCGAGCATCGCTGTCTCCGCCGGATTGCATGCGGATGCCAGAAGGCAGCGTAAAACCGGCGGCCTCAAGCCTGGACATGAGGTCGGCCTCTACGCTTTGCGGCAACACATCGGCAGATGTGAAGGCCTGAACGATGTTCACGCGTTCGCCGTTTCGCCGGAACAAGGCACTTTCCTTCTGGGTGAGACGGATCGAAGCGAGGCTTGATAACGGCGTAGCTGCGAAAGCATCGCGGTCATCACCCTGAGCATGTGGTCGAATAAGATAAAGATCGCCAATGGCGCTGATGCTTTGGCGGGTTTCCTGGGAGGCCATGATCCTGATGGGGATTTGCTCCTCTCCCTCCTGAATGGCTCCGCCCAGGCGCCCGTCGAGGGCGTCACCGATTTGTGCCGCAACTGCGGCGTTCTCGTAGCCAAGTGCTTCGGCGCGGGCTTTGTCGATTTCGAGGGTCACACCTGGCGCGCCCCCGGAGAGCGAGGCGCGGGTTCCGACAACGCCGGGGGTCTCAATCATGATGCGCCGGATGTCTTCGCCCACCTCGCGCAATGCCGCGACATTCTGGCCAAAAAGCCGGGTCTCGACGGGTGCTGTGACGGGTGGGCCCTGCACCAAACGACGTACCACGACCTGTGCTGCGGGGATATCGGCGCCGAGGTTGCCTTGGACCCGCCGGAGAATATCGAGCGTGGCGTCAGGTGATTGGGTCACGACCATCGCATGAGCGTAATGCGGAGTACTGCCTTCCTGGCTCAGCACGTTGTAATAGAACACTGGCATGCCGCGCCCGACCATCCAGGTTACGCTTTCAACCAAAGGATCCGCGCGCAAGGCATCCCCCACCGCCTGTGCAGCGGCGCGTGTCTGTTCGATTGGAACGCCGGGCGCCATGTGAATTTCAACTTGGAACTGGTCTCGGTCCACACCAGGAAAGAACTGCGCCGGAAGCGTTGGTGCAAGGACAAAGCCCAACAATGCAGGCGACAAAAAGAGCGGCAACGACACGCGTGGATGCGTAAGGGCCCAGTTGAGCAGGGCGGCGAACCGTTCAAGCAACGCGGGCATAGCGGTTTCTTCCTGCTCCTCACTCAAGATCCGCCCCGCAAGACCGGAGGTAAGGATCAGGGCGACGACGAGCGACCAGCCCAGCATCAGGATAACTGCAACAGCGATGGTGCTGATGAAATCACCTGGTGCGCCGGGGAGCAGAAGCATCGGCATGAACGCGAATGCGGTAGTGAGCGTCGAAGCGGTGAGAGGCGCGACTAGGCGTCGGATTGAGCCCCTGACAGCCGCCGCGCGCGACTGACCCGCCGCAATACGGCGCATGATCTCATCGACCATGACAATATTGGCATCAACAACCAACCCGAGCGCGACGATCAGGCCAGTGATCGACATCTGGTGGATTGGCACACCGACGTAGTACAGACTTGCGATTGTCGCGAGACCGACCAGCGGAATCGTCGCGCCCACGATCATTGCTGCGCGCAAGCCCATCGACACAAGAAGGACTGCAACAACAAGAACCAGTCCAATAGCGAGCGACCACACAACCTCAGATAGCCGCTCATTGGTATATCGGCTCTGGTCAAATATCATTTCGATGCGGAGCCCATCCGGGGCTGTAGCCTCAAAAGCGGCGAGCTTGGCGCGGAGATCCTTGGTCCAGTGGTCGATCCGTTCCCCGTCCGCGATTCGCGCGGCCACGAGGACCGCGTCTTTGCCGTTATGAAGGCCAAGGGTCTGCGCTGGCTCTCGCACGGTGCGCGAGATTTCGGCAACGGTGCCGAGGTATAGTGCCGCATCATGGCCCGTGCGCAAATCGACGTCGTAGAGATCTTGAAGCGTCGCGATCGCTTCGGCGGCATTCAACTGCATATTGAGGCCGTCATTGGCAAGGCGTCCTGCCCTTGTGCGCCCGTCAGCTTGCGCAACCGCATTTGCAACATCGGCTACGGTGAGACCAAGCGACGCCAGCGTCGCAGGCGGAATTTCTACGCGTATCTCCTCTTTCGGCATTCCGAATGTCCGGATATTGCTCGTGCCTGATACGCTTTGTAGCTGCAACGAAAGATCGTTGGCGTAGCGACCGATGATAGCGGGTGGAATGTCCGGACGTTCGGCTGAAATCGCGATGATTGCTGCGAATGTGTTCGCGAAATCGGTATCGACATCGCTCGGCCCTGCGCCATCAGGATAACTGCTGCGTGCGTCTTCCAATTCGTCACGTACTTCGGCCCAAATACGCTCGATCTTGTCTTCGTCGACCGAAGCCATGAGTTCGACAGAGATAACGGAAATGTCCGCAGAGGATGTTGACTCGATCAGGTCAATCTCGGGAATTCTGCGTAGACGTTCCTCGATCGGGATCGTGAGCAGCTCTTCGACCCGGCTCGCCTCTGCCCCCGGATAGGGTGTGGTGATCATTGCATACAGGTTCGTGATCGTGGGGTCTTCCTGTCGACCGATGGTGGTCAAAACGGAAAGCCCCCCGACCAGGATCAACGCAATCGTGAGGACAAGCAGCCGGGGCTGACGGTACGTCATATCCAGTTTCATCGGATCGGCGAAACCGGTTGGCCCGGAACAAGGCGGTGTTGTCCCTCGATAACAAGAAGGGCGTCTTCTGCAAAAGTGCCGCGAACGAAAGCAACCTCGTCAATAACATTCAGAACCTCAACGGCCTCGACCGCGATCCTGTGACCATCGCTGTTGGGCGTCGCAACAGTAATTTCCCACAGACCACGAGAGCCGTCGCGCAAGGCACTGATCGGGACCAGGGCACCACGCGCTGGAATCTCCTGCAAAATCTGGATCGTCGCGACATTTCCTGCGACGATCACAGGGTCTTCTTGCAACTCAAACAGCACGGTTCGTGTCTGAGTTACAGGATCGAGATCGGGGAGGATTGCAGTGATCCGAGCGGCGACAAGGTCCTCGCCGATCAGCAGGTCGAGTTCATCACCAACGGAAAGGTCGCGGCACAACGCAGCGTCCACGCCGATCCTGACGTTGCGAGGGCCGTCTTCAATCAAGCGCAGTATCGGTTGCCCCGCTTGGAAAGAACTTCCGGTATCAGCGAAATGCTGTGAAATGCTACCCGCAAAAGGGGAAAACAGCGTTGCTCGCCGGATGCGTGCCTCAAGCATTTTAATCTGCCCTTCCAGATCAGCCTTGCGCCCCGAGACCTGCGCAAGCGAGATGCGAAGGTGGTCGATGGCGCTTGTTGTGGCGCGGTCTTTTTTTGCACGGTTCTCTTCGCGTTCGAGCGAACTTTGCATGATGCTCTTTTCTTCGCGGGCAGTTGCAAGCAGCCTGACAAGGCGGGAACGCTCAATCTCAAGCAACTCGGTATCGAGCCTGGCAAGCGCGGTCCCGGCGGACACGGTCTCACCTTCCCCAGCGAGGATCGCGGCGAGTTTACCGGGCTCATCAAAGGCTATGTCGACTGTCTGGTTGGGTTCGATCCGGCCTGAAAACCGTCGCTGCAAGGTATAGCGATCCGCAGCGCGCAACGGAGCCACAGATACAGAAACCGGCAACTTTGCCACCGGCCCAGGCGCCGCCATCGCATCGGTCGTCAGAAGTATACGCGACGAAGTCAGTGCAACGATCCCGACAAGGACCACCGCAGCACCCACAATCGCCAATCGCCTGAGTTCGAACATTGCCACCCTCTCGCACGCCGAGCTTCTTGCCCGACGATCCTGTCCCCCCAGACAATAAATCGCGTTTCAGGAAACCTAACGTTGAATTTCGGCGGTATCTCGACTGCAGTTTGGAAAAAGTAAGGCGTCGCCAAGTTGCGCTTGGAGTAGCGTGATCCTCCCGGAAGTGGGCGACAGGGATGTTGATAAAGACGCGCTTGTCTTTCGCGTTGGGCAGTCCAAAGCGCCATGCCAGTCTAGGGAAGCTTCACCTTGTTGTCCGTCAGCCATTGTATATTGCAGTTAACGGTCCAAAGTTCTCAATGTCTTCGATGCAGCAGAGCTATCTGCCTGTTGGTCGCGCAACCCTGGTATCTCGTGGATTTTTTAGTTCACCATGCGCCTCAAGGGTTTCTGCACGTTCAAGGCGTGCAAAGGGTTTTGCCATCACTCGTCGATATGTTCTGCCGATCCGAGCAAACGGAACGAGCGGGACGGGGCAGTTTTTTACCTTATCGGCAATGGTCACGCGTTGACTCGATCATATCGGCAATACGCCTCCTCCATTTGCAAATGTATTGGCTGACCACTTGAGTGTGGGAAAACAACTGTTCTTTTGCCGCAAGGCTGACCGAGGAAGCTTTTTCGGGGCGCGAAGTTTTTGTCGAGACTGCACCCTTCTCTCTGATGGAAAATTGCTCCTGAATTGCGGGCCCCGATCAGGCTGCGTCGGAATTGCGTCTTGTCCGGCAGGGGGTGGGGCGGTACACGAACACAGTCAACGTGCTCAATGGGGGCCTCACCATGTCCAAACTGGTTACAATCTATGGCGGTTCGGGTTTTGTCGGGCGGTATATCGCGCGGCGCATGGCCAAAGCGGGTTGGCGTGTACGTGTGGCGGTGCGGCGGCCCAATGAGGCGCTATTTGTCAAACCTTACGGTGTGGTCGGGCAGGTGGAGCCAATTCTGTGCAATATCCGCGACGACGATTCTGTACGCGCGGCTTTGATGGGGGCGGATGCGGTTGTGAACTGCGTCGGCATTCTGGTCGAGAACGGCAAGAACCGGTTCGATGCTGTTCAGGCAGAGGGGCCTGCGCGGATTGCACGGCTGGCGGCGGAAAACGGTGTGAAGCGGATGGTCCAGATCTCGGCCATCGGGGCTGATATGCAGGCGGAGAGCGACTATGCCGCCACCAAGGGCGAAGGCGAGGCGGGTGTGCTCAAATACATGCCTGATGCGGTGATCCTGAGACCGTCGATCATATTTGGACCCGAAGACGATTTCTTTAACCGCTTTGCTGGCATGACGCGGCTAAGCCCCGTCCTGCCGGTCGTGGGCGGGGATACGAAGTTTCAACCCGTCTACGTGGATGACGTAGCACAGGCCGCGGCGATGGGCGCAATGGGCGATGCGCCGGGCGGCATCTATGAACTGGGCGGCCCGGAGGTCGATACGTTCCGGGGTCTGATGCAGCGCATGCTGGAGGTGATTCACCGGCGTCGGCTGGTCCTGAATATGCCGATGTGGATTGCGCGCATCATGGCGTTTGGTTTTGACATGCTGCAGGCGATGACATTTGGCCTGATTTCCAATGGGATGCTGACGCGCGATCAGGTCAAGAACCTGACCAAAAACAATGTCGTGGCGGAAGATGCCAAGAGTTTTGATGATCTGGGTATTCGCCCCGTTGCAATGGCGGCGGTTCTGCCAGACTACCTGTGGCGGTTCCGTCCCTCGGGTCAGTACGACGCAATTAAGGATTCAGCGCAGAACTTGCGCAACGGCTGATGGACGGCTCAACGACCCTGGTCGCCGCCTTTCTGGGTTTGCTGGAGGGGCTGACAGAGTTCATCCCCGTGTCCTCGACAGGGCATCTGCTGCTGGCGGGGCATTTCCTTGGTTTCCAAAGCGCAGGCCGAACCTTTGAGGTGGTCATACAACTGGGTGCCGTGCTGGCGATCCTCACCATTTACGCGGGTCGGTTGCTGAAAGTATTTCGGGATGCGCCTCATGATCCGGTGGCTCGGCGCTTCATCCTTTCTGTCCTGATCGCGTTCATGCCTGCGGTGGTGATCGGCGTGCTGGCGCATGACTTTATCAAGACGGTTCTTTTTGAGACGCCGATGTTGATTGCGGTTATGCTGATTGTCGGCGGGTTCGTTTTGTTGGTGGTCGACCGCATTGCGCCTGAGCCACGACACGATGATGCGATGGCCTTTCCCTTGGCCATGGCGCTGAAAATCGGCTTCATTCAATGCCTTGCGATGATCCCGGGCGTCTCTCGATCCGGGGCGACCATTGTCGGGGCGCTGATGCTGGGGTCGAGCAAACGCGCAGCGGCGGAGTTCTCGTTCTTCCTGTCCATGCCGACCATGGCAGGTGCGTTTGCCTATGACCTTTATCAGAACAGGGATGTGCTGGACGCGACTGCGATGAACGAGATTGCGGTCGGATTTGTGATGGCTTTTCTCTCTGCTGTCTTGGTCGTGAAATGGCTCTTAGGCTATGTGAGCAAGCACGGGTATGCCCTTTTTGGCTGGTGGCGAATCGTGGTGGGTGGTGTTGCCCTTGTGGCCTTGATAAGCGGTTTCTAGCTGTTAGGTCCGGTTCGGACTTAAATTTGGTCAGTATCGCTGCACTTTTTGAGTTTCTGGTATGGTTAACTGCCTTTTAGGTCAGTATTGCTGTCTTTTATTCAGTCTTGGGCTGTTATAGTCGGGGTTTCTGGTGATAATTCCGGAGGAAACCCATGGCAGAGCAGCCGATGTTGAAGTTTGTGAACGTTGAGCGGGACATGCCGGAAAAGCGTCCGCCAGATTTACGGCGTTCGGACTTCAAAGAGATTTACGCGGAGTACGCGGATGCCAAGGCAAAGGAGCAGGCGAGCCGGTGCAGCCAGTGCGGCGTGCCCTATTGCCAGAGCCATTGCCCCTTGCACAACAACATCCCCGACTGGCTGCGCCTGACCGCCGAGGGGCGTTTGCAGGAGGCCTATGAGGTCAGTCAGGCCACAAACACCTTCCCGGAAATTTGCGGGCGCATCTGCCCGCAGGACCGTCTGTGCGAAGGCAACTGTGTGATCGAACAATCCGGCCACGGCACGGTGACCATCGGGTCGGTCGAGAAATACATCACTGATACAGCCTGGGAAGAAGGCTGGGTCCAGCCGATCAAGCCCAAGGCGGAGCGCGAGGAAAGCGTTG
This sequence comes from uncultured Sulfitobacter sp., assembly GCA_964447345.1. Lineage (GTDB taxonomy): Bacteria > Pseudomonadota > Alphaproteobacteria > Rhodobacterales > Rhodobacteraceae > Sulfitobacter. Next base: position 3,010 of record CAYUSM010000094.1, on the reverse strand, counting down.
GCATCATCGGTGCGGGACCCGGCGGGCTGGCGGCGGCGGACGTGCTGCGTCGCGCGGGTGTTCAGGTGACCATATACGACCGCTATGACCGCGCGGGCGGTCTGCTGACCTACGGCATTCCGGGCTTCAAGCTGGAGAAGGATGTGGTCATGCGCCGCAACGATCAGCTTGAGCAGGGTGGCGTGACCTTTGAGCTGAATTGCGATGTGGATGCGGACATCTGGCAGACCATCCGGGCCGATCATGACGCGGTGGTTGTGGCGACAGGTGTCTACAAGTCGCGCGGCCTTGATGTGCATGGCAGCACGGCAGATGGCGTTGTTCGGGCGATTGATTTCCTGACGGTCAGCAACAAGAAAAGCTTTGGCGATGATGTGCCTGAGTTCAGCGATGGCAGCCTGAATGCCGAAGGCAAGCGGGTTGTTGTGATTGGTGGCGGTGACACGGCGATGGATTGCGTGCGCACCTCCGTTCGTCAGGGTGCCAAGAGCGTGAAGTGCCTTTATCGCCGTGACCGGGCGAACATGCCTGGCAGCCAGCGTGAAGTTGCCAATGCGGAAGAGGAAGGTGTGATCTTCGAATGGCTGACAGCGCCCAAATCCTTTGTGACTGATTTGCGTGTCACGGACGCGGAGGATGCGGGCAAAGCTGCGGGCCCGGTCAAGGGTGTGATGGTTCAGAAGATGCGTTTGGGCGCGCCCGACGCGACGGGGCGTCAGGCACCGGAACTGATCGAAGGCTCGGACTATCTTGAGGAAGCGGACCTTGTCATCATGGCGCTTGGCTTTGAGCCCGAAGACCTGCCGACGATGTTCGGTGAGCCGGAATTGCCGATCAATCGCTGGGGTACGATCAAGGCGGATTACATCACGGGCGCGACGGCGCTTGACGGTGTTTACGCCGTTGGAGACATCGTGCGCGGAGCATCTTTGGTGGTCTGGGCGATCAAGGACGGTCGCGATTGCGCAGAGGCGATCCTGGACCGGTTCAACGCCGCGGCGGCGATTGCCGCCGAATGATGAACAAAGGGTAAAAAGTCACATACTGTGCACAAGGCGTACACGACCCGTACACCACAGAAAACGCGGAATTTTTCAAAGTAGGTCAGTGAAGCAGACCTGAAATACAGAGGAGGTAAAGAATGTCTGAACCAATGAACAAGACCGGCGGATGCCTCTGCGGGAAGGTCCGCTTTGAATTGGCTGAAGCGCCGACCGAATACAGCGCCTGCCACTGCGCCATGTGCCGCAAGTTCAGCGGCGGGATCGAGTTGGGCGTCATGGTGCCGCCGGGCGGTGTGACCTGGACAGCGGACGAGACGTTGAGCACCTACCAGTCTTCCGAATGGGCCGAGCGCGGTTTCTGCAGCGCCTGCGGGTCCAGCCTGTTCTGGCGGTTGACCGCAGAAGGTCCGATGCAGGGGATGCTCAGCCTGAGTGCAGGGGCCTTGGACAGCCTTGAAGGGATGACCTTTGCCAGCGAAGTTTACATCGACCACAAGCCGGCAACCCACGCTTTTGCCGGAGACCGCAATCGGATGACCGAAGCCCAAGTGCTGGAAATGGTCGGAGCACCGCCAAATGAGTGAATTGAAAGGTCATTGCCTGTGTGGGGCTGTCACTGTGACGTCGCGCATGGATAAGCCTGCGCTGCGGGCCTGCCATTGCGGCATGTGTCGGCGGCAGAATTCCGGGGCGTACATGTCCATTTCCAACGATCCGCAGGACGTTTTCGTTGAGGGAGAGGTCAAGGTTTTCCGGTCTTCCGAATGGGCGGAACGGGCATTTTGCCCGGAATGCGGGTCGACGCTTTGGTATGGCACAGTCCATGACGGAGCACGGCACTTGTCAGCGGGACTGTTTGAGAATGCAGGTGGTGCGCCGCTTAAGCTGGAGTTCTTCAATGATCTTTGCCCGGATGGCTATGCCTTTACCGGTGATCACAAGCGGCTGACGGCGGCAGACACAATCGCGATGTTTGCGGCTGAGGATGAAAGCCAGACCAATGACTGAGGCGCAGAACCGCGATGATATTATCGCCCCTTACCGGCGTTCAGGTCAGCTTTCCGGGCGCTGCCTGTGTGGCGCAGTCCGGGTCGAGATTGATGGCGACTATATCGCTGCTGTGGGGGCCTGCCATTGTCTGATGTGTCAGCGGTGGAACGGCATGCTGTTTGGCAGCTTTGTCGCCACGGCGGCGCATGTGACAGTCACGGGTGACGTCACGCGGCATGCGTCATCGTCATTCTCGGAGCGGGCGTTCTGCAGCACCTGCGGCAGCCACATATGGCTGCGCAATGTCGATCCGGACGAGACGGAGATCGAGCTTTTCCCCGGTCTGTTCGAAGAGGCCAAGGATTTTGCGCTGCTCTCGGAAATCTACACGGATCGGGCACCGAAATATGCGCATCTTGCAGGCGAGCACCGCCGCAAGACGCGGGCCGACTACGAGGCCACCAACCAGTTTGTTGAAGGAGACGCCACATGACCAAATACGATGCAGAATGGGTGGCACGGGAAGAAGCCAAGCGCGCGATGATGGCCGAAAAGGGCCTGTATGATCCGCAGGAAGAGCATTCCTCTTGCGGTGTGGGGCTTGTGGTCAATGTTGACGGGTCCAAGAGCCGTGCGGTGGTCGAGAACGGGATCAAGGCGCTGAAGGCGATCTGGCACCGCGGTGCTGTTGATGCCGATGGCAAGACAGGCGATGGCGCGGGCATTCATGTGCAGATCCCGGCCAACTTCTTTTACGATCAGGTGCGGCGCACCGGGCACCAGCCCAAGACCGATCTGCTGATGGCGGTGGGGCAGGTGTTTCTGCCGCGCACGGATTTTGGCGCGCAAGAGACTTGCCGGACGATTGTCGAAACCGAAATTCTGCGGATGGGCTATTACATCTATGGCTGGCGGCATGTGCCGGTAAACATCGCCTGTCTGGGTGAAAAGGCGAATGCGACCCGGCCCGAGATCGAGCAGATCCTGATCTCGAACATCAAGGGTGTGGATGAAGA
>CAYUSM010000093.1:0-10909 GCA_964447345.1 uncultured Sulfitobacter sp. | reverse complement strand
CGGCAATCTGTTCCGCTTCCAGTTCTGCGATCAGGTTCATCTGACCTTCTCCTATAATGCTCGTGGTGTTCCACGAAGATTGTTGCGCGATCAGAGCTTCGGTCTGTCTGTCGGGTCGGTCGCGCCGCCCACCGGAGGGTGCATCGTCATTGCTTGTCGTGCCTTGCAAAACGCAAGGCACCGGAGCCGCCGTAAGACGATTCCGGATGGGCGGGGTATAGGCGGGTTGGCACAGCGGATCAAGGGGGCGATTTTGCCTTTTGGTCCGGCACCTAAAGGCCGCCCGGACCGCTTCTAATCAATGAATTTCGGCGCGACTTCGACAAACTCAAACCCGCCCGATCTGCCCCCTGCATGCTCGGCCAGAAAATCCTCGATCAACCGCGCGCGGCGCAGCCGATCCCGCCAGTGTTGCACGCCATGGCCCGCATTGGGGAAGTAGGCGGTTGTCACGTCCTTGCCTTCCCGTTCCGCCACCTCTTGGAACGTTCTGACCTGCTGCACCGCTGTGATCTCGTCACGCATCCCGCCCAATACCAGCAACGGCCCGTGCAGCTCGTCGACGCGATTGATCGGCGAAAACTCTTCCATGAACGCAAGGTCCTCGGCCACATCCGGATTGCCGAAATAGCGCCACCAGCCATCAATGCCGTTGTTCCAGAACCCCGGATGATATTTGGACTGAAACGCCACATCCAGCATCGGGAACTCCACCACCGCCGCATCGAAAAGGCCCGGATCGCGGGTCATCGCCATCGCTGCGGCATACCCGCCATAGCTGGCACCCATCGCCACCAATGCGTCAGGGTCCGCCAGTCCCTCATCCACCAACCAGTGCGCCGCGTCTGCAATGTCATCCTGCATCGCGCGTCCAAAGGCACGGAAGCCTTTGGCCTGAAAGGTCTTTCCGAAACCGGACGAGCCGCGGAAGTTGACGCTGAGCACGCCGTAGCCGCGATTGACCAGAAACTGGGTGAAATGGTCATACCCAAGCCCGACATGCCCTGCCGGACCACCGTGGATGTAGACGACAAAAGGGATCGGGCCGCTGGGGCTGCGCGGCATGGTCAGGACCGCCGGTATTTCAGTCCCGTCGCGCGCGGCAAAGGATGTCGCCTGATCCTCAACCAGACGATCCTTGAAACGGCGAAAGTGAAATTCGCCCAGCTTCACAAAGCTCCGATCCTGAAGATCAATCAACAGGTAGATATAGGATTGACCGCGCGGTGAAATCGCTTGGGTGACATAGCGCCCGGAAGCCGTGGCGGCGGTGCTGCCTAGCGTCACAGGCTGAGGAAATTGCGCCAGAATATCGAGAAAGACCTCACCGCGTTCCGTCAGCGCCACGCGGTCCCAGGTGTCAGGGCCAAGGCGCACAACGTCCGGCTCTCCCTTCAAGGTCAGATGCACAGCCCAGCCCACATCGGTCTGCGGGTTTTCGATCAGAACCTCTTCCTCGCCAGTCTTGGTGTCAAACGAGACGATGGCCGCCTTGTCCCGCCCAATTGCCGAACGCACTATCACCTTGCCGTCCTCTTGCACGCGGCCAAGTGGATAAAAGGCATCGTTGAGATTGATGTCGATCAGCGGCTCCCAACCTGTGTCTGTTTGTGTGAACAGGCGGTCTGTGGAGTCGTCCAGATTGTCCAGACGCAAGACGGGTTCACTGTTGACATCAAACACCCAATAGCGGCTCTTCTCGCTGCCTTCAGCAATTTTCTTCGCATCCAGCCCGTCTTGTGACACAAGCCACATGTGCCCCGGTGAGTTGCGGTTTTCCTTGCCCCAGGTCAGCACAGACATTTCGGCATCCGTGGCGATCTGGTTCTTGACCCATCCTCCAGACAACCGGACGGGCGTCGTGCGCCGCCAGTGCTCCTGTTCGGGATTGAAGGGATCAGCTTCCCAATCCTGTCCTTCGTGGACGAACCGCACAAGCGGCTTCTCCGGATGCCAGCGAATGAAGCCGATGTCGAACGGAAAGCTTCCGACCTCTTCGCCGCTTTCCACGTCCCGCACGACACGCTTGCGCCCCAGCACGCTTGCCTGTTCCAGAATGACATAACGGCCATCGCTTGAGGCGACGTAGTCAGAGGCCGCGCGGGGGTCTGCAAAGAATGCGCGTGTCGGGATGAGTGCGGGCAGATCGCTCGCCTTGAGGCCCGCATTGCTGACCGGGGTATTGCGCGTCAGGAAGAGCGCAGTCCCCGCGCCGAGGGCGACGACCAAGGCCAGAAAAAGGACAAGTTTCTTCACACTGAGCTGCCTGCTGGACTGCGGGATCATCCGCGAATTCCACAAGTATATGGGAGGAACTCTAAGGGGCAATACTACCTGCGCGAGATACGCGTGCCAGCCGGGGCGCAGGCAGGGTGTTGCCGATCTGGGTCAGCGCTCCAGCACTTCGACTGAGAGGATGGTTGGCAGATGACGCGCAATCTCGTCCCAGCTGTCGCCTTCGTCAACGCTGGCGAACACCGACCCAGAGTTTGTGCCGAAGTAGATACCGGCAGGCTCTGCCGTATCGCCAGCCATAGCTTGCCGCAGCACGGTGAAATAGCAGCTTTCCTGAGGCAGGCCCTCGCGCAGCGGTTCCCAGTTCTGCCCGCCATCCCGTGACCGCCAGACGGCAGCCGCAGCATCGGGGGGAAACCGCCCCGCACTGTCGCCATTCAGCGGCAAGGTCCAGATGGTTTGGGGGTCGCGTGGGTGAATGCGGATCGGAAATCCGAAGGTTGAGGGCAGGCCTTCGTTGATGTCCTCCCAACTGCGCCCGCCATCCGTTGAGCGCCAGACACCATGGTGGTTTTGTTGGTAGAGCAGGTCCGTCTGGCCCGGTGCGCGGTGCATGTTGTGCACGCAGTGGCCAGTTTCACCGTCCCTTGGCGCGGCGGGATGGTCGTGGTGACCGCAGGATTCGGCATTTGAGAGCCTGTTGCGCCGTTCCCAGCTTTCCCCGCCATCCTCTGTGGCAAAAACACCGGCAGCAGAGATGCCGATCCACATCTTTTTGGCGTCGCCGGGATCAGAGACAATCGTGTGCAGCACAAGTCCCGCACCACCCGGGTTCCAGCTGTCACGGCTGGGATGATCGCTGAGCGCTTGGGTCACTGCAAATGTCTTGCCGCCGTCGTCGCTGGCCAGCAGCTGGGCAGGCTTGGTTCCGGCATAAAGCGTGCCGTGTGCCAACCCGAGAGACCATATCTGGCTGAAGGCGTCCCCGTGGGGCAGGGGATCGTCCGTCCAACCAATCATTTGGGCAAAGTCGGGATCATTGGCTGCCCATTCATCCATCTGGCCTTTGGTCAACCGCGCAAGCTGCCAGCTTTCCCCGCCATCATCGGACCGCCAGACACCAGCGCCGGACCAGTCGCCGCCGCCTCCGGCCCAGATGGTGCCGTTCTCATGGTCGCCGATCACGTGGTTGATGGGCCAGCCGTCGCAATGCGGGCCGGTCACGCGCCAGCCGTTTCGGCCCTCTGTGCTGCTGATAAGAAAAGCACCCTTCGTGGTGCCGATGAGAAGCGTTGTGTCCATGATGCCATCCCTCGTCTTGAAAGAAGGATATCACAAAAGGCCCTGTTTCGTCCCGGACTTGATCCGGGACCTCCACCACACGGCAAGGCCCCGACGCGAGGTCGGGGCCTATCTTTACCGCATGTGGTGACGGGTCAGGATTGCCCGGCCATGAGCTTTTCGGCGTAGTCATCCATGGTGATCGTACCGCCCTCAGCCACGGTCTTGGCCTGCACCTCTTCCGGCAGGCTGTCCTGGACCAGATCGATCCGCTTCCAGCTTGGGTGCGGCTGTTCGCCCCTTTCGTCCGGGACATAGGGGCTTTGCGACACGCGTTCGTGCTTGTGTATGTAACGGGCACAGTTGAGAAAGCAGTGTTCAACCTTCACCCGCGCAATCATCTTGGCACCGGGATAGCGTCCCATTTCCGGGTCATCTGCTGTAACGGTCACATCGCCCTGCACGCGCACCCGGTTGGGTGTTTCAAAGTCAATGAAAAGCAACCCGACCTTGCCGGTGTCTGCCGCGTTGCCCATGCTTTTGAACATGCCGTTGCCATCATAGGCCGGGAAGACCAGCGTCTTTTCATCAACCACATGGCAGACCCCTTGGGGTCCGCCCTTGTAGCTGACGGTTGGCCGTCCCTCGGCATCGACTGTGGAGAGAAAGAAGAAATCCCGGCTCTCGATAAAGTCGACATTGGGGCCTTCCACCACGTCCCAGACGATGGCCGCCTCAACCGTGTCGGCCAGTTTCTCGGTCCCCTGTGCCGCCTGCATTGCGCGCTGCGCATCGGTGTAGAAGGCAGGCATCAGGCCGCATCCTCGTCCACCGCCTTGAGGATCGGATTTTCGGCGGGGGGCTGGGCGTGCAGCGGTCCGGCAAAGCCATCCAGCACGTGACGGGCAACATCGGGACGGTAGTAGTGTCCCGCCGGATCGGCAAAGACCTTGGCACCTTCGATCATGCCCAGATCGACATCGGCGATGGCGAGCCCATCGGTGTGCTCGTCAATCGGATCAGTCAGGCGATAGCCGTCCGGGCCAAAAACCGCGGCCGACCCGCCGCCGGCACCGACCAGGGCGCGCAGGTCCTCATTGCCCATTGTGATGGCGTCCAGACTGTCTTCGGTGATGATCGAATTGGCCGCCAACACAAAGCAGCCGCCTTGCAGCGCGTAAGACTGGCTTTCGACCATGTTAGCCTCGGACGACAGTGAATAGGCCTGCCGGACCCCTTTGAACATGCCAAAGGACGGCCAGCACGCGACGTGGATCTGCTCACCCAGCTGGTACATCCCCTGCCGGTTGATGGGTTGGATGTTTTCCCAGCAGCACAGGCCACCAACCTTGCCGAACGGTGTTTCGACGATCTTGATGTCCGTGACCGGGCCTTCCCCCCAAACGGTGCGCTCCATGTGCGTGGGGCGCAGCTTGCGGCGGGTCATCAGGACTTCACCCCTGTCAGAGATGAGCGCCTGAGAACAATAGATTGATCCCCGGTCGCGCTCCGCAAAGCCCAGCATAACGTAAGTGTCGGCGCGGGCTGCGGCGTCGCAAACCGCCCGCATCTCGGGCCCGTCCACGGTGATCGCGTTCATGCGGTGTTTCATCACGATGTCCATCGCGGCCATCGGGGGCTGCAACCAGATGGTAAAAGGGTAGCCGGGCAGCCAGACCTCGCCAAAGGCGATGAGTTTGACGTCTTTTTGGCCCGCCTCTTCGATAAGGGCGATGGTTTTGTCGAGTGTGCCTTGCGCGTCCATCCAGACAGGCGCGGCTTGTACGGCGGCAACTTTGGTCATGTGATATCCTCCATGTTTATAGAGGGATCAAACCAGATGCGGGTTGTGGCCGGGTAGTCCCCGAACGGGTACCCCTAGCGGGCCGCTGCGCGCCAGGCTGCGGACATGGCTGTCCGGTTGGTTGTGGCGAAGTGACGGTTGAGCGCCTTGAGATGTTTGCGCACCGCAGCCTCACCGGTGTCCAGGGCCTCCGCGATGTCGCGGTTGGACAGACCTTCTGCGGCCAATCTTGCGACGTCATTTTGCCGAGGTGTCAGGTGCGGCGCACGTTTTGGCAGGCTTAGCAGCCGGGTCGAGATGCGGGTGGCATGCGGGGACATCGTAAAGAGCCCCTCCAGCGACAGTTGTGGCAAGGGTTTTTCATGCTTGGTGCCCAGATAGAGCACCCCGGCCAGCCGGTCATGGTCATAAAGCGGGAGTGTGGCAAAGCCGGTGAGCCCGTAACGGCCCGATACGCGCTTGTAGAGCTCAGAGCGTGTCCAGCGTTCGCCCAGACAGGTGACGGTTGAGGACGGCAGACCACGTTCGCGCACGTCAGCGAGCACCGGATCAATCCGCATGCCCGTGACCTCGTAGGCACGCGAAAACGCATCCGGCATGCCAAGGATCACGCCTTCGGTCGCGCGCAGGTGTTCGTCAAAGAGGTAAAGGCCGACGCTGTCCATCCCGGACGACCGCAGCGCCAGTTCGGCCACGTTCGCAAGGTCTTGTCTGCGCTGATGATCGGAGCCCAGCATCGCGACATGATCCGCGATTTCTTTGAAAAAGCAAGATTCGCTGCCTCCAGCCGGATTGCTGTGCAAGGCGTTGCCCGAATAAGTCGCAACCAGATCAGCAGGTGATCCTTGATCCACGTCAAGGCGCCCCCTGGCGCGCATCCGCTAGAGTCCTGACCGAACGAAAACCAAAGGCAGCAGGGGGACAGCATGCCAACAGCATCAACAAAGGCCGAGAAAGCCGCGAATTCACCAGAGCCGGTCAAGGCCGCCCCGATCCTTGGATTTGAACAGGGGGAGTATCCTTACGCAGAAAAGCTGGACCGCAAGACCTATGAGGCAGAGAAAGCTGCGTTGCAGGTCGAGCTTCTGAAAGTGCAGCTATGGGTTCAGGAGACGGGCCAGAAATTTGTAATGCTGTTTGAAGGACGCGATGCAGCGGGCAAGGGCGGCACGATCAAGCGTTTTACGGAGCACCTCAACCCTCGGGCAGCACGGGTTGTCGCCTTGAACAAACCCACAGATGAAGAGCGCGGTCAGTGGTACTTCCAGCGCTACGTCAAGCATTTGCCCACCGCAGGCGAGATCGTCCTTTACGACCGGTCCTGGTACAACCGCGCAGGTGTCGAACGGGTGATGGATTTCTGCGAACCCACCGAATACCTCGAATTCATGCGCCAGACGCCAGAGTTTGAACGGATGCTGGTGCGGTCAGGTATCAAGCTTTTCAAATACTGGTTCTCGGTCACGCAGGAGGAACAAAAGGCGCGCTTTGCCAGCCGGGAGACCGATCCATTGAAGCGTTGGAAACTGTCACCCATCGACCGGGCGAGCCTGGACAAGTGGGATGACTACACCGAGGCAAAAGAGGCGATGTTCTTTTACACGGACACTGCCGATGCGCCCTGGACTGTGATCCGGTCAAACGACAAGAAACGCGCGCGCCTGACGTGCATGCGGCATTTCCTGTCGCAGCTCGATTACCCCGACAAGGACCTGAGCGTCGCTGCACCACCCGACCCGCTGATCTTTCATCAGGCCGAAGCGGTTTTGAACAACTCCGACCACATTCTTGCGGCCTCCTTGCATCCCAAGACCCGCAAAAGCTGAAAATCCAAAGTAAAGAGGAAGCATCACATATGTCCCACGTACCCCATGAATTGGCTGAGGAATTTCCGGATATGGTCGAGCAGATGTCCGCCCTGCGCCAGTCGGATGCGCATTTTGCCAAGCTGTCGGATGATTATCACGAGCTGAACCGCGCATTGCACCGGGCCGAGACGGATGTGGAGCCGACAAGTGACGATCATATGGTCGATATGCGCAAGAAGCGGATGGCGCTGAAAGATGAGATCTATGCTTATCTGAAGGCGAATGCTGCGTAGCGGCCATACGTTTGGGGCGAGGCGTGCAGGCCGGTCCTGAGGGTCCTTAACCTTCTTCGTCTTTCAGCAAGTCGGGGCGGCGGGTGCGGGTCAGTTCAAGCGCCTGTTCGTGCCGCCATTTGGCGATTTCCTTGTGATTGCCCGACATCAGTACCGGCGGTATCTCGCGCCCTTCCCACGTGGCGGGGCGCGTGTACTGTGGGTGTTCCAGTAGGCCGTTCGAATGGCTTTCCTCTACCGTGCTGTCGGCGTTGCCCAAAACGCCGGGCAAGAGCCGGACGGTGGCATCAATCATTGCCTGGGCCGCAAGCTCTCCACCGGTCATCACGAAGTCACCCAGCGACACCTCTGTGATGCCATAGTGTTCGATCACCCGCTCATCGACGCCTTCGAACCTGCCGCAAAGCATTGTGACCCCCTGGCAGCTGGCCAAATCGCGCGCCATGGCCTGATCAAAGCGTTGTCCCCGCGGGGACATATAGAGAATTGGCCATCTTCCCCGCGCGTTAGCCGTTGCATCCTCAACGGCCGGTCCTACCACGTCAGCGCGCAACACCATACCGGCACCGCCCCCCGCAGGTGTGTCGTCGACATTGCGGTGTTTCCCGATGCCAAAGCGGCGCAGATCGTGGGTGTGGAGCTGCCACAGACCGTCCTGCAGCGCCTTTCCAGTGAGGCTCGCGCCCAGCACGCCGGGGAAGAGTTCCGGGAAGAGCGTGATCACGCGCGCCTGCCAAACGTCACGATACTGTGGCTTTGGTTGCATCAGCTCGCGCGGCTGCAGCGTTTCACGCACTGACTGGCGACCATGGGAGCGAGAAGGTTTCATGTCTCACCTGCCTCCGCAAGGATGGCGTCCTTTGCCGCCTTACGCTTTGCCGGTGACGTGTGGAGGCGGTTGGCTTCAAGCAGGGCTTTGAGAACCGCTTCGTCGGCTTTGACGTTGGTCGGGGTCGCGGGCGACAGGCTGTCCAAAACGTCCTTTGGTAGATCACACAGTTGCAGCAGCGGGTCGGCAGGTCCAAGCCGCAGCATTTCGGTATTCTCAAGCGGGAAGGTATGCACCTGCACCGGGACGCGGCTTGCGACATCGGCGGCCATATCGTCGAGCAGGGCGGCGCGGTGGAATTTGGTGGCGAAGGCGTCAAAGTCGAGCGTCATGTTTGAGGATTTCACGTGTTCCCAATAGGCCGACTTCAACCAGGCTTCGGGACCACGGGTGGAGAGATAGATCATGACCTCAGCCAGCGGATACTTGGCCTTGAAGATCTCCCAATAAGCGTAAAGCAGCACTGGGGCCGCTGCGTAGTCCATCAATTCGTCACGCCCGGGCAGATGGCCCAGCAGTTCCTCGGCAGAGAGGATCAGCGTGCGGCGCGGCATGCCGGGCAGGTCGTTGACCATGGCGCCGAAGCGGGTCTGGACCTTGACCAGCGTCAAGGGGTCCTGATCCATCGAATAGCCCCGGGCGGCGGTCACGATGTCCTTCATATGCCAGCGCAGGCGCAGGGCCACGTGTTTCTTCATCGCCACGCGGTTGTCCCGCAGGGTGGCTTGCACGGTTGACGTGCCTGTCTTGTGAAACCCTGCGTGAATGATGATGCGGCGGGGCATCAGTCGCTTTCTGGCTCGGGCAGGATGCCCAGGGGCGGGTCGGCGATGATCCGGCCTGCGGCAAGATCCACGGTTGGGACAGCGGCCTTGGTGAAAGGCAGAAAGACGGTGGCCGAGGTGCCATCAAGCTGCGTTTCCAGCAGATCATCGGCGCCGTGGTTCTGTACGGTCTTGACCCGGCCAATCAGCGCGCCGCCGGTGTCATAGACTTCAAGCCCGATAAGATCGGCATGATAAAACTCATCATCTGGCAGGGAGGGCAATTGATCGCGGTGGGCAAAAAGGACGGTGCCGCGCAGGGCGTCGGCGTCTTCCTTGGTTGCGACCTGTGGAATGCGGGCGGCAAAGCCGTTCTTGATGGGGCGGAGGATGGCGAGAGCGTATTGGGTCTCGCCATCCTCGGAATAGAGCGGGCTGTAGCTTTCGATGTCTTCGGGCACCGCGCAGTAGCTTTTCACGCGCAGTTCGCCGCGCACGCCGTAGGCTCCGGCGATGGCACCAATGGGGATGAGATCGCTCATTGTGGTTTCTCCGCTATGACGCAGAATCCGTTCGCCCATTTTCCTTCAGATAACAGGCATTCGGTGTGCATCGCAGATATGGCGGAAGATGATCCGGCAAAGAAGCCCGCCGCGAAAACGGCTGAGAGAACGACGAAGGCAAGGGCTATCTGCCGTGCCACCGCACGAAAGAAACTCATTGCAAAAGCTCCGAATTGACGCAGATCGTCCCGGTCCATTCGCCTTCGCCATTTGCGCATTCCGTGGCCATTTGCTGGCGGTCGTACCAGATGCCGACGGCAAACCCGATGACGAAGACAATGAGCAGGGTGACAAGGCGCAGCATCAGCGGGTCTCGATATGCAGATGGTCGGCGCGGGCCTCCCATCCTTTGGTTTCAAGTTCTGGCGTCAGGGTGTTCTCCTGAGGCCAGCCGAGGCAGAGATAGGCAACCAGCGTCCAGCCCTCTGGCACCTCAAGATCGGCATTGAGGCGTTTGGGGTCAAGGATGGAAACCCAACCGATGCCCAGGCCATGGGCGCGGGCGGTGAGCCACATCAGCGTGATGGCTCCTACAACAGAGTAGCGGCGCATCTCTGGCATGGACGCCGCCCCGAGACCCGCGCCTTTGGATGTTTCATCATCACAATAGATGGCGAGGTGTTCTGGGGCGTCCTGCATGCCGGAGAGCTTGAGCGAGGCATAGAGCTTCGCCTGATCGCCGGTGTAGCCGCCGAGTGCCTGGGCATTTGTGTCTGAGAAGTTCTGGATTGCCGCCGTGCGTTTCGCCTCAGAGGTGACGCGCAAGATGCGCCAGGGCTCAGAGAGGCCAACGGAAGGGGCAAGGGAAAAGGTGTCGAGGCATTGGGTCAGCAATGCCTCATCCACCGGGTCGGTGCGGAAGTGGCGCACGTCGCGCCGCCAGCGCATCAGGTCTTGGAGCCCGGCACGGAAATCATCTGAGAACGCCTCCATGCCGGGCCGCCTGTCTGCTTATTCGGTTGCCGCTTCTTCTGCGGGTGCCTCATCAGCGGGTGCTTCTTCGGCAGGGGCGTTTGCCGCTTCTGTCGCGGCAGCGGCCTTGTCGGCTTTCTCCTGCGCGCGCTCCTGGGCTTTCTTGCCGGGTGTGCCTTTATTGGGGTTGTTGCGCTCTGTCTTGGGCAGGGCACCTGCGGCTTCAAGCATGCGGCGGACGCGGTCAGTGGGCTGTGCGCCTTTCGCCATCCATTCCTGAACCTTTTCGACGTCCATTTTCACACGCTCTTCGCTGTCCTTGGGCAGGAGCGGGTTGTAGGTGCCCAGCTTTTCGATGAAGCGGCCGTCGCGTGGCATGCGGCTGTCGGCAGCAACGATGCGGTAGAAGGGGCGCTTTTT
>CAYUSM010000092.1:0-11291 GCA_964447345.1 uncultured Sulfitobacter sp. | reverse complement strand
GCGCCAAGGCGGGTCCGCCATGACGCAACCAAATCTGTCGGACCCCAGAAAGCTCCGCAAATCTTGTGACGGGTTATCGCTCATATCCCACATATTGCGGTGCTCGCCTCTTCTGTGCAACCGAAAGATCAGGTTTGAATTCGGTTTATGCACAAGAACATTGAGCGAACATGATTAACCCATCGTAAAGATGGCCGTCAATCCTCCAGGCTGTCTTCCTTCTTTTCCTCGATCAGCCCGCGCTCTTCTTTCTTGCGCGCTTCGAAACGGTCGCCGTATCCCTCGATCTCGTCGTCCGAGATGACTTCCTTGGCGCGGGTAAAGACTTCGTTTTCTTCCTCTTCCATGTGATGTTCATATTCATGCTTGAGTGTCTTGAACTTGGCGAGCCAAGAGGGCGATGACATCTCGATCTCGTTCAGCTCTTCCATCAGGTCGTCCAGCTGCTGGTGCTCATGCACTGAATGACGTGCGGCGTCCTGGCCCCAGGTTTTTGAGATCAGCTTTGAATAAAACGTCTCTTCCTCGGCCGCGGCGTGAGATTTCACATCCTCATAGAATGTCTTCCAGGCGTTTTGGCGCTTGGTGGTATCACCGCTGGTGTCCTCCAGCTCATTCAGCAAGGCGCGGTGGTGGTCGTGGTCGGCTTTGATCGCATCATAGATGTTGGGCATGGCTACTCCTTCGGTTTCTCAGGCAACGCGTTTGACCAGCCAGCGGTTCCTCGCCGAATTGATGTTTGCGGAGAGATCTGTGCACAGACCGCGTGAATAGCTGGCCCTTGCGGTATAGACTTGCCGTAACCGCACAAGGGGCCAGCACCACGTGAGCTTTGATCCACACATTGCCGAGCGCCGTTTCGGCTATGGCCGATCCCCGGATGTGCCGCCCCCTGCAAGTGTCGCGGCCATGATGGCCGCGCTGCGCGAACAGGATGCAACCCAAAAGGTCTATCCGCTTCCGCCATTTCGGGTGCTGCAGGATGCCTTGGTGAAGCGCCGCAGGTTCTACAGCTTTGCGCGCAAGAACCCCGACACGGCAAAGGGCAAGGACGCGCTGGAGACTGCCCGGCTCATCGACAAAGATGTCCAACAGCGACGGGCGGACTGGTTCGTTCAATTGCAGATGCGCCGGGTCCGGGGGCAGGCGGTCTTTCGCGAAAGGCTGGTGGCGTTCTGGGCTGACCATTTCACCGCTTTTGGCAAAGGCGGGTTGCTGCGGGCAGCGGCTCCGCTTTACGTGGAAGAAGCGATCCGCCCACGCATCACGGGACGGTTTGCTGATCTGCTGACAGCGGCAGTGACGCATCCACTGATGCTGCATTACCTTGACCAAAACAGCTCTGCCGGACCCAACAGCCGCGCGGCCAAACGGCGGCCGGGTCGACTGGGGCTGAACGAAAACCTCGCCCGTGAGGTGCTGGAGCTTCATACCTTGGGGGTGGACGCGCCCTATGCGCAGAGGGATGTGACGGAGCTGGCAGAGCTTCTGACCGGGTTGTCCGTGACCCGTGACTACGGGTTCAAGTTTCGCAATCGAATGGTGGAGCCCGGGGCCGAAACGGTGCTGGGCAAGACCTATTCGGAGGAGAAAGGCATCGGCCCGGTGCGCGCCGTGCTGGACGATCTGGCGCGCCATCCTGCCACGGCGCGCCATGTCGCGCGCAAACTGGCGGTGCATTTCGTCTCCGACGCACCACCGGGTCCGCTGGTTGATGCCATCGCGGACGCCTATCAGGCCAGTGATGGGCATCTTGAGGCGTGCTATGACGCCATGCTGCGGCATCCTGCGGCATGGGACGCGGCGGCACACAACATGCGGCC
The DNA here is from genome assembly GCA_964447345.1 of uncultured Sulfitobacter sp. Taxonomy (GTDB): domain Bacteria; phylum Pseudomonadota; class Alphaproteobacteria; order Rhodobacterales; family Rhodobacteraceae; genus Sulfitobacter. The sequence goes on along the minus strand of CAYUSM010000092.1, from coordinate 9,468 downwards.
ACCAGATGAATTTGTCAGCGCGGCACTGCGCGCGCTGAACCCATCCGCAAAGACCCTCGCCACGCTCAAGCGCCGAGAGATGCGACGCCTCTTCCACGACCCGCTGCGCCTGATGGGGCAACCGTGGATGCGTCCGAACGGGCCGGATGGGTTTCCGGAGAACGACAGCGCCTGGGTCACGCCGCAAGGGATTGCCACACGGTTGGAATGGGCGATGAACGCACCCGGCAGACTACTGGAAAGGTTGCCTGACCCGCGGGCCTTCGTCACCACGGCGCTGGGTGATGATGTTCCCCCGGCCGTCGCATTCGCAGCCAGATCGGCAGAGGACCGGCGCGTCGCCATAGGTCTGATCCTCGCCTCTCCTGCATTTCAAAGACGATAGGAGCGCGCGATGAAATCCCCCCTGTCCCGCCGCAGTTTCCTGACCAGAAGCGCCGCCATTGGCTGTTCCCTGGCGGCCAGCCCGCTGATGACACCTGTCACCTTTGCCAGCGCCCCATGGGACAACCGCCTTGTCGTCATCATTCTGCGTGGCGGAATGGACGGGCTGGATGTTGTCCGCCCCGTGGGTGATCCGGCTTATGCTGCCCTTCGTCCGCGCCTCAGCGGCGCTGTCGACCCGATTGATCTTGACGGTTTCTTTGCCCTGCATCCGGCTTTGGCTCCGCTGATGCCGATGTGGCGGGCGCAGGAGCTGGGGTTTGTTCACGCGGTCTCTACGCCCTACCGCAACAAGCGCAGCCATTTCGATGGGCAAGACCTGTTGGAGGCTGGCACTGACCGGCTGGACAGCGGGGTGCGCGATGGTTGGTTGAACCGGATGTTGCAGGTGGTGCCGGGCATCCGCACCGACACGGCCTATGCCATCGGCACGGATGACATTCGTGTGCTGAGCGGATCGGCACCTGTGGCAAACTGGGTGCCCGATGCCAATCTGCAGCTCAGCCCCGACGCCCTGCGTCTGGCTGAGCTGGTCATGGAAGATGACCCGGCCATGCATGCCGCCCTGGCAGAGGCGCAGACACTGTCAAAAAATCTGCTGGGTGAGACAGTGGGCGGCACCCCGCACAACAAGATCGCCCGTTTCGCAGCAGGCCGTTTGCGCGCCGATGCGCGGGTCGCGGCGTTTTCGCTTGGAGGATGGGATACGCACCGCCGTCAGGACCGCAGCCTGGGTCGCAGCCTCAACCGATTGGCCGATACTCTGCTGACGCTCAAGGCGGGATTGGGCAATGTCTGGGACAAAACCACCGTTGTCGCCATGACTGAGTTTGGCCGCACCGCACGCGAGAACGGCACCGGCGGCACGGATCACGGCACAGCAGGGGTCATGGTGATGGCGGGCGGGGCCATCAACGGCGGACGGGTCTTGGGCCAATGGCCCGGGCTGGAGGCCGCGGACCTTTACGAGGAACGCGACCTGATGCCCACAGGCGACGTGCGCGCCTCTGCGGCTTGGATCATGCGCGGTATGACAGGGCTGGACCGCACCACGCTGCAAGACCGGATATTTCCCGGTCTCGACATGGGCTCAGACGCGCGTCTGCTCCGCTAGATTTTAAAAGAACGGGTGGGTTTCAAGGTAATCGCCGGTGTTGTCCGCCAGACCTTCAGAACCGGTCTGAATCACGCCAATGGTCACAGCAGCCAGTCCAACGACAGCGGCAGTCAGCACGATCCAGTCCACCGTGATGGCACCGGCTTCGTCTTTGAAAAACGCCTGTAGTTTATTCTTGATCATCTTTTTCTCCTTTGCGGGCTTCAGGTGCCCGACGTCGGATCAGGGTGTCGGATAAATGTGGCGGCATTCAGTTGCTGGATTGTGAAATTTCGGGCCATTTTACTGCAATCAAGGCAGGCAAAGAGGGCTTGGCCTGCCTTGGCGTTGCCCCTAACGTGGCCGGATGAAGACACCACCTGCAGTCCCTCGCGCCCTTGGCGAAACGCTCAAAAACTGGACCCCGCCGCATGCGCCGACGGGTGACGTTCTGGAGGGCAGATACGCCAAACTTGCGCCGCTCTCGGCAGAGGCGCATGCCGCGTTGCTCTACCGCGTTTACGCGGGCCATGACGAGGTGTGGGACTACATGCCCGTTGGCCCTTTTTCTTCAGCGGCACAGTATCACCGGTGGGTGCGCGACCACGAGGGGCAGCCTGACCCGTTCTTCTATGCCATCATGAACAAGGATTCAGGGCAGTGGGAAGGGGCGGCGAGCTATTTGCGGGTTAAGCCAGACTCCGGCTCGATCGAGGTCGGCTATATCAGTCTCAGCCCCGCACTCCAGCGGACACGCGCGGCAACAGATGCGATGTATCTGATGATGAAATGGGCCTTTGACGCGGGATATCGACGCTATGAATGGAAGTGCAATGCGCTGAATGCCGCATCCCGCCGCGCCGCACAGCGGCTTGGGTTCAGCTACGAAGGAATCTTTCGTCAGGCAACCGTTGTCAAAGGGCGCAATCGGGACACGGCATGGTTTGCCGTGATCGACGGCGAGTGGCCCGCCCTCAAGGAAGCGTTCGAGGCCTGGCTGGCCCCGACCAACTTCGATGAGCAAGGTCAGCAGATCGAGAAGCTGGGCGATTTGACCGGTCTCGTGCGGGTGGCGAGCGACCCGTCGCTTTAGACAAGGCCTTTCAAGCTCTCAAGACAGCCCGCCATCTCAGGTCCTTCCGCGACGGCACTAAATCGCGATCTTTTCCGCCAGCCGATGCTGGATCAGCCCTGCAATACGTGCGGTCTCTGATGCGGTGGTGGCACCTTTCGCGCGTTTTTGGGCCAGTGCCTCTGCTGCCGCTTCAAGTGCCGTGTCATCCGCCAAACGGGCCACACCGCCCAGAAACTGCGCCACGTAGTCCAGAGTGTGCCCGCTGGTATGATCCTCAAGCACATCGGCGATATGCGCCATGTCATCGCGGTAGGCCAATCTGTCGGGGGCAACAGTCAGTTCTTCCACCTGTCGCGGGCCCTTGGGTTGCCGTTCTGCCGGGAGCATCGCCAGAATGGTTTCCTGAAACAGACCAAGGGAGCCGATGGGCTTTTCCAGAAACGCGTCCGCCCCGGCAGCCATCGCTTCGGCCTCCAGCGCGCCATCGCCTGAGATGGCGAGAATGCCCTCCACCCGTGGTGTGCTTTCATGCAATTCAGCGATCAGATCGGCGCCACTGCCATCTGGCAACCCCAGGTCAATAACCACGACCGAAGGGCGATACACCCGGAAATGCCGCCTTGCGGAGCGCAGGCAGTCCGCTCGCCTGATCCTTGCCCCTGACCGGAGGCACAACAGGCGCATCGCTTCACATGCAAAGCGGCTGTCTTCGACAGCCAGGACCGTCAGCCCAAGCAAGGGACGTGCGGCGGTGGGCGCGGGGATATTGGCCGCAAAGGGGTCAGTCGTATCCATCATAGCCTCCAGGTTCCGGTGATTGATGGTGCATCAACTCTGGCTAATGGGAGGTTAACGTGACGCATTGCCCTTCACCTTTCTTGCCGCCATAAGGCGTGGCAAATGCGCCATCCCTCAAAAGGAGCCCTCCATGATTGGACGTCTGAACCATGTTGCCATTGCCGTGCCCGACCTTGAGGCAGCGGCAGACCAGTACCGCAACGCGCTGGGCGCAAACGTCGGCGCGCCGCAGGACGAGCCCGACCATGGTGTGACCGTCATCTTCATCGAACTGCCCAATACCAAGATCGAACTGCTCTACCCTTTGGGGGATGACAGCCCGATCAACGGGTTTCTGGAAAAGAACCCCTCTGGTGGGATTCACCACATCTGCTACGAGGTCGAGGACATCATCGCGGCCCGTGACCACCTCAAGGAAACCGGCGCACGTGTGCTGGGGAGCGGAGAGCCCAAGATCGGCGCGCACGGCAAGCCTGTCCTCTTCCTGCACCCCAAGGACTTCAACGGTGCATTGGTTGAGCTGGAGCAGGTCTGAGCCATGGGTCCCGTCTCCGGTCTTGTCCTTTATGCGGTGATCTGGTCGCTGGTCTTTCTGATCGCGCTGCCCATCCGTGTGCAGACGCAGGGGGACCTGAATGACATCGTGCCGGGCACGCATGCAGGCTCGCCCGAGCATCATCACCTCAAGAAGAAAGCCATCTGGACGACCATCATCGCCGCTGTGATCTGGGCCATCGTCGCCACCATCATCCTGACCGGTTGGATCAGCGTGGACGATGTGGAGAGCCTTTTTCGGGCAGGCGCGTGGTCAGGCCGTGGTATAGATGAGTAAACGTCGCGGCCCCAAGGATTGGGATCACGAGGTTTAGGAGCGGCACCGACAGCGGGATGGCCATCAATGTGCCCGCCATCCAAATGGGCCCGCTGTGGGCGCTGCGCAATCGCTTGGCCTCTGCCCGGCCCACCCAGCGGATGGCGACCAGGGTGAAGTATTCACGCCCCAGCAAAAATCCGTTCAGCGCCCAGAAGACCAATGGGGCCGCAGGTGGAAAGACAACCAGCAAAACGGCATAGACGATCAGGCCAAAAAGGTTGGCCGCAACCAGAACACCCAGAAAATTCACGGTGTCACGCACGGCGTCCCAAAAGGGCACCGGATGGGGGCGTGGCAAATTGGGATAGTGCTGCACCTCCACCGCGTCCGCGACCTCATCCAGAAACATCGAGGTGATGGCAGAGGCAACCGGGATCATCAAAAAGATCGACAGAAAGAGCAGCAGGAACACGGCCCCCCAGGACAGGAAGTCATCGATCCATTGGACCTCTCCCAGGATGGGCAGCCAAATGTCTTCGGGCACCAGCCAGTCGGTGAACCAGGCAAAAGCGGCAGTAAAACCGATCAGCAGGGCGATGGCCAACAGGATGCCGATCAGGAACACCCGGCGGAAGCGCGGGTCTGACAACTGTCCGACAGCGCGCAGGAAGGACTCGAATATCAGTCCGATAGCCATGTGGTGATCTCATCAATGTTGGGGCGGGGCCGTTCCGGCGGGGCGGAGGTCTCCGTGCCGATGTGAATAAGGCCCGCGATGCTTTCGTTCTCAGCCAGATCAAAGGCCGCTTCGGCAAAGCCGCGGTCATGGGATGGCCAGCCGCTCAGCCAGTTTGCCCCCCAGCCCGAGGCGAGGGCGGCGTTCAGCAGGGACAGGCACACAGCGCCCGCAGAATAGCTTTGCTCGATGGCGGGGATCTTCTCTGACGCTTTCTGGACTTCGATCACGGCCACCGCGAGCGCACCTTGATCAAACTGATTGCGACCTTTGGTGATCTGTTCGGGGTCCAGCCCAAGGGCCTCGCCACGCGTCTGCACAATCGCGGCCAGCCGCGCCATCGCGGGCGCTTCGATGACAACAAACCGCCAGGGCTCAAGCTTGCCATGATCCGGCGTGCGGGCCGCCGCTGTCAGCAGCGGCAGCAGTGCCGCCCGATCAGGTACCGGCAGACCCAGCGTTTTCGCCGGGCGCGAGCGGCGGGTTTGCAGGAAGCGGACAGCCTCGGTATTCATTTCCGGCATCGGCTCACATCTCCAGCTGCGCGGCCATCTGGTCGATGGATTTGCGCAGAAAGCTGTCGAATTCGGGGGAGGGCTGCCGGATGCGCAGGCTCTCGGCCATGGGATCAGGCGCGTGAATCGCACTGCCCGACAAGGCGGTCATGGTCGCATGACCACAAAACGGCACGTAAGCCTCGGAGTAGCCGCCTTCATGCGACAAAACCAGCTTGCCATCGCAAAGACGCTCCGCCGTCTCTTTCATCTTCTGTGTCATGGCACCGAACGTTTCTGCTGTGGCCTGCATGCGCGCAAGCGGGTCCACTATGGCTGCATCAAAGCCGCAGGCGACAATGATCATATCCGGTTTGAACCGCTCCAGTGCCGGGATCACCACGCGGTCAAGCGCGTGCAGATAGGCGGTGTGACCCGATCCTGCATGCATCGGCAGGTTGATGTTGCAGCCTTCGCCCGCACCCTCGCCCCGGTCCGCAAGCGCGCCCGTGGTGGTGGGGTAGTTGCCCTCCTGATGCAGCGAGATCGTGAGAACATCGTCGCGTGCGTAGAAAATCTCTTCAGTCCCGTTGCCGTGATGCACGTCCCAATCCAGCACCGCGACCCGCTTGATCAACCCTTTCGCCATGGCCGCCTCAATCGCAATCGCAATATTGGCCAGCAGGCAAAAGCCCGCAGGTGTGTCAGCAGAGCAATGGTGCCCGGGCGGACGGCTCAATGCATAGGCGTTTTCCAGGCTGCCCGAGGCAACGGCGTCCACGGCAGCAACAGACAGTCCAGCCGACAGCGCAGCAATCTCATACCCGCCTTGCGCAAAGGGGGTGTGGTGGCCCAATTCGCCGCCGCCTGCATCAGACACACGCTTGAACTCATCCAGATAGCCTGCTGGATGCACACGCTCCAGCATCTCGCGCGTGGCCTCCGGCGCGCTCTGCGCGGCCAGCTCTGCTATCAGTCCGGTCACGTCCATCAGGTTCTTCATCCGGCGTTTGGTTTCCGGGTTTTCAGGCAGTCCCCCGGCGGCCAGCGGCTGAACAAGACCACCAATCGGCATGGTGAAGGTGTAATTACCACCCGCATGCCAAAAGCACCGTTCATCCCAGAAAAATCCTGTGGCCATCGCTGCCTCCACCGTTCCAAACCCGAAAATGGGTGCTGGCGGATGGATTGTCCATGGGGCCAAGCGAGGTTCTCTTTACAGAGCGGACCCGCATGTGCAGACTTGGCAATGGTGCTTGGAGGTGCCACCAGCCTGCGGAAAGAACAGAAGTTCACTCTTAACCCCGGTTTGTCAGATGAACTGACCTTTCGCTCGCATTGCAGGCATTGAGCGTATGCAAAGGAAAGTTCCATGCCGACAAAAAGGCTCCCCGCCGCAGCGGATATCTCGCACCTCAAGCATCAGGCCAAAGACCTGCTTTCTGACTTTCGCGCCCACAAGCTGAGCGCGTTTCAACGGATCAGGGAATTCTCACCCAAACACGCCGGTCAGCCAGATGCGTTGCTGGCAACCCAGACCTTCTCTCTGAGCGATGCGCTTTGGACCATTGCCCGCGAATACGGCTATGCCAGCTGGCCGCGCCTCAAGCAGGTTGTGGCGGAACAATGCGGTCAGGACGGCACGCTGATCCACAATGAACGGATTGAGGACCATGCCTTGCGTCAGGCGCTCGACTTTCTGGACGAGGGCAATGTGGCGTTTCTGAAACAACACCTCGCCGACCATCCGAGGCTCGTGCACCAGAAGGTGCGTTTCGAGGGCGACAATTACTTCACCGAACCGACGCTCATCGAATTCATCGCCGAAAATCCGATCCGGCAGGGCAAACTGCCCGGCAACATCACCGAGATTGCCAAAGTCATTTTGCAGGCCGGGGCAAAGGAGAACCAGACTTCACTGAATGAAACCCTGATGCTGGTAGCCTCTGGCCGGGTTGCGCGGGAAGCGGGCGCGCAGATCCCCCTGATCGACCTGCTTTGCGATGACGGCGCAGATCCCGCACCGGCGCTTATTCCAGCCCTGGCTCATGGTGAATTTGACGCGGCGCAACAGCTGCTCAAGCATGGTGCGCCTTTGACGCTGCCTGCTGCCGCAGCGTTGGGTAAAGCGGATGAGGTTCAGCAGCTGCTGAAAGCAGCCAGCGTCGATGATCTACAGTTCGCACTGTCACTGGCCGCGCTGCACAACAGGGCAGAGGTGGTCAGGAGCCTGTTGTCAGCGGGGGTCGATCCCAACCGCTACAACCCGCCCGGTGCGCATTCTCATTGCACACCGCTCCACTCTGCCGCTTTTGCGGGACATCTGGAGACCGCGAAAGCGTTGATTGAAGGTGGCGCGCGAACGGACATCGGCGATATCCACCACAATGCGACCGCCCTGGATTGGGCCGATCATGCCGGGCAGGACACGGTCGCCACTTACCTGCGGACGTTGACCTAGATTGCCGGAACCGCCGCTTCCGCCAACAGCGCCTGCACGTCCAATGGATCGTTCACCATATTGAGTGCGCCATCCTCGTCTCGCGGCCATTCCGCTTCGGGGCGGTCACGGTAAATCTCAACACCGTTGTCGTCCGGGTCGCGGATGTAGACCGCTTCGCTGACCCCGTGATCTGCCGCGCCATCAATCGGGATGCCTGCATCCACCACGCGCCGCAACACGGCTGCCAGCGTGGCCCGGTCCGGGTACAGGAACGCCGAATGGTAGAGACCCGTGTGCCCATGTGGCGGTGGTGTTGACCCGAGACTGTCCCAGGTGTTGAGCCCGATGTGATGGTGATAGCCGCCCGCGCCCAGAAAAGCCGCACGCGTGCCGTATCGGGCCGTGACCTCGAACCCGAGGATGTCGCGGTAGAACGCAACGGCGCGGTCGATGTCAGCGACCCGCAAATGGACGTGTCCAACGGAAGGATGACGATGGGTCATGGGTGTCCTCTCTTTCTTGAGTCGTCCCCAATTAATGTCGTCCCAGCATCCGTCTCAATCCCAGCCAGCGCAGGGTTTCTGTGCGGCCATGAAGAGGTGTCATCACCACTCAGAGTTCTTTCTGCAGATCAATCCGCTCAGGTCCATCCGGATAGGCAAACCGTGAAAACACGGAATATCCCAGCTTTTCATAGAACCCCTGCGCCTGCCATGAATAGGTGTAAAGCATCGCGCGGCTGGCGCCTCTTTGGCGTGCCTCGCTCTCGATGGCCTGCATCAGCTGCCTGCCAATGCCGGTTCCACGCAGGTTCTCATCGATCCACAGACCTCGAACCTCAAGCGCGCCCATGTTGATGATGCCGCGCCCCCCGGCGACAATGCGGTCCCCATCTCGCCGGACCAGCGTGAAGCTCTTGAAATCGTAGGTCGATTTGCTGGCGTTGTAAGCTGCAAACCGCCCGCTCAGTTCGGCATAGACCGCCTCATCCGGCTCGATCAGGTCAAAGTCCGGCAATCATCCCACCATACCAACGATCTCGTAGGTCTTCTTGAGGATGGGCGCGCTGATTTCTCGCGCTTGCTCCGCGCCTTTGGCCAGCACCCGGTCAATCTCCGCGGGGTCGGCCATCAGCCGCGCCATCTCGGCCGAGATAGGGCCGAGTTTGGAGACCGCAAGCTCTGCCAGCATGGGTTTGAAGGTCCCGAATTGCGCGCCGCCGACCTCGCGCAGCACATCGTCCACGCTTTGGTCGCTCAGCCCGGCGTAGATGTTCACCAGATTGCGAGCCTCCGGGCGGTCGGCCAGTCCCGCCGCCTCTGATGGCAGCGCGTCCGGGTCCGTCTTGGCCTTGCGGATCTTCTTGGCAATGGCGTCAGCATCGTCCGTCATATTGATGCGGGACGCATCTGACGGATCGGACTTCGACATCTTCTTGGACCCGTCCCGCAAGGACATCACGCGCGTGGCTGCCCCTTCGATCACAGGTTCAGTGATTGGAAAGAATTCCACACCGTAGTCATGGTTGAACTTGGCCGCGATGTCGCGGGTCAGTTCAAGGTGCTGTT
>CAYUSM010000091.1:9468-11366 GCA_964447345.1 uncultured Sulfitobacter sp. | reverse complement strand
CATGGGGCATCTGCGCGATGGCCTTGGCCAGCACATCCTCGGTCAGCACCCCAAACAGAGGGGTTTCGGTCATCGCAGGCGCAATGGAATTGACCGAGATTTTCTCGCGCGCATAACGCCGCGCGAGGTCCTTGGTCAGGTTGTCCAGCGCCGCTTTGGACGCCCGGTAATGCGGCGGGTCGAAAACATCGAAATTATAGGCCCCGTTGGAAGAGATATTGACGATCTTGCGCACACCGTCCCTGCCCTGCATCAGCTTGATGGCCGCCTGACAGCAGTGAAACGCCGCCGAGAAGTTCAGCGTCATCTGCCGCTCAAACTCCTCCTCCGGAATGTCGGGAAACTCCGACATGAAACAGGTGCCCGCATTGTTGACCAGCGCGTCGACGCCGCCCAGCATCCCCTCGATCTCGGCAAAGGCACCCTTGATGGCCGCTGCATCGGTCAGGTCCACGACCATCCCGGCAAAGCCATCCTGCGCCATGTCGGCCAGGCCCTGCGCGTCGACGTCAAAACCAACTACCGCGCAACCGTCCGCCAGCAATCGCGACACAATCGCACGCCCCATACCGCCTGCAGCACCTGTTACCACAGCAACTTTCGTCATCCCCCTGCCCCCTTTTCTGTGGCCAATCCCGCCGGGCCGCGATACGCAGTTATATGTATCTGCACATATTTCGCCGTCCAAGGAAAGCCCATGCCCATCCGTCCCGCCCGCCGCATCACGGACACCAGCCCCAAGAACTTCGGCATGTTCGCCAAGGCTGTGGGCAGGGCAGGTGACCTTATTCACCTTGAACTTGGCATGCCCGCCGAGGACACGCCGCAGCACATCAAGGACGCCACCATCTCCGCGCTGCAGGCGGGTCATGTGCACTATTCGGACCTTCAGGGGCTGCCCGAACTGCGGACAGCCCTTGCGGACAAGTTACGCGCGCAGAACCATCTGGATGTGACACCGGACGAGATCATTGTCACCAACGGCCTCACGCAGGCCTCCTTTGCCGCCTTTATGGCGTTTCTGGATGCGGGCGACGAATGTCTGTTGCTTGCACCCTTCTACCCGCAACACATCGGCAAGGCGGAACTGGCGGGTGCCACGGTCACCATCGCCCCGCTGGACGCCGCCAACAATTTCACCATCAACCGCGCCCTCATTGAACCTCACATCACGCCCGCCACGCGGGCCGTGGCGCTGATTAACCCCTGTAACCCCACGGGCCGCGTTTACACCCGCGAAGAACTGCAGGCGCTCGCCGATCTGGCGCAGGAGCATGACCTGCTGGTGTTCTCGGACGAGGTGTATGAAGAGATCACCTATGACGGGGCCAAGCACATCTCGATCGCCTCCCTGCCCGGCATGAAAGAGCGCACGATCACGATGGGCGCCTTTACCAAGGCCTATGCCATGGATGGCTGGCGGCTGGGATGGATCGCCACTGATGCTGCGTTGATCGGGCCGTGCATGAAAATCACAACCAATGAAGTCACCCATGTGAACACCTTCGTCCAGCACGGCGCGCTGGCGGCGCTGACCGGTGATCCGTCGGTGTTGGCAGGCATGGTCGCCCGCGATCGGGAGCGGCGCGATCTGGTTGTAGGACGACTGAACCAGATGCCCGGCGTGACCTGCGCCCGGGTCGAAGGGACGATCTATGCTTTCCCGGATATCTCGGCGACGGGGCTATCGGCACAGGACTGTGCGGACCGGCTATTGGAGGAAACCGGCGTGGTGGTCGAAGCGGGCAGTTTTTATGGCAAGGCCGGTGAGGGACACCTGCGGGTCTGCTTCGGCTGCGCAGAAATCGAGGTGCTGGAAGAGGCCATGAACCGCATGCAGCGGTTTTTCAACGGGCTGTAGGGTCCTGTCGTTGCCCCTGCGCCACATGCGCCGCGCA
>CAYUSM010000091.1:0-9368 GCA_964447345.1 uncultured Sulfitobacter sp. | reverse complement strand
GCGCAGGTGCATGATGTCAAAGCAGCGCCCGCAGCCCCTCAAACAAGCGCTCCACATGCCGCATCTCTGTCACCGCTCCCGGGGACACGCGCAGCACCCGGCCACGTGCATCCACATGCACGCGACCTCTACGCAACCCGTCGACCACCGCCACCGGATCAACCTCCATCGGCAGTTCAAGCATCACCGACCCGCCGCGCCGCGCCTCATCACGGGGCGTCGCAATAGACAGGCCCAGCTCCTCTGCCCCCTCAATCACCGCCCCCGTCAACACCCGGTTATGTGCCAGCAGCCCACCCTGCCCCGCATGCCAGCGCAACGCCGGCACGGAGCCCACGCAGGCCAGCACCGAGGGTGTTCCATGCTCAAACCGTCGCGCATCAGGGGCATAGGCAAACCCGTCCAAATCCCACTGAAACGGATCATCCTGCGAGAACCAGCCGCGCAGCTCGGGCGTGACCTCTCCGATCAGATCAGGTCGCATCTGAACAATCCCTGCCCCCGGTGTGCCGCAGAGCCATTTGAGCGTGGTCGAGACCACGAAATCCGCCGGGATCTCAGCCAGCGAAAACGGAATGATCCCGATCCCCTGCGTCAGGTCCACGCCAACAAGAGACCCCATCCGATGCCCATGCGCGACCAGCACTCCCAGATCACAACGATGGGAAGAGGTGGATGTGACGAAGGTTAGCAACGCCAGCCCGACACTCTCATCCCAGGCGGACAGCATGTCCTCGTCCCGCACCCAATGCTCGCCCTGGCGAACGGATACCGTTTCGAGCGTGTAGCCAAGCCGTTCCTGCATGCCGTTCAGCAAAAAATGCAACGAGGGAAAGCAATCCGCCGCAATCAGCACTTTCCTGCCGCGCAACCGATCCGGGGAAAGCCCACCCAGCACCGAGAATAGCGCTGTCGTCACGTTCTCGGCCGAGGTCAGCGACCCCTCCGGCGCCTTGATCAATGCGCGCCACAGGTCCAGAAATTCCGCACGCGCCGCCAAAACCTTGGGCCATTGCGCGTCGTCCATGGCCCCCCAGTCTGTCGAAAAGGCAGCAAGAGCTTGCCCCATCGCTTCTGCTTTGCCCGGATAAAGACCGATGGAATGGTAAAGAAAATACGCAGGATCGTCGGTCATATCAGTCTCTAAATGGGGTTGTTTTCGGCATAGGTCTTGAAGAACGCCAGATACGCCCTGTCCGGATCCCGCGCGGCAGGCTTGCCCGCCGCCCAGGCGCGCCACTCGCCTTCGACGAAATAAATGTCGTATCCTGGAAACCGCAGTTTCGCCGTCTCATAGGTTTCGGCCCGCAGGGCAGCGCCCTTCGCTTCCAGCCACTCCGGCCGGGGGCGTGCCTTTTCGGCCACCCGCTCTTTGCGGCCCACCTTGGAAAACTGCAGCTCCCGCTCCGCTTCCGCCTCACCGCCCGCATCCTTGCGCCACCAGCGCAATTCAACATGCGTCACGCGGCGGCCGGTTTTCACCGGGTCCACCTCCACGATGTAATCCGACAGCGCCGAGACTTCCTCCACCGCCGGATCAATGGCGCGCAGCTTGAGGTTCGACCAGGACGTCAGCTTGCCCTTGGGCACGCCCAGCACCCCACGCATGTCATCCAGCGAAAACTTCTCGGATGACCGCCAGCGCAGGTTCCCGCGCTTCTGCACCATCTCATAAAGCGTCAGCGCATATTTGGAACTCAGCGCAAACATCACCTCGCGTTGAAGCCGCGCAAACACCGTGCTGTCCTTGATGATCCGCCGCAGCCGTTGCGGTATCTCGTATTCCAGCAGCCCGTCACGCCGCACCGTCTCCACGTTGCCGCCCAGAAGCTGCACCCGCTCAATCGCCGCCTCGCCATCGCGCATGACCTGCACCTTGACGATGGAGGCCATCAGCCGCTCGATCGAGGCCCCTACCCTGTCGTTGGAATTGTGACTGCCGCGCAGATCGGATTTCGCAATGACATGGGTCACCGGCTTTTCAATCGCGTCCCAGGCGTTTTCCAGAAGCTGGTTGTAGATGCGCCGGTCGGCCAGCGTCAGCGGCGTGACCTCCACAAGGTCCACCAGCTCGCCGGGTTTGACCAGCGTCTGCGCGTTGGGCCGCGCGTCAACGGTGCGGTAGGCTTTTGCCATCTGCCCTTGCCTTACGTGCAAAACTTACTTTTGTTATCTTTAAGGCGTAAGCTATCAACCAGGTCCCACTGCGTCTACCACCCAATTTGTAAGGAATGATTCCGCTGATTCCAGCCTGTCCGATTCGCAACCCCTTGTTCTGCAGTGTGATCTTACCACGTCCAGCCCCGGTACCGGGAGCCACCCAAAAAGTAAGCTTTAGAGCCCGCCCCGGACGTAAGTGCAGCCACCCCAGCATGTAAGCGGAGCGCTCCCTGAGCGTAAGCCAAGAGACCCCAAAACGTAAGTGTTAGGGTCAGTATTGCCATGAAAACAAAGGTCTTGGGCAGGCTGAACAGAGAACTAAAAGAATCCTGAACCGGAGGTGTTTTTTGAGATTGGGTTTTTTGGGGTTTTCAGTCTCCAGAAGACCGCTCGCTGAAGACATCAGATCGAAGTCTTACGTTTTGGGTGTAGGCATGACAATTGTTCGTCTAAGTCTGGCACGCTCAGCAAATATCTGAAACCTGCCGTCTGTCCTCTCAGTTTCCGACTTTTCCACGTATTTCTCAAAAACTTCACACTTGAGTGCGGCCCGCGAACAGTCCATGATTCGCAAAAAACATAGCATGAAGGCAGCACATGCAGGATCCTGTTCTTCCCCCTGTCACCCTGACAGAGCTTGGCAATCTCAGTAACCGCGCCAGCACCGTGATCGAGCGGTTGCGCGAACGCATCTATGCGCCGGGCAGCGCCAAGTCCCTCGATCTGCGTTTCAACGTGCGCAAGGCCGCCGATATGGTCGGCCGATCCGACAAGCTCATCCGCGATGCCGAAGCCGATGGCCGCCTACCTGCGCCGGAAAAAGACCCAGACACAGGCCGCCGCACAGGCTATTCGCTGGCGCAGGTAAATACCATGCGCAGTGTTTTTGGCACCCTGCCCCACCGCGCACCGGATGATCCCGCGATGGTGCTTGCGATCCAAAACTTCAAAGGCGGTGTCGGCAAATCCACCATGGTCTGCCACCTCGCCCAATACCTCGCGCTGAAAGGCTACCGCGTTTGCGTCATTGACTGCGACAGCCAGGCCAGCACCACCTCAATGTTTGGCCTGAACCCCGACGTGGACGTCGATGAAGACGACGACACCCTCTACCCTTTCTTCCGCCACGGCGGCCCCGCAACACTCAACTACGCCCTGCGCGCCACCTACTGGCCCGGAATCGCGCTCATCCCCGCCAACCTTGGGCTTTACGACGCCGAATACGAATTCGCCGCCCGCATGGCCCGCGACAGCACCTTCGTGCTGGACCGGTTGCGCGCAGGAATAGAGTCTATCAAGGACAATTTTGACGTCATCCTGATGGATCCGCCCCCTGCCCTCGGCATGCTGTCGCTCTCCGTGTTGCGTGCCGCCAACGCGCTGGTGATCCCTGCGCCGCCCAACAACATCGACTTTGGCTCCACCGCGCATTTCCTCAAAATGATGGGCGCCACGCTCGAAGAACTCGCCCGCGCAGGCGGTGCGCGCGATTATGCCTTCGTTAAGATTTTGGCCACCAAGATGAACGACGGAAAATCGGCCCATCAGGCGATCAAGCGGATGATGGAGGCGGTCTTTCCGATGGATATGATGACCGCCGTGCTGAAGGATTCCGCAGAGATCGACAATGCTGCCGCGAACCTCTCCACGGTCTATGAACTCACGGGGCCCGGCACCCGGACAGAGACGCACAAACGCTGCCGGGCCTATCTGGACGCGGTGAATGGCGAAATCGAACTGCTGATCCGCAAGACCTGGCCCAGCCACCACGCAAGCCTGCGCAAGGAGGGACTGCTATGAGCAAGAAACACGACGCGATATTCGACGATGTACTGAGCGGATTGGATGACCCCGCACCGTCCGAGCGCACCGGCGCACGTTTCCTCAAACGCTCCACCACCATCGGCGAGCGCATGTCCGGCGAACGGCAGGAGAAGACCCTGCATCTGGTTGACCCGGCCCGCTGCCGCATGTGGGCGCGTCACAACCGCGACTACGCGCTGCTGACGGAAGAAAACTGCCGCGACCTCATCGACGGGATCAAGGCGCAAGGCCAGCAGGAATTCCCGGCCATCGTGCGCCGCCTCGACGGAGAAGACCATGACTTCGAAGTGATCTGCGGGGCCCGCCGCCACTTTGCCGTCAGCTGGTTGCGCGCCAACAACTACCCCCAGTTCCGATATCTGATTGAGGTTCGGGACCTCACCGATGAAGAAGCCTTCCGCCTCGCCGACATCGAAAACCGCGATCGCGAGGACATCTCCGATTACGAACGCGCCGTGGACTACGCCGAGGCGATCCGACTCTACTACGGCGGCGCACAAAAGGCGATGGCCGAGCGGCTGGAGGTCAGCCCGCCCTGGCTCTCACGCTACCTGACACTGGCCAAAATGCCCGAAGAAATCATCGACGCCTTTGCCAGCAAGCGCGACATCCGCGAACGCCACGCCCGCGCGCTCAAACCGCTGCTGGGCACCCCAGAGCAGGCCGCCGCCATTCTGGAGGAGGCGCGTCTGCTGACCCGGTCACAGGCGAAAGCCGCAAAGGGGCAGGGCGCTTATGTCGACGCCGCGGAGGTCTTCAAACGGCTCAAGGCGGCGGCGAAACCCAAAGCGAAAGCCCCCAAGGTCATCACGGGTAAGCTCTACGCCCGCTCCAGAGGGGAGCGTGGCATTCTCGTCAAGAAGCAGGGAAAACAGGTCAAAATGGAATTTGATGCCGACCTGCCGGAAGCCTCGCTGCGTGCGGCATTCGAAAACTACCTCAAAGCCCGCAGTTCCTGAATTGCCCATGGGCAATTTTTGAATAAGCAAATAAAATCAGGCATCTAAGGTGTCCAGGGGCCCGCACCTTCTCCTCTCTTTTTGGCCATATCAATTCCCGGGGAGTCGATCTTTGATCGACGGGGCAGAGCCCCTCATAAGAGACTCCTTCGTATCGGTTCCCCAAACCAACTAGTTGAAAATAAATAGATAATCAGAAATTGCCCATGGGCAATTCAATCCCAGGCCTGATGTGGATCGGGCAGGGGGATCGCATTCAAGAGCTCGCGGGTATACTCGGCCTGTGGCGCGTCAAAAAGCGCCGCAGTTTCCGCCTCCTCCACGATTTCCCCCAGATGCAGCACCAGCACGCGCGAACACAACCGCCGGATCACTGACAGATCGTGGCTGATGAAGGCCAGTGTCAGCCCCAGCTCCTCGACCAGCTCGCCCAGCAGGTTTAGCACCTGCGCCTGGGAAGAGACATCCAGCCCTGAGACGATCTCATCCGCCAGAATGAAATCGGGCCGCAGTGCGATGGCGCGCGCGATGCCGACCCGCTGGCGCTGACCGCCGGAAAGCTCATGCGGAAACCGCTGCGCAAAGCGGCGGGGCAGGCCGACCATATCGAGCGCCTCATCCACGCGGGCCGTCAGCCGGTCCATGCCATGCAGCTTCAACGGTCCCGCGATGATCCCGCCCACACGGCGGCGCGGATTGAGGGAGGACATCGGGTCCTGGAAAATCATCTGAAAGCGCTGGCGCATGCCGCGCAGGGCGTCTTCGCCAAGATGCGTGATGTCTGTGCCGTCAAAGCGGATCACGCCACTGTCCGGCTCAATCAGGCGCAGCATCGCCCGGCCCAGCGTGGATTTGCCAGACCCGGAGCCGCCGACGATTCCCAGCACAGCCCCTTTGGGCACATCGAAAGACAGCCCCTTCAGCACCTCAATGCGGGGTGCTGCCCCCAGAAGCGGCTTATGGGCCATATCAGGAAAGGAAAGCCGCAGGTCGCGCACTTCATACATCATGCGCCCGCCCTCACGTCGTGCAGGCGGACTTCCTCTTCTACAGTTTCAATCACCGCATCAGGCACCGGGGTCAGGCTGCCTGTAGGGTCCAGATAGGTCGGTGTCGCGGCCAGAAGGGCGCGGGAATAGGGGTGGATGGGGCGCATGAAGAACCGCAGCATGCGCGCATCCTCGACCACCTTGCCGGCATACAGCACCGACAGCGTGTCGCAGACCTTGGACACCACGCCGAGGTCATGGGTGACAAAGAGCAGAGCTGTGCCGTGGCGGGACTGCATATCGGCGATCAGCCGCAGGATCTGTTTTTGCACCGTGACATCCAGTGCCGTTGTCGGTTCATCCGCAATGATCAGCTTGGGCTCTGCCGCAAAGGCCGAGGCGATCAGGATGCGCTGGCGCATGCCGCCGGAAAGCTCATGCGGATAGCTGCGCATGACGCGGGCAGGGTGGGGGATATGCACTTCTCCCAGCAGCTCCAGCGCGCGGGCCTCGGCGTCTGCCTTGGTCCAGCCGAGGATGTCGACCAGCCGTCGGGTGATCTGTGGGCCAATGCGTTTGGAGGGGTTCAGGGCCGTCAGCGGATCCTGAGGGATCAGCGCAGCCGTCGCACCAATCTGTTTGCGCCGCGCAGCCGGAGACAGGCTGAGCAGGTCAATGCCATCAAGCCAAATCTCGCCACTGACCACCTCCATCGCGCGGGGCAGGGTGCCGAGCACCGCCTTGCCGATCATCGACTTGCCTGCCCCGGATTCCCCCACCAGACCGTGTACCTGCCCTGCAGCGACGTTCAGAGACACCGCGCGCAAGATCACCGGCCCGCTGCGGATGCGGACGGTCAGGTTGCGGATGGATAGATAGCTGGTCATCGCAGCACCGGATCGAAACGGTCTTTCAGACCCTCGCCCAACTGGCTGAAGCTGAGCACGGTCAGAAAGAGCGTGATCAGCGGGAACACAAGCACCCACCAGGCCTGATGAACCGAGGTGCGTCCCTCGGCAATCATCCCGCCCCAGGTGGGGCTGTCGGTAGAGATCGAGAGATTCACAAAGCTCAGGATCGCCTCCACGATCACCGCAATCCCCATTTCCAGCGTCAGCAGCGCCACGATTGTGGGCAGCACGTTGGGCAGGATTTCTGTCAGCATTGTGCCAAATCGTGTGCGTCCCGCGACCTGAGCGGAGGCCACGTAATCCATCGCGCCTTGCGTCATCGCCTCGGCCCGGATCACCCGGGCAAAACGCGTCCAGTCGATGACCACAATCGCAATGATGATCGAAATGAGCCCCGGCCCCAGCACTGCGATGAGCAGGATGGCGAAGAGCACAGGCGGAAAAGCCATCCAAATGTCGACAAAGCGCGAGATCACCCGGTCCGTCCAACCGCGGTAATATCCCGCCATCAGGCCCAGCGTCGCCCCAATCAGGCAAGTCAGGGTTCCGGCCACCAGCGCCACGATCAGCGCCAGCCGCGCGCCATGGATGATGCGGCTCAGCACATCACGGCCCAGCGAATCCGTGCCCAGCCAGAACCCCGGCTCTGCCCCATCCATCCAGAAAGGGGGCATGCGACCCAGAAACAGGTCCTGCATCAGCGGGTCATGTGGCGCGATAAGCGGCGCAAAGACGGCAGCCAACACCAGAAAGCTCAGCCAGCCGCCCGACAGCCACAGACGCAAGCCCAGCGGCCGCCTGACGTCTCCCCGCGCGTCACGCATGGCGCAGCCTTGGGTTAAGCACGACGTAAAGCATGTCGACCACCAGATTGACGATGGTGAACAAGAGCGCGAAGAGGATCACGATGCCCTGTATCAGCGGCAGGTCGCGGTTGATCACCGCATCGATGGCCATGTTGCCAAGCCCTTCGTAGGAAAACAGCCGCTCGATGATCACCGTGCCGCCAATCAGAAAGGTGAATTGCACACCGACCAGCGTCAGCGTCGGCAGCACCGCATTGGGCAGCGCCTCGCGCGTGATCACGTGGTTTTCACCATATCCCTTCGTGCGGGCGAGGGTGACATAGTCCAGATGCATCGTCTCTTTCAGGCTCTGTTTCAGCAGCTGCGCGATGATCGCGGCCAGCGGGATGGCCAGGGCCAGCGCGGGCATGAACATATGGCTGATGAGGTCCGCAATGACATCAAACCGCAGGCGCAGGATCGCCTCGAACAGATAGAAATTCGTGGAAAAGTCTATGTTTAGAGACGGAGAGATGCGGCCCGAGATATGAAAGACCGGCCAGAGCACCCCGAAA
Organism: uncultured Sulfitobacter sp.; assembly: GCA_964447345.1. Classification (GTDB taxonomy): domain Bacteria; phylum Pseudomonadota; class Alphaproteobacteria; order Rhodobacterales; family Rhodobacteraceae; genus Sulfitobacter. The sequence goes on along the minus strand of CAYUSM010000091.1, from coordinate 1,165 downwards.
AGTAAGATCAGGACGAGACCCCAGAGAAAATCCGGGATCGACAGCGCCATTCCGGCCGTCACATCCACCGCCCCTTCGGTTTTCGTGTCGCGGTACCGCGTGCCTGCCAGTGCCATCGCACCGCCGATGATCACCGCAATCACCAGCGCCATGATGGACAGTTCCAGCGTCGCGGGAAGGCGGCCCAGCACCAGCTGCGAGACGGGCTGGCGCAGCGAAATCGATGTGCCGAAATCGCCCTGCATCACGCCCCCCAGCCAGATCACGAATTGCTCGAAAATCGATTTGTCGAACCCGTATTGCGCCTCAAGCCGCGCAATGTCGGCCTCTGTCGCACCGGGGGGCAGCATCATGGCGATGGGATTGCCGGGCACGACGCGGATCACGACAAAGACAATCACCGCCACGCCAAAAAGCGTGACTGCGGTGGTCAGCAGCCGGATCAGGATGTTGCGGAGGAGTGTCATGGGGATCAGTTAAAAGGACGGGGCCAGACAAGGCCAGCCCCGCCAGTCAGGAAGAATTCCTATGCGCGTGTCATCAGATGCGGCAACAGCGCACCAGAACGGTGGGGCGTCACATTCACCCGCGCGTCATGCACGATGGGTTGTACATATTGCAGCAGCGGGATGACCTCGGCGTTCTCGGCAATGCGCTTGTCGACCTCTTTCCAGCCCGCAATACGCTTGGCCTCATCCGCCTCACCCCAAAGCGGCAGGATGGCGTTGAACGTATCCTCACCGTCCCAGACCGAATGCGGTGAGGGGCCGAACATCGCAAAGCCTGTCGAGGTGGTTGGATCACCCACGGAGTTGCCCCAGTTGTAGAAGGCCGCAGGCGCCAGTTGATCGGCTGCGCGCAGCTCGAAATGCTTGGCGATCTCATAGACCTCGATCTCCGCCTCGATCCCGACGCGGCGCCAGAGACCAACAATCGCCTGGATCATTTCAAAGTCCTTGGGCTTGAAGCCCTTGGTGGTCTGGATCTTGAATTTGACCGGGTTATCAGTGCTATAACCCGATGCCGCCAGCAGTTCCTTGGCCTTCTCAGGGTTGTATTCCACCTTGATGCTGTCGTCATAAGCCGCGTAATCCGGCGTTTGCAGCGTGTCGATGGGCACACCGTAACCCGACAGCAGCCGTTCGATGATCAGCGGCTTGTCGAT
>CAYUSM010000090.1:2198-11462 GCA_964447345.1 uncultured Sulfitobacter sp. | reverse complement strand
CAATGGCATCATCCATAACCGCGTCCGTGGGGCGCAAGGGCAAGAACAAGCCCGAAGATGTGAAAACCGTCCAGCAACTCTTGAATGGCTTTGCGTCCAAAGCGAAGTTTGCCAAACTCAAAGTTGATGGCACGCCGACGGGCAATTTAGAAAAAGCGATCGGTGTGTTTCAGCAGGAAGTCTGCAAATTCAAGCCAGACTACCGGGTCGATCCGGGGCGCGACACAATCAAGAAACTCACAGCTGGACCCGCCAAGGCTGAGGCGGAGCGGAAAGCCGAACTGAAGCAGTTCGTGAAGACCATCGAAGCCGAGCACAAAAAGATGTTCGAGCAGATACGGAAAGTAGCAGAAAAGCAGGCCAGTGGCAGCGGATTACCTGCCAAGGCGGCAGAGTCGCTCTACAAAGGTGTGGAGAAGTTCACCCAGGAACAATGGGAGGCTCTGGCAGGAAAGGACCCGCAACCCGATCAATTTGATCCTGCTGATATTACCAAGATGGCTGCAAAGGTCGTCAAGGCGGTTGAGGCGGAGTTGAAGAACACCGTCAAAACAGCGGCCAAAGCACAGCAACAGGCCCTGGCGGCTGCACAAAAGGCAATTGAGACACAGGCCAAGCGGATGAAATCTGCAGGGACTGCCGTCGATGGTTTCATCGATGGCGTGACCGAGTTTGCCGATAGTGTCTGGGATTCCATCTTTGGCAAGGAGACGGGCAAAGGCGGTGCGTCTTCTGGCAATATCCCAAAACTGGCGGATCAACTTGGCAAGGAGCTTGGCAAGAAAGCCGCCGAGATCATCAAGGAAATGGAGCAAAGAGAGCGCGAAGAAGAATCGGCGCCAGATGCAAAGGTTCCGTTGATCCTAAAGGGATCAGAAGAAGAAAAGATCAGCTCTGCCTGTTTCAAATTCGCTGTCTCCGGCAAAAGCCCCGATCCAAAATCAAAAGTGTTGCTGTGTCTCAACAGCAAGGACAACACCATCGACATCACCAAGGGCTACGGCAAAACCAGCTGGATCGAGCTGGTCAAATTGATCGATTCAAAAGGTCTGTGGGGTCAGAAAGTCAGTTTCTTTGCCATGGAGACGACCAATGGCAAGCCGGATGACAAGACCAAGTCCAATGTGGTCAAGCTGCGCACGCCGGTAGAGCCGTTCAAGGGGACCATCTCCTATACTGGTCTGGGGGCGGACAAACAGTTGAAGTACACAGGCAACGGCAGTGGTCGTTTGCTGAGCTACACAAAGATCAACGGCTGGTACTTCTTCAAATATGGCGGCAAGTTTGAACGCGATCCCGCGATGCGCGGCTTTGATTGCATCACCTATGTCGGAACAGCGAACAAGGTCAGTTCCGGCATGGACGGGCGCGGTGATCGACTTGCCGACAAACTGGGCGCGTCAAAGGTCGATATGGAAGACGTGTCGCACGAGAAGTTCGTTGAGTATTTCAAGGGCGACGGCAAAAGCGGTACCTACATCTGCTGGTGGTCGTCCCATTGTTTTGCCGTGATAAACGGCAACAGCTACGAGTTCTCGGAATCCAAAAAGGGATACTTTACCGGCAAGGCGACATCTTATCGTTACAAGGGCAACAAATCGGTCCGCAAGCTCTGAGCAGTTGACCTGCCCGCAATCTCGGTGATTGCTGCGACAAGCAGCAGTCAAGGATAGCGCCCGTGGATCAAGCCGATGCATTCTGGAACGTGACCGCCCCCATAGGGCAGCCTGCGAAAAAGCTGCTGGGTGATATGACTTGCGACGTGGCAATTGTCGGCGGTGGGTTCACCGGGCTGCGCGCGGCGCTGATGCTGGCAGAAGCCGGAACGGATGTTGCCGTCTTTGAAGCGGGTGATGTGGCCAACGGCGCCTCAGGTCGCAGCGGTGGCCAGGTCAATCCGATGCTGCCGGTTTACAAACCCGAAGATCTGCGCCGGGCCGTCGGGCCACAATACTTTGAGACGCTTGCCGAAGCCGCGTTGCGCTCCGCCGATGATTTGTTCGATTTGGTCGAAAAGTACCAAATCCAATGTGAGGCGCGGCAAGAGGGGTGGCTGCGTGCTGATCACTGCGAGGCAGCACGAAAGACCTCGCAAGAGAATGCGCGACTGTGGAACAAGCTTGGCGCGGAGTTTGAATTCGTTGGCCGGGAAGAGGTCACGCGGATGACCGGCGCCCACGGATATGGCTCGGGCACAATCAATTTGCGCGGGGGTGCCGTGCAGCCGTTAGCGCTGACAAGAGGGCTCGACCGGGTCGCACGTGGGGCCGGGGCCCAGATTTTCAGCCACTCTCTGGTAACCGGTTTGGACCGGGGCCGGGACGGGTATGCGCTGACGGTAAACGCTCACCGGGTCAAAGCGACGAAGGTGATCGTCGCGACAAACGGGTATACGGACAACCTCGTGCCGGGGCTAAAGCGGTCCGTTCTGCCGCTGACCTCGATCCAGATCGCAACAGAGCCTTTGCACGAGGATCGACTTGGTCCGCTTTGTCCCAAGGGGCATACGATCTCAGACACAAGGCGATTGATCATGTACTGTCGGCGCGAACCGGGTGGACAGTTCATCTATGGCGGAATGGGTTACCGCACGCCCACAGGCGGCGTCGGAGGCTGGTCCTGGCTTTTGAAAGATGCACCGCGGATCTTCCCCTCACTCAAAGGCGTCAAATGGTCATACCGCTGGGGCGGGACAATCGCCGTCACACCTGACCGGGTGCCGCATATGTATGAACCTGAGCCTGGTCTGATCTGTGGGCTGGGATACAATGGACGTGGTGTCGCGATGAGCCTTGTGATGGGGCGCGAGATGGCGCGGCGTGCATTGGGCACAGCCTTGGCAGACCTGCCCTTTCCCATAGCGCCGATTAAGCCCTATGCATTCCGCGAACCCCAGGTTCTGGGGGCTGGTGTGGCCATGAGCTATTGGCGGATGCTGGATCAGCGAGAAGCCTCCTTTCCCTGAAGTGCGCGGGTGGGCAAAGCACTATTGCGTTGACTCAGCGCTTGCCCGGCAGGTTAAGTTATGTCGTTGTCTCAAGTAATTCCCAAGCCCGGACGCTGCCATGATCCCGACCAACTCACCTTTGATCCAAGCGCTGTCGCCCTATACGGCAGCAGACGTTCTGACGTCATCGGAGGTGACCTTCAGCTTCATGAACCCAGGCATCTCGTTTGATGCAGGAGATGTCGATGGCCAACCCCGGACATCCCTGACCTGGACCGAGGTGCAAAAGGATACGGTCCGGGATTTGTTTACCTACATCTCGACAGTGGTGGACTTAACCTTTCGCGAGGTCCCGGCGGGCACGACCGGGGTCAATATCGAGTTCGCGCAGATCGCTTCCTATTCTGACACGACCACAGGCATTTCTATACCTTTCGGACCGGGCATCTCTCGGATTGTTGTACCGACGGAATACGCGGATCTGGATGATGTGACCTTGATACACGAGATCGGGCACTCTCTGGGGTTGAGCCATCCATTCGATGGACCGTCAAACCTGCCAGGGGTCAGCAACAGCGGCGACCTTGGCACTTTCGAATTGAACACCGAACTTGCAACGCGAATGTCATACTTGCCGGGAGCCTCCGCAGACCACCCCGGCCTGGATATCATAGGCGAGTCCACGGCGTTTGGTGCACTCGACATTGCCGCCTTGCAACTGCTCTACGGTGAGAGCACGACGACTGGATTGGGGGACACGGTCTACACCAATTCCCCCACGTTGTTGACCATCTGGGACAATGGCGGAACGGATACAATTGATTTCTCCGCCGCGACGACCCAAGCAGTGATCGACCTGCGCGCAGCATCATTGGCGCTTGAGCCGGGTGGGGGTGGATACCTGTCCTACATTGGGCTTGATAACAACACGCTTGCGAATGGCGGTTTCACCATCGCTTTTGGTGTTGAGATCGAAAATGGTATCGGCGGTTCTGCCGATGACACGCTGAACGGCAACACACTGGCCAATGTCCTGACCGGTGGCGGTGGCAATGATATGCTGAACGGTGGAGGCGGAACGGATACGGCTGTCTACACCGGCCCGCAACAAAGCTATACGTTGACGGTCAGTTCGGCAGGCATCTCGATCACCGACCGTCGGTCCGACGGTGATGGCACCGACCAATTGCAAGAGATCGAGGCGCTGCGTTTTGGTGACAGCATGGAAGCGCCCTTTGAACTGGCCATTTTTGATGGGGCGGCGGCGGTCAGCGGCAATCAGATTGCTGATCTGGTCGAGCTTTGGATCGCCTACTTTGACCGAAGCCCGGCTGCGACCGGCCTTCACTACTGGGCCACGCGATTGGGCGAAGGGATGACACTGCCTGAAATTGCCGAAAGCTTTTTTGTCCAACCGGAAACACAACGCACCTACGAGGCATTCCTGGATGAACAGGGACAGGTCACCAATACCCAAGCCTTTGTGACGGCTGTTTTCAACAACCTGTTGGGGCGTGACCCCAGTAGTTCCTACTGGGTTGACGAATTGGAGCGGCCGGGCACCGAAATCACACCAGCCATCTTCATTCTCGCCGTCGTCAACGGGGCCAAGGCACCCACCGGCGGCGAAGCAGACGCAGCTTTTTTGCAGGCAAAGACCGATTTGGGGGTCTACTTTGCGGCGATCAAAGGTCTTGCGGGGTATGACAATACTGTGAACGTCATGCAGGCCTTCAATGGATCGCAGGACAGCGTTACCGCTGCCGTCCGGCAAATCGACACTTTGTATTCTGCTGCATTAGACGCCACTTCGGGTGACTTTTTGTTCCCATTGGTTGGTGTCGTCGACGACCCTTTTGCGACCATGGTGTGAACCAAACTCTCGCAAAACGCCACTTCAGTCCAGATTTGCGACATCTGAAAAAACTGGACTCATCTCTTTGATGTAATTGGACGTTTATTCTTTGCGCATCACGCCATCCTGTTGCGCAACCAGAACGCTCCGTCAGCCATGCAACAATTTATTTGATGTCGGAAATCCATGGAAGTGATTGCCGAAACAATCAAGAATCGACATGGTGTTGGCGGACGCCTGCGCGTTTGAGGCCAAGAATGAGATGTCCTGTCTCAATTCGAACGGCTTCGCCTTCGTGCAAACGAACGGCAACCGGCACATTGTCGGCAGACTAAATACAAGAGCACCGGGCCACCAAGGTTCGGAGTAATGATCAAAAGGGAGAACACAATGATCAAGAAGACAGCAACAGGATTTGTGGCAGGGGTCGTGATGGCGATGACCGGTCAGGCTGCGATGGCCGACGGACATGGAGAGATCACCGTTGCCTATTTCCTTGAATGGCCGATGCCTTTCCTCGCAGCAAAGGCTGATGGCAAGTACGAAGAAGCGCTGGGCAAGAAGATTAACTGGGTATCCTTCGAAACCGGAACGGCGATGTCTGCTGCAATGGCGTCTGGCGATGTACAAATCTCTGTCTCTCAGGGTGTGCCACCTTTCGTGGTCGCTTCTTCTGGTGGGCAGGACATTCAGGTCGTTGATGTGGCCGTCAGCTATTCCGACAACGACAACTGCGTTGTGCATGCTGACCTCGAAGTCGACAAAAGCTCCGCAGGTGAACTGGCAGGCAAGAAAGTGGCCGTGCCACTCGGCACTGCCGCGCATTACGGCTTCCTCCGCCAGATGGACCACTTCGGCATCCCGCTCGACAGCCTGCAGGTTGTTGACATGGCGCCACCAGAAGGTGCTGCGGCCCTCAGCCAGAAGGCCGTTGACTTTGCATGTGGGTACGGCGGCGGTCTGGGCCGGATGAAGGAGTACGGTAACGTGCTGCTGACCGGCGAAGAAAAGGAAGCGCTGGGCATTCTGGTGTTCGACGTCACATCCGCACCGGCATCCTACATAGCTGAGAACGGCGACGAGCTGGCCAAGTTCCTCAAGGTGACGGCAGACGCCAATGCAGAGTGGAATGCGGGCCAGAGCGACGAGATGCTGGCAAAGATTGCTGAACAGGCCGGTATGGATATGGATGCTGCCAAAGCATCGATTGCTACGATGAAGTTCCCCGGTGTTGACGATCAGCTGTCCGAAGCATGGCTCGGTGGCAATGCCGCGACCTTCATGAAAGGTGTGGCCGACGTGTTTGTTGAAGCCGGTTCCATCGATGGCGCTCTCGACAGCTATGAAGGCGCGGTGAACACCGGGCCGCTGCAAGCTGCACAGGGCATGTAAGAAAAAAACGTGGTGCGGCCCTTCGGGGCCGCATCGCGCATTTGATACAATGACACGACCGAGGTGGGACAAACCCACCCATTGGCTTCCAAAGGTGAAGCCGGAAAGCCAGGGACAATGACCGGACTGAACATCGATAATCTATCCATGCGCTTTGACTTGCCGGATGGCGGTCACGTGCAGGCGCTCAAGAATGTATCGCTTGACCTGAAGGCGGGTGAACTGCTGAGCGTGCTGGGGCCGTCGGGCTGCGGCAAGACGACCCTTCTCAACATCGTGGCGGGTTTTCTTGCGCCGACAGATGGCAAAATGACCCTCAATGGGCATGAAATCACCGGCCCGGACGCCGAGCGGGGAATGGTCTTCCAACAAGGTGCTCTGTTCGAGTGGATGAGCGTGCGCGAAAACGTGGGCTTTGGCCCGTCGATGAAGGGCACGCCCAAGGTCGACAAGGACAAGACCGTCAACCACCTGCTTGATGTTGTGGGCTTGCAGGACTTCAAGGAAAAGGCGGTCTACGAGCTGTCGGGCGGCATGCAGCAGCGCGTGGCGCTGGCCCGCTGTTTGGCGAATGACCCCGACGTGATCTTGATGGACGAACCGCTGGGCGCGCTTGACGCGTTGACGCGTGAGAAGATGCAGTCGCTGGTTCTGAAACTCTGGAAAGAGACAGGCAAGACGATCATCCTGATCACCCATTCTGTGGAAGAGGCGCTACTCCTCGGCGAACGGCTGATCGTAATGGCCCCACGGCCCGGTCGTATCCACAAAGAATACCGTCTGCCATTTGCGGAACTTGGCGTGAATGCTGACCTGCGCGAGGTCAAGAAACACCCGGAATTCGGGCCCCGGCGCGAGGAAATCCTCAACATGATCTGGGATATGGAAGAAGAGATTATGGGCACGAAGGAGGACGCGGCATGACCGGTATCTTCTTTCTGCTGATCTATGTCGGCATTTTTGTCGGCAGCGCCTTTCTGGTCACCAAGGTCCTCGCCAAGGGCATCAAGGATTATACGTCTCTCAAAACAGTGACCTTCGGCGACGAAAGCGCTGTGCGCCCCAACCGCTGGGCGGGCATCATCTCTATCTTTACCATTTTCCTGATGTGGGGGATTTTTACGGGCTCGAACTTGCTGCCTTCTTTCCTGCATGCACCTGGCCCCTTCGTGGGTGAGACCAGCTTTACCTATACCGCGCAGGTTGAGGGACAGGCTCCGGACGACGCGAATGTCACGGTGATCGTGCATCCGCGTGGAGAACCGGTGGACCTGCCGGAAGCCGACGGCGGAGACGGTTTTGCCAAGGATGACGCAGTTGCCATTGCTCAGTGGCGCTCTGGCCTGATCAACGTGCAGGCCAACGACGAAATCGGCAAAGGTGATGGCGCCAAGGTGATTGCCATAAACGGGCAAAAGATCGGCCCCGGTGAGACGGTCAATACCGCCGATGGCAGCGTGACGCTTTCCGACAAAGGCACACCAAACTTTGCACCGTCAAAGGGCTGGCAGATGGAACCGCTGTATCTGCCCGCACCGGAAGAGGTTTGGTCACGCACCGTGCAGATCGCCTCTGAGGGCTTCCGCAACTTCACACTGCTGGAGCACCTTGGCTACTCCCTGTTCCGTGTTGTCGTGGGCTTCCTGCTTGGCGCTATCGTGGGCATCCCGTTGGGCTATGCCATGGGCCTTTCCAATTGGTTCCGCGGATGGTTTGACCCGATCGTGGAATTCATGCGGCCCGTGCCGCCCCTGGCGCTGATCCCGCTGGTGATCATCTGGGCGGGCATTGGCGAGGCGGGCAAGATCATCCTGCTGTTCCTGGCAGCCCTGTGGATCATGGCGATTGCCGCGCGTGCGGGTGTGTCCGGCGTGAAGATTTCCAAGGTGCATGCGGCCTATTCGCTGGGAGCGTCGAAATGGCAGATCATGCGGCATGTCATCGTGCCAAACTCTCTGCCGGAGATCTTTACCGGCGCACGGGTGGCGATGGGCGTCTGCTGGGGCACAGTTGTGGCTGCCGAACTTGTGGCGGCGGAACAGGGCGCTGGCATGATGATCATGACCGCATCGAAGTTCCAGAACACGGACATCGTGATCATGGGGATCGTCCTCATCGGCGTCATCGGCTTTGGCATCGACATGCTGATGCGGTGGGCCGAACGCTTCCTGGTGCCTTGGAAAGGCAAAGGCTGATCGCAGAACCAGCAACTCTCATGCAAGAGAGTTGACCGGAGTTTGCATACTCAGTGCCTAAAAGAAGAAACGCCGGAGGAATATCCCTCCGGCGTTTCCTATTGCATAGATCAGCAGATCTACTTGGCCTTGCCGCGCCGTGGCGTCGCGTTTCCCCCTTTGCCACTTTGCCTGCCGATCCTGTTCGGCGGCGTGAAGCGTTTGGAAGGATCATTCGCTCGCTTATACGTGCTTTCTGCCTCTTGGCGGTCCTCTCGTGGTCTGGAACCTTTGCCACTTTTGGGTTTCGCGCGTTTGCCTTCACGTGGCGCGTCAGCCTTTGAGGGCTCTTTCTTCCAGACCGCCTTGGCCTTCGGCTTGGTCGTGCCATCGGATTTGGGTTTTGGTTTCGCACCGGGCTTCATGGGGCTGCGTTCGGTCTTGTGAGATTTCGGCGGCCGCTCGCCCTTGGGTTTGCGCGGCTTGTCGAATTTGGGTTTTTCGGCGCGTTCCTCTGCCTGAGCGGCCGATGGTTTGCTACGGGGCTTGCGGGGTGCGGAGGGCGCGTCGGGGTCGTAAGACCCTTTGCGATGAGGTTTTCCGCCAGGTTTTGGGCCACGCGCCCCCGGTTTGGCACCACGAGGAAGATCAGGTGCTGCATTGAGGCGTGTAACAACGGCATCTTCCGCTTTCATGTCAGGCCCGAGCGCGTTGGAGAATTTCAAAGCCGCACTCTCGCGGACTTCGACAAAGCTGTGATCCTGCTGAACGCGGATAGCACCAATGTCGTCCTTGGTCAGATCGCCGCATTTGCAGAGCATCGGCAGCAAAGTGCGCGGCTCTGCGCCTTCGTTGCGTCCCCTGGAAACGGAGAACCAAACGGAGGGGCCAAAGCT
>CAYUSM010000090.1:0-2098 GCA_964447345.1 uncultured Sulfitobacter sp. | reverse complement strand
CCCCATTCGGCTTTCAACTTGGCCCAGCCCAGCAATCGGTTGGCTTTTGTGCGGAACTTCGGCGACACGATCAGCGCCGAGACGCCCTTGCGCCCGGCGCGGCCCGTGCGACCGGACCGGTGCAGTAGCGTGTCGGCATTGGTCGGCAGATCGGCATGGATCACCAGTTCCAGGTTCGGCAGGTCAATGCCCCGCGCCGCAACATCCGTGGCAATGCAGACACGCGCGCGCCCATCGCGCAGGGCTTGCAGTGCATTGGTGCGTTCGGATTGGGTCAACTCTCCCGACAGGGCCACGACGGAAAAGCCACGGTTGGTGAACTTGGTTGTCAGTCGTGCCACGGCGGCCCGCGTGTTGCAGAACACAATCGCGTTCTTCGCCTCATAATAGCGCAGCACGTTGATGATGGCGTTTTCAGTGTCGCGGGGATGAACATTCATCGCGCGGTACTCAATGTCAGCGTGTTGCTTGGCCTCACCCACTGTGGTGATCCGCTGCGCGTCACGCTGATAGGATTGCGCAAGCTTGGCAATGGCGGCTGGTACTGTTGCCGAAAAGAGTAGCGTGCGCCGGTCTTCGGGGGCTTCGGACAGGATAAACTCCAACTCCTCGCGGAAGCCGAGGTCCAGCATCTCGTCAGCCTCGTCCAGCACCACCGCGCGCAGATCGCCAAGGTTGATGTTGCCGCGCTTGATGTGATCGCAAAGCCGCCCGGGCGTGGCCACGACCACATGTGCACCGCGCTCCAGCGCGCGGCGTTCACTGCGCTGGTCCATACCGCCGACGCAGGTGGTGACCACGGCTCCAGCCTTGCCATAGAGCCAGGCCAGTTCGCGGCTGACCTGCATGGCCAACTCGCGCGTGGGTGCGATGATAAGGGCGAGGGGTGCGGCCGCAGGTCCGAAATGGCTGTCACCGCCCAGAAGTGTGGGCGCGATAGCCAGGCCGAAGCCGACCGTTTTGCCAGACCCTGTCTGGGCCGAAACCAGCAGATCGACCTCGGCAAGGTCCGGATCGGTGACGGCCTTCTGCACGGCGGTCAGGGTGTCATAGCCTTGGGCGGCAAGCGCATCTGCGATTGTCTGGATCACGGAAAATGTCCTGTTCTGGATAGGCTTGGCCCGAGGCGAGCCAAGTGCCGGGCGAGGGGCCCTGGCATAATGTTGGGCCGTCCGTATGCGGTTCGGGGGTGAATGTACATGTCTTTGTTCGCCCAAGAGGCCGCTTCGGGTTTGATGATCTGCGCAAATTCACCGGCTTGCAGCGTCATCAGTTTTGTGGATTTTTTCCAGTAATTCATGTAGTCTGACTGTGGGAGGCCTGCATGAATAGCGATCTGAAGCATGATTTTGAGACGTCTGAGCCGGTCAGCAAACACCCCCCCGTTCTGACGATCGAAGATGTGATGACCTTCCAGCTCAACCGGCTGGTTGCGATTGGGGAACGGGCCGGGCAGCAGTGGTCTGAACGGATGTTCGACCTCAGCCTGAACGAATGGCGCTTACTGGCGCTCGTCAAAGCACGGGCACCTTGCCGGGCCGGAGATGTGGCCGATCTGTTGCTGATGGACAAAAGTCAGACCAGCCGCGTCATCAAATCGCTGCTGAAAAAGGATTTAATCCGGAACATGCCGGACCCGAGCGACGGGCGTGCCGTGGCGTTACGGCCCACTCAGAAGGGTGAGGAGCTTTATGTTGAGGTCTTTGCCGAAGTGATGCGCAGCAACGAACGTGTGTTGGCAACCTTGAGTGTTGAAGAGGCGCAAGCCTTTCATCAGACGTTGAAAAAGCTGATCAACCATTCACAGAAGCTGTTGGAGAAAAGGTTGGGCCGCAAGGTCGTCCGCTAAATCGGGGTGCCGTTGACCGCCCGAAAGCCATCATTCAAAGCAACATAAAGCTGGAAGTTTTGGAGGGCCCGGGCTATCTTCACAAAAAGAACAAAACATGAACAATGGAGGGATGCATGGCAACCGATTCTCCTATGGCGCAGGTGATTTCCCTGTCGTCCAAACGTCTGGTCACAGATGTGCCCGCGCCCAATGGCGGGGATGCGGTGCTGCGCGACGTGATCTCGGGCGCGCCTTTCGACGGGGCGG
>CAYUSM010000089.1:0-11475 GCA_964447345.1 uncultured Sulfitobacter sp. | reverse complement strand
GCCGCAGGGGGCGTTTGCATGATCCGATTGGCGATGCGCCCGGCAAAGTCATTCTCAAACCATCCGACCGACTGCCGCAACACCTGCCGATGCGCCCGCCATCTGATGAGCGTGCCAAAGTTCGGCAAAATGGTGTTGTTCAGCAGCGCCACATCAAAGCTTTGCAGCAGGGGCCGCAGGGTAAGGACAAAAAGACCCACAAGAAGCAGCTCAGTGCCGTAGGTCTCCCACATCTGCGCTGGATCTGTGCCCAGCAGGTCCACAACACGACCCATGTAATAGATCAAACCGATCTCAATCGCCGCCACCACGACAGACATCAGCGCGGTAACCGCAAAGACACCTTTGAAGGGCTGGCAATAGGCCTTCAGGAATGGCCAAAGCTTACGCGGCGGCACATCTGTTTCGGTGTAGGGCGTATAGGGGTCAACAAGGTTTTCGAAAAAACGGAACATGGGCGGAGGCCTTGATCAGGAATTTGCAAAACGGTTGGACGCAGCGCAATTGGCCGTCCAACGAAAATCGGGGTTAAGACCGGCTTAGTGTAGCCAGATACCTCGATACATTTTGCAATCCTCCGTGTTCATGACGCATGGCGTAGCTCAGAATCCGCGTGCTGTCGACCCTTAGCGCGTGGAAAGCAGCACATCCTTGCTCAAGGCAAAACCGGAATCGATCCAACGCTGCTCAAGCTCCCTGAGTTTTGCACCCAATTCCGGGCCCTGGAACTCGTCCATCAGATCTTTGGCAGCCACAGGGAAATCCGCCTCGCTGGCCGCAAAGAGGGGCTCCAGTTCAGACGATCCCGGCTTCCTTTCAGCCACACAGGCACGCAAGAGCAAGGCGGAGTGCGCGACGTCGATGCCATGACGGTACGCAACTTCAGGCAAGGGGGGGCCAGCGTATCCGACTTCTTGCAAAAGATGCAGGCGGCGCGCATCGGCCTTCGACAGACGCAATCGAGAGACAGGATCGTCCCCGCCAAGGATCGCAAGACGGTTCATCCAGTCCGGCTTCAGTGCGAGGGTCTGCTCGATGTGGATCAAAACCGGCAGAAGACGGTCATCTGCGCCGGGCAGAATGCTGTTCAGAACATTGGTTTGGCGCATCACAGCCACGGCTGGTGCCGGGTCCGATGCAGACAGAAGTCTGACCACCTCATGCCCCACCCGTTCTGCAGAAAGTGTCTCTAAACCAACAGTATTTGCCGAAATTGCGGCAAGCGCATCAGGATCGAAACCTTCATCAGGGTCAGCATACCAAGCCGAAAACCGAAAGAACCGCAGAATGCGCAGGTAGTCTTCTCTGATCCGGGCGTCGGGGTCTTCAATGAACCGCACGCGGCGCGCCAGAACATCAGGAAGCCCCTCCAGGGGATCGATGACCTCACCCTTGGCGGTCGCATAAAGCGCATTCATGGTGAAATCGCGGCGGCGGGCATCATCATGGATATCATCGGAAAATGCGACAACGGCGCGGCGACCGTCCGTCTGAACGTCACGGCGGAAAGTGGTGATCTCGAAGGGTCTACCGCGCGCCACAACAGTCACGGTTCCATGATCAATACCCGTTGGGATGGCTTTCAGCCCGGCGGCCTCCGCAATCTCCATGACCTGCTTTGGCAGCGCATTTGTCGACATGTCGACATCGCTGTCCTCAAGCCCCAGAATCGCGTTCCGCACGCAACCACCAACGAAGAAAATCTCAAATCCTGCAATCTCAATAGCCGCACAGACCTGTGCCGCGGCAGGGTCATTCAGCCAGCTTGTGTCCGCCGGGATCAGGTTGTCATGCGTTCGGACCATGCCCTGAGCATACGCGCCGTCGCGCCCCAGATGTAGTAGGGGCCATAGGGTACTGCGAAATAATGACGACGTGTGCCGCGCCAGCGACGGGATTCAATCAGGTAATTCGCCGGATCAGCCACATGTGACAACGGGACCGAGAACACCTCCTCGACTTCACCAGGCTCCGGTACAATGTCAAAAATGTCTCTAACAAAGGCAAAAACGGGTGTGACAGTGAAACCGGTCACAGTTTCATGTGCCGAAAGCTGCCCCAGAACATCAACGATCTCGTAGGGCAACCCGATCTCCTCATTGGCCTCACGCAGGGCGGCGGCAACGACATCCGCGTCACCCTCGTCCTGCTTGCCGCCCGGAAAAGCGATCTGCCCCGGATGATGCTTCAAAGCCGAAGAGCGTTTTGTCAGCAACAGATGAAGCCCGTCTGATCGTTCAACGATTGGCGCCAAAACGCCAGCGGGCCGCAGTTTGCGGCCTTCCGGCAACTTAACATCCGGGTTCAGATCAAAGTCAGAGGTTTCCGTTCCATCCCGGCCAAGTGCGGCGCGGATTTGATCAATGCTTTCAATCACTGGCAGTCGTTTCAGCCTCAAAGCCAACAGATTTGGGATCAAGGTCATAATGCGCGCCGCAGAACTGACAATCCGCTGTCACACGGCCTTCATCCGTGGTCATCTTTTCAATGTCCTTTGAGGAATAGATCGACAGGCTCTGACGGACACGATCTTCGGAACAGGTGCAGCCGAAACGCACGGCTTGCGCATCGAACACACGCGGCTGTTCCTCATGAAACAGGCGCAGCAACAAATCAGTTGGCGGCACGCTTGGCCCGATCAGTTCCAGATCCTCGACAGTGTCAAGCAGGATATTCACACGGTTCCAGTTCTCTTCCTCGTCACCCTGCACCAGATCGGAGGCCGAGAGCAGCTCTCCGGACCCTTCCCCCTGAGCAGCGAATGGGGAGGCCTTTGGCATGTGCTGCAGCATCACACCGCCCGCACGCCAGTGTTCGGGTTCATCCGGCCCAGAAGACCGGCCAAAACTCAGAGAAAACCGTGTCGGCAACTGCTCGGACTGGGCGAAGTATGCCTCTGCACAGGCGGCCAATGAACCACCAGCAAGCGGTGTGATCCCCTGGTAGGGCGTCATGCCTTCGCCCTGGTCAATCATGATGGCAAAATAGCCCTCACCAACCTGATCAAATGGCGCGCCGTCGGTCAGCTTGTCCGCATCATAGCTTGCATAGGCTCTGATCTGAGCGGAACGTCCGTCTTCCTGTGGACCATAGTAATCCGTCGCGATCATCCGCACGGCGCCTTTTGACTGCACCTGCAGTGACAGCTTCCAGCGCAGCTTGATCGTCTGGCCGATCAGCGCCGTCAGCAGCGCCATTTCCGCAACCAGCGCTTCGACCTGCGCGGGATAGTCATGCTGGCTCAGAATACCGTCCAGCACACCGTCCAGACGGGCCACCCGACCGCGAATGTCGCAATTGTCCAGCTGGAACGGGAGCACGCTGTCATCCCAGGCGATTTGCGCGCCTTGCTGTGGTTGGGGTGTCATAGGGGTTTCCTTGTGTCGGGCCGCTTGGCATACCGCGTCTATATAGGCGGGACAAGCAGGGTATAAAGGGGCTGCATATGATCAGGCGTGTAGGGGAGCCTCCGCGAAAGGATCAGACATATCGGCTGCGGCCCGGGGCCTATACGATCCTTCCGTTGAGAGAACATGTCTTGCTGACGGCACAGACAGCGCCAGAATGGGATGTGCAACTGCCGGGCGGCGGTATTGATCCCGGGGAATCCCCCTTGCAGGCGCTGCATCGCGAAGTTCTGGAAGAGATCGGCTGGCGGATCACGCGGCCCCGCAGGCTTGGCGCATTCCGCAGGTTCGTCTTTATGCCGGAGTATGATCTCTGGGCGGAAAAGCTGTGCCATGTCTATGCCGCAGACCCGGTTTGTCAGATCGCGGAACCCATTGAGCCGCACCATGCCACGTTGATGCTGAGCCATAGAGAAGCGATCGCAGCGGTCGGAAACGATGGCGACCGACTATTCCTGACCCAGTTCCTCAGCTGACCTTGGCCCGCTGTATTCAAACAGGATGCCAGAGATATCGTCGGGAAACTCGTCAATACTGGCGTAGTTTGCCAGTTCCCATACCAAGGCCTCAAGAAGTGCTGGACCGCTGACGCCTTCCAATCGGCGCATGATGTTCCGCAATCCAGTTTCCCCCAACATGTTGCCAAAGAGGTCCGGGCATTCCGTTACACCGTCGGACAACAGCAAGAGCCGGTCACCCGGTCGCAGTTGCACCTCGAACTGATCAAACTCGGTGCCTTGCAACAGGCCGACAGGAAAACCGCCCGTTCCCTCCTGTTCAATTCGCCCGTCTGCCCGCTGAATGACGGGATGTGGATGCCCTGCCTGGGTGATCTCGACCTTCCCTGTTCCAAGGTCAACGACGGCAAGCATCAGGGTGAAATACTGCTCCGTCCTGATCTCCGTCAGGACCAGCTCGTTCAGTGTTTCCGCCACGTCTCTGGGCGGACGGGCAAAGTATCTCCCGTCTTCTTGCCGTGACAGCGCCACGTTCTGATCAAGGGCCGCAGCAGAAAGGTAGCCAGCCAGACGAGCGGTCATCAGGGCAGAACTGATCCCGTGACCGGAGACATCAATGGCGCACAGCCCAAGCTTGTCATCATCGGACGGGAAGAACCCGACCAGATCACCACCGACATGCCCCGCCGACCGCAACAGCAATGACACCGCACCTTGCGGCAGACTGCGATACCTATCCCGGACAAGGGACTGCTGCAGCTCTTTTGCCTCCAGCAAATCCTTGTCGATCAGCTCGTGAACCCGCTTCAACTCATCGAGTGTCACACTGACCAGACGGTTCTTTTCCGCCAGCTCGCGCTGCATGTTCACGATCCGCTCCCCCGCCGTGATACGGGCGCGCAACTCATTCAGACTGACCGGTTTGCTTAGAAAATCATCCGCACCGGAATCGAGCCCTCGGGCCACTTCGGACTTCGCGCTTTTGGACGTGAGCAAGATGAAATAGCCATATCGGTCTGCCGAGACATCTCGAAAAGCATGACAGAACTCAATGCCAGACATGCCCGGCATCATCCAATCGCTGATCACAACATCGGGCAACTCTTCCTTGCAGCGGTCAAGCGCCTCTTCCGCGGTCGCTGCCTCAATCACCTGGTATCCCCATTTTATCAGGCGTGACGAAAGGATGCGGCGCTCAAGCTTGCTGTCGTCGACAATCAGGATGCGACGCCGAACATCTTCTTCTGCCTCTGCCTGCGCATGGACTGATTCTGCGTCGCTCTGGCTCATCTCAGCCCGCTATGTTGCACCTACACCGACACGTAGCCTGTACCCGCTTAATTCCGCGTAAAGGCGGATTGCACCTACCTCGGATGCGTTAAAACTTTGGTAAATTCTTCGACCCAAGATTGCGCTGGGCGTAAGCGGAGGTGCGTGATGATCGACTGGGGTCGTGTGAAAGAGTTGCGGGAAGAAATCGGACCCGCAGACTTTGACGAAGTTGTCGAAATCTTCTTTGAGGAAATCGAAGACGTTGTCGCGCGGCTACCAGATCTTCAGGAAGCAGAACCGCTCACACATGCGCTTCACTTCCTCAGAAGCAGCGCCTTGAACCTGGGATTCAAATCGGTCGCCACACAATCCGCCGAAGGAGAGGCGCAGGCCGAAAGCGGTGCGCATGCATGTATCGACCTCACTGCAATCATCGACTGCTATACCGCCTCAAAGTCTGAATTCCTCAGAGGCATTGAACAGATAAAGGCCGCTTAAACCAGTTTGTAAAAGCTCTCGACCGAGATACCGCCGAACTGCTCTTCCGCCTTGGCGCGCAGCATCTGCATCCCGGTGATCCAGCGGTCATGGTCCTGGGCACGATGAACGGTGTAACTCTGCACCTCTGGGTGGGACAGAATCAGAAACCGGTCTTCTTCCACACCATTGGTGATGGCCTGCGCCACATCATCTGCCGTCAGCAGCGATGCCTGCTCCACGGCATCTGCATCCGACAGACCCAGAAGCGGCGTCGCGACATACTGGGGGCAGACAACCGAAACACCAACGCCTTGCCGACCGTGGGTGATTGCAAGGGACTCGGCAAAGCTGACCGCCGCATGTTTCGTGGCGGAGTAGGCGGCATCACCGATCTGGTTCAAAAGACCCGCAGCGGAAGCCACATTGACCAAATGGCCTGATCCCCGCTCAATCATCATCGGCAAGAGCGCGCGCGACGCGTAGACATGCGACATGACATGCACCTGCCAGTTCAGCGTCCACATCTCATCAGATTGCGAGGCGGCATGTGTCGGGTCACCCCCACCAAGCCCTGCGTTAGAGACGTAAATGTCGGTATCTCCATGCGCCTTGTTGGCCTCAGAGATCAGGTTCTGTATCTGCGCCTCGTCCTGCACATCACATTGCACGGCGATCCCGCCGATCTCATCCGCCACAGCCTGCGCTTTGTCTCCGTCCAGGTCGGACACGCAGACTTTTGCGCCCAGTTTGGTCGCCCGCTTCGCAAGCGCGGCCCCGATGCCGCTACCCGCGCCGGTGATGACAACGGCACTTCCTTCAAACTTCATTGCAAGCCTTCCTAGATCACGAATTGCGCCAGCGTTTCGTCATTTGTGATGTCAGTGTAAGTGAACCCGCTCTCCTCAATCCGCGCAAAGAGACCATCGAAGTTCTCCGGTGCATCCGTCTCAATTCCAATCAGGACAGAACCGAAATTGCGTGCGGATTTCTTCATGTACTCAAAACGCGTAATGTTGTCGTGCGGGCCAAGGCGATCCAGAAAGTCGCGCAAGGCACCGGGGCGCTGGGGCAGCCGCAAAATGAAGTACTTCTTCAGCCCCGCGAACCGTTGCGCACGCTCTTTGACCTCAGGCAAGCGCTCAAAGTCAAAATTGCCGCCCGTCACCACACAAACAACTGTCTTGCCCTTGATTTGATCCTTCACATCGCCCAGCGCCTCGATCGACATGGCGCCAGCGGGCTCCAACACGATCCCTTCGACATTCAGCATCTCGACGATCGTGCAACAAATCCGGTCTTCTGGCAGATCAATGATGTCGCCGCGCGCGACTCCTCTCAGCTTCTCGAAAGGGCGGGCGCCGATTCTGGCAACGGCAGCCCCATCCACGAAAGAATCAATGGGCGACACATCCACCGGCGCACCTTCTTCGATCGCAGCCGCAAGGCTCTTTGCACCGCTTGGCTCTACAAACGTGTATCGGCAATCTGCGCCAAAGTAGCCAACCACACCCGCAGACAGGCCACCACCACCCACGGGCATCACGATATGATCGGGCACGCAGCCCAATTCCTGTTCGATTTCCACGGCGACGGACGCCTGTCCCTCAATCACGTCATCATCGTCAAAGGGAGACAGAAAGTGCGCACCCTCTTCGGTACAAAACGCCTGCGCCGCCAGCAAAGTCTCGTCAAAATAGTCGCCGATCAGCCGCACCTCCGCATGGCTGCCGCCAAACATCTTGGTCTTGAGGATTTTCTGCTCCGGCGTTGTGACCGGCATAAAGATCACGCCCTTTACGCCGAAGTGTTTGCACATAAAGGCAACGC
The DNA here is from genome assembly GCA_964447345.1 of uncultured Sulfitobacter sp. GTDB lineage: Bacteria > Pseudomonadota > Alphaproteobacteria > Rhodobacterales > Rhodobacteraceae > Sulfitobacter. Next base: position 4,031 of record CAYUSM010000089.1, on the reverse strand, counting down.
CCTGCGCGTGATTGCCTGCCGAGGCACAGACAAAAAGCTCCTGTTCCGGGATCACCTTGCGCATCGCGTTGAACGCCCCGCGCAGTTTGTAGGACCGCACCGGTGTCAGGTCTTCCCGCTTAAGCCAGATGTCCGCGCCGTAGCGGTCTGAGAGCAATTCGTTCTTCAACAAAGGCGTTGCGGGAAAAACAGGCCGCATCTTGGCGGCGGCAAGCGTCGCCATTGCCTGGAAATTCTCTGTCATGGCCCTGCCTCCTGCTGCGTCCCCTCTCGATAGGGGTGCGGCAAGGCGGGGTCAACGCGCGGCTTATCTTGCTCAAGTCCTTAAAAGGCGATACCTCGCGGCCAAGTCAGAAAGGAAATCTCATGTCCGCGCCCAAAAAAGTTGTGCTCGCCTATTCCGGCGGTCTTGATACCTCGATCATCCTCAAGTGGCTGCAAACCGAATATGGCTGCGAAGTTGTCACTTTCACCGCCGATTTGGGTCAGGGAGAGGAACTGGAGCCCGCGCGCAAGAAGGCCGAGATGATGGGCGCTTCGGACATCTACATTGAGGATGTCCGCGAAGAGTTCGTGCGCGACTTCGTCTTTCCGATGTTCCGCGCAAATGCTGTCTATGAAGGGCTCTACCTGCTCGGCACCTCAATCGCGCGCCCGTTGATTTCCAAGCGTCTGGTAGAGATCGCTGCCGAAACCGGTGCGGATGCAGTGGCACATGGTGCGACTGGCAAAGGCAACGATCAGGTGCGCTTTGAACTGGCCGCTTATGCATTGAACCCTGAAATCAAAGTGATCGCCCCTTGGCGCGACTGGGATCTGACCAGCCGTACGAAACTTCTTGAGTTCGCCGAATTGAACCAAATCCCGGTTGCCAAAGATAAGCGCGGAGAGGCGCCGTTCAGCGTCGATGCCAACCTGCTGCACACATCATCCGAAGGCAAAGTGCTGGAGGACCCGGCCGAAGCCGCACCTGATTACGTCTATCAGCGCACGGTGAACCCCGAAGATGCACCAGACACGCCCGAGCATATCGAGATCGGGTTTGAACGCGGCGATGCGGTCTCTATCAACGGGGAAAAACTGTCGCCTGCCGAACTGCTGACCAAACTGAACGAACTGGGTGGCAAGCACGGCTGCGGACGTCTCGACCTTGTTGAAGGTCGCTTTGTCGGGATGAAATCACGCGGTATCTACGAAACGCCGGGTGGGACGCTGCTGCTGGAAGCGCATCGGGGCATCGAATCCATTACGCTCGACCGTGGGGCCGCACACCTGAAAGACGAACTGATGCCGCGCTACGCGGAACTGATCTACAACGGTTTCTGGTTCTCACCTGAGCGGGAGATGCTGCAGGCGCTTATCGACAAGAGCCAGGAGCATGTGACCGGCACTGTGCGGCTCAAGCTCTACAAGGGATCGGCCCGCGTGGTTGGCCGGTGGTCAGAGGAAAGCCTTTACTCCGAACAGCATGTGACATTCGAAGATGATCGCGGCGCCTACGACCAAAAGGACGCCGAAGGTTTCATCCGCATCAACGCTCTGCGCCTGCGGCTGCTGGCTGCACGGGACGAGCGCCGCAAATCAAAGGACGTCGGCGGTGCCGAAGTGCCTGACGGTGGTTTGCCACGCTTTGACTGATCAGGCGCGGATGGCCCGCGCGCGCATCTCTTCATAAAACGGCATGGCGGCATCGCTTAGTTCTGCCGCCTGCCCTGCCAGCACAGGCAAAGCGCCTTCTGCTCCGGCAAAGCCACTGCTGCGATGCACTGCGCCGTACCAATGCCTCGCCCAGACACCGTCTTCGAGTCGCGGTCCGGGTGTCCAGTTCAGCATTGCAGGATCGAACGGCAGCTCAATTGAAGAACAAAGCGTGCGCAACATCCCTTCGGGGTTGGCGCGAATGTCTGTGCTGTCGATGACAAGGCCCCCCAGACGCTCATGGAGCGCGTGTTGTTGGACAAACCCGATGTCTTCCAAAGTCACCTCTTCCCGCTTTGCCGCATAACTTGCGATAACCCGTGCCGGATGTCGGATCAGGTGGATATGGACGCAGCCTTCTGCCCAGCCCAGCGGGAATCCATCCAGCATGTGGTGCGGCATATGTTTCATGTAGAGGTGGGGTGATCCGCCTGACCGGCAGGTCAAATCGACTTTGTCAGGGTCTGTTTCATGCGCATTCAGTATCTCAGCCCGCATTGGATGATCGGCACCTGACTTTGCCAGATAAGCCGCATAGAACGGCTCATCCATGATTCCAAAGTCGTCGCGTGCGCCAAAGCTGTACATCATTGCCGTGCTCAGATTGCGCGGCCCGGACCACATTGCGATACGCATGGCACTCCTCCCTCAATTGGCGCGACGCTAGAAATGTTACGGCAGGCTGCCAAGCGGTAAATTGCCTTCACCAGCACGTGAGATGACGCTCAGGTGAATTGCGCTAACTTCGCCGCAAGGGCAGCCTGAGGCAAAGGAGACAGCCATGATCCAGATATCGACACTCAAGACGTTCGCGCTTGCTGCATTGATCGCCATCGGCCTTTGCGCCCAGGCAGGCAAGGTCCAGGCTGCTGGAACCGAGACGCTTATAGTCGCTGGCGGATGTTTCTGGTGCGTGGAGGCGGATTTCGAATCCGTGCGCGGCGTGAAAGAAGCGGTTTCCGGCTTTGCTGGCGGCAAGACAGCCAACCCGACCTACAAACAAGTGACCGGCGGGAACACCGGGCACTATGAGGCGGTACAAATCACTTTTGATCCAAGCGTGGTCAGCCGTGATACGATCCTCAGCCTTTTCTTCCGTTCAATTGATCCAACGGATGCAGGCGGTCAGTTCTGTGATCGTGGCAGCAGCTACCGCACAGCAATCTTTCCCGCCAACGACGCCCAGCGCGCCGCCGCTGAAAAGGCCAAAACCGAGGCACAGACCGCACTGGGCCAAAAGATCGTGACGCCAGTCTTGGGTGCATCAAGGTTTTATCCGGCAGACGCCTATCATCAGGATTTCTACAAAAGCAGCGAACGCCTCGCGGTAACCTCTGTCGGGCTGGGCGTGAAAAAGTCAGTGGCCTATAAGCGGTATCGGAACAATTGCGGACGCGACAAGCGTATCAAGCAGCTTTGGGGCTCCGCCGCGCCGTTTGCCAGTTAGGAAAAGTCGTGATCCTGGATGTCTTTGAGGTCCGGGATCACATCTGCCGTTCCTTCTCGTGACACCATCAGCGCACCTGCGCGCATGGCCAGGTCAATAGCATCCTCCATCGAAAGGCCCCGATCCAGACCAGCGACAAGATAGCCGGTAAAGGTGTCGCCCGCACCTGTCGTGTCCACGACTTCGACACTGTAAGCAGGAAATTTTTTGGGTTTTTCGCCAGTGTTAGAGACCCATCTACAGCCTTCGCCACCCAGCGTGATCACCACATCAGCGATCGGCAGATCCTCGATCGCTTTGCCAGTTTCGCTCATCAACTGCGCCGCCTCGACCTCATTCAGGACCAGCAAATCGATATACTGCATAATCGCTTCAACAGCCTCGGCCGAGAACGGTGCCGCCGCATAGGCTAGCCGCAAGCCTAGGGTCTTGGCTGTTTCGGCAGCAAACTTCTGTCCGCAGGTCTCGTTCTGCATCAAAAGCGTATCACCTGGGCTGGCTTCTGCCACGGCAGCACCGATCATGTTGTCCGAGATTGCATGGTTTGCACCAGGAAAGAGGACGATGTTGTTTTCTCCAACCGCGTCAACATTGATGTTCGCATGGCCCGTCGCCACATCGACCGTCGCAATGTGCTGGGTCTCCACTCCATACTCTAACAAGCGCTCAATCGCCCATTTGCCATCCAGCCCCACAGCACCGATGTGCGCTACCCGTGCCGCCGCCCGCGCTGCGGCAACGGACATGTTCGCGCCCTTGCCGCCCAACCCCTGACGAAACCTTTCCGCCGAGATTGTTTCACCAGGCGCAGGCAAATGGCTCAGATGATAGAAGTTATCCGCATTGATGGAGCCGAGGTTCCAGATCATTCGCCAACCTTGCAGGC
>CAYUSM010000088.1:0-11501 GCA_964447345.1 uncultured Sulfitobacter sp. | reverse complement strand
GGCATGAGCAGGACAGGGACCGTTACACGGATCATTGCCGCGGTGCTGATCGTCTCGACCGTGGCAGCTTGCGGCGGCAGCCGGAATGCGGGGCGGGTCGGTGGCTCATTCTTCAACCCGCAGGAAATCCCGCTTGAGACCTATTCGGCTGAGCAAATCTTTGAACGCGGCGAGTACGAGCTGAACCGCCGTCAGGCCGGTGAGGCCGCGTTTTATTTTTCCGAGATTGAGCGGCTTTATCCGTACTCGGACTGGGCCCGCCGCGCACTGATCATGCAGGCCTTCAGCTATCATCGGGACAAGGACTATCCGAACTCCCGCTCTGCAGCTCAGCGGTTCATTGATTTCTATCCGGACGATGACGACGCGGCCTATGCCCAGTATCTGTTGGCGCTCAGCTACTATGACCAGATTGATGAGGTCGGGCGCGATCAGGGGCTGACATTCCAGGCGCTGCAGTCTCTGCGGACGGTGATCGAGACCTATCCCGACAGTGAATACGCCACCTCAGCGATCCTGAAGTTCGACCTGGCTTTTGATCATCTGGCGGGCAAGGAGATGGAAATCGGGCGCTATTACCTGCGCCGCGATCACTATACCGCCGCGATCAACCGGTTCCGTGTCGTCGTTGAGGATTTCCAAACCACCACGCATACCGCTGAAGCACTGCACCGGCTTGTCGAGGCCTATCTGAGCCTGGGCCTGACGGAAGAAGCGCGTACGGCTGGTGCCATTCTGGGCCATAACTTCCAATCAACCGATTGGTACGAGGACAGCTACCGTTTGCTGACCGGTCAGGGACTGGAACCTGCGTTCTTCAAGGACAACTGGCTGTCCGCTGTCTATCGCCAGACCATCAAGGGCGAGTGGTTGTAACAGCGGTGGCGCTGCCCACCTCACGGACATAACGCATGCTGCGCGGACTGGACATCTCAGACATGCTGATCATTGACCGGCTGGAGCTTGGCTTTCAGCCCGGTCTCAATGTGCTGACAGGTGAGACCGGTGCAGGCAAGTCCATCCTGCTGGATTCATTGGGTTTTGTGCTGGGCTGGCGGGGTCGTGCTGATCTTGTGCGGCAAGGCGCTCAGCAGGGCGAGGTGACGGCCTGGTTTGATCTGCCAGAGGGGCATCCGGCACACACCGTGCTTGAAGAGGCCGGGTTGCCGGGCGGGGATGAGTTGATCTTGCGACGGATCAACACCGCCGACGGGCGCAAGACGGCTTGGGTCAATGACCGGCGCTGCTCGGGCGAGGTGCTGCGCGCGCTGTCCGAAAACTTGGTGGAACTGCATGGCCAGCATGATGATCGCGGCCTGCTGAACCCGCGTGGGCACCGGGCCATTCTGGACGACTATGCGGGCAATGCTGCTGCACTCTCTAAGGTGCGCAAGGCATGGGCTGCTTTGGGCGCCGCGCGGGACGCTGCAGCAAAAGCGGCCAAGGAACGTGCGGCGATTGCGGCGGAAGAAGAATTTCTGCGCCACGCGGTGGCTGAACTGGACAAGCTGGACCCGCAAGAGGGTGAGGAAGCAACGCTCGATACCAAGCGTCGGCTTATGCAAGGCGCCGAAAAAATTCGGGCGGATGTCGTGAGTGCCTACGAGATCATGGGGCAGGGCGGCGCTGAACGGCAATTGGGCGACGCGCTGCGTTGGCTCGATGGGGCAGCAGCCCGTGCTGAAGGTGCGCTTGAGGCCCCCATGGCCGCCCTGAACCGCGCGATGGTAGAGCTGGATGAGGCAATGTCGGGTGTGGCCGACGCTATTGATGCCATGTCCTTTAATCCGCTGGAACTGGAAGAAACCGAAGAGCGCCTTTTTGCCATCCGTGCGCTGGCCCGCAAGCACGATGTGGCACCTGACGATCTGGCAGGGTTTGCGGATACGCTGCGCGCAAAGCTGGATGCATTGGATGCGGGCGAAGCCGCGCAGGCGGCTCTGGATAAAGCGGTGTCAGAGGCTGAAGAGGCCTATCAGACAGCAGCCGATGCACTGACGGCAGCACGGCAAAAGGCGGCCAAAAAGCTCGACAAAGCCGTCTCGGCGGAACTTGCACCGCTCAAGATGGAACGTGCGGTGTTCGAAACCCAGATTGATAAGGCCGAGCCGGGCCCGGAGGGTCAGGAAACCGTCAGCTTCACCGTCGCCACCAATCCGGGTGCCCCTGCAGGACCCTTGGGCAAGATCGCTTCGGGCGGTGAGCTAAGCCGTTTTCTGCTGGCCCTCAAGGTCTGCCTGACACAGGGCCAATCCGGTCTCACGCTGATCTTTGACGAGATCGACCGCGGCGTTGGGGGGGCGACCGCAGATGCTGTGGGGCGGAGGCTGTCGGCTCTGGCCTCCGAAGGTCAGGTGCTTGTCGTGACACATTCCCCGCAGGTCGCAGCCCTCGGCGCACATCACTGGCGGGTGGAAAAGGCGGTCGCCAAAGGCATGACCACGTCCACCGTTATCCCCCTGTCGGCACCCGAACGGGTGGATGAAGTCGCGCGCATGTTGTCGGGCGATCAGGTAACCGATGCGGCCCGTGCGGCCGCAGAGGCCTTGTTGGCAGGCTGATGGAAAAGGGGGGCGCATAGGATGACAGACAAGCCGCCCTCCTTCATGTCCCAGCAGCTGACCCTGGCGGTGACGTCCTGCAAGCACGGCTGGCAAGTCATCAAGCATCGCGGGCCGGGCAAGATCACATTCTGGTTCATCGCCCTCCTTATCGGGATCGCGGCGGGCTTTGCCGCGCTCTTTTTCCGTAAGGGCATCAACTGGTTACAGTCCACGCTTTATGGCACGGAGGATGTGCAGTACCTGCATACCTTTATCAGCGGGCTCAGTTGGTACTGGGTCATTCTGATCCCGACCATCGGTGGTCTGGTCACTGGTCTGATCCTTCACAATTTCACCAGCGACGCGCGCGCACGGTCCGTCGCGGATGTTATCCTAGGGGCGGCGCTGCACGACGGGCGCGTCGAGAAAAGGGCCGGGGTGGCCTCTGCCTTTGCCTCTCTCATCACGCTAAGCACGGGTGGATCGTCGGGCCGGGAAGGGCCTGTGGTTCATATCGCGGGTGTCATCTCCACCTGGGTCAGTGAGCGGATCAATGCAGACGGGATCACAGGGCGCGATCTTCTGGGCTGTGCTGTGGCGGCGGCTGTTTCAGCCAGCTTTAATGCGCCAATTGCCGGGGCGCTCTTCGCGCTGGAAGTCGTTTTGCGCCATTTTGCTGTGCATGCCTTTGCCCCCATCGTCATCGCGTCAGTCGCGGGCACAGTAATCAACCGTCTGGAATTCGGCGGTGTGACGGAGTTCACCCTGGCGGAATACGTCGACCTTCAGTTTTATGCTGAACTGCCGGCATTCCTGTTGTTGGGACTGACCTGCGGGCTGGTATCTGTGGCTCTGATGCGCAGCATTTTCTGGGCGGAGGACTTCGGGAACTACCTGCAGGCCAAAACTGGCTGGCCCCGCTGGCTGCGCCCGTCCATTGCCGGATTGTTGCTTGGCATCATCGCCCTGTGGTTCCCCCATATCATCGGTGTCGGCTATGAGACGATGTCGCTGGCGCTGACCGGTGAGCTTCTTCTTTGGGAAGCTGTGGTCTTTGCGGTGCTCAAGGTTGCGGCGGTTGCCATTACCCTCGGCGGGCGCATGGGCGGCGGCGTCTTCTCGCCTTCGCTGATGCTGGGCGCGTTGACTGGTCTTGGTTTCGGTCTGATCGCGACCGGTGTTTTCCCTGATGTTTCAGGTTCTTCTTCTCTCTACGCCCTTGCAGGCATGGGCGCGGTCGCGGCCGCCGTGTTGGGGGCGCCGATCTCCACAACGCTCATTGTCTTTGAGTTGACTGGCGACTGGCAGACGGCCATGGCGGTGATGGTGGCCGTCAGCATGTCCACTGCACTGGCCAGCCGGATTGTGGATCGAAGTTTCTTCCTCACGCAGATCGAGCGGCGAGGCATCCACCTTGCCGCCGGACCACAGGCCTATCTGTTGGCAATGTTTATGGTGGCCCGCATCATGCGCCGCACCGATGATCTGCGCGCCGCTCCGGAAGAACAATGCTGGGATCTGATCAACGAAGGAACCTATATTGACGGGACGGCCACGCTTGAAGCGGCGATGCCCATCTTTGACAGCACCGGCGCGCGCTTTATTCCCGTGGTGACCCTTTCAGCCGATGCGCCACCGGAGCTTCTGGGGGCTCTCTTTCACGTGGACGCTTTGAAGGCCTACAATCGGGCATTGGCCGCAACTGCGGCAGAGGAACATAGTTAAGTGTTTCATGGGCTTGGGTAATTCCAGAGCAGCTCGTCCTTTGTTTCCACTGCGGCACCAATACACAGCCATTCCGAGTCGAATGCCGTAGCAATGCCCCTCTAAGAACGTATTGTTTCGTCATCGGACAAAATTTCTTAGGAGCTTTGCTGCCATGCTCGCCTATTTTCTGTTTCCCCTTATTGCCCTTGGTCTGATCGGTTACGCGATCGACGATGACGATGACGACGATCCCATCATTGTTGATCCGCCCGCCCCCGATCCTTCAAATGGCACCACGGGAAACGATCTGCTGAATGGCACTGGCGGGAATGACCTCCTGAACGGGCTCGAAGGCGATGACGAAATTCGCGGCTTTGGAGGCGACGATACGATCACCGGCGGTCCGGGAGATGACTTTGCCGTTGGCGGCGATGGCGATGATTCCATGCAAGGCAACAACGGCGAAGATACGCTTTGGGGCCTTGAGGGAGATGACAGGATCAACGGCGGCAACAACAACGATACACTCAGGGGTGACGGCGGTGATGACGTGCTGCGCGGCGGCGGCGGCAACGATGCACTTCTGGGTGGACTTGGCGATGACGCGCTCTTGGGCAATCAGGGCAATGACTTCATCTCTGCGGGCCTGGGCCAGGACGAAGCCTTTGGTGGCAGCGGCAACGACACGCTCCTTGGATATGTAACAGGGCCGCAGGCCGGAGACGTTCTGGGCGCAAGTGACACCGTAGCGGACGAGCTGAACGGTGGCAGCGGCAATGATCTGATCGGCGGCAACAACGGTGACACCTTGACCGGCGGCACGGGCGCGGACGCCTTCGGTGTGATCGGGTTCAATGAGCCGGGGCAAGATCCTGTCACCATTACTGATTTTGATCCAACCGAAGATCGTCTTGACCTTGTAGACGGCGACGGGGATGTGCCCGAGATCGAACCGACCGACGTTGTCGTACGCGCTTCAACAAGCGGTGCGGACAGCGAGATTGTTTATCGTGGCACGGTTGTGGCGACCCTTCAGAACACCGATCCGGATAGCCTTCCCGCTGATCTGTCCTGGCTTTCGAACATCGCGCAAGAGCCACCCATTGTCGCAATTGATGGCACCACCGGGGATGACACCATCGCGGGCACAGGCAATCCGGATGATATTGCCGCAGGTCCCGGCGACGACGAAATCCGTGGCTTTGGTGGCGCAGATACGATCAACGGTGGCGACGGGGATGATTTTGCCATCGGCGGCGCAGACGGAGACGAATTGAACGGGCAGGCGGGCAATGACACGCTCTGGGGTCTGGTCGGCGACGACGTCCTGAACGGCAACAATGGCAATGACGTCATGCGGGGCGACCCGGGTGATGACCTGCTGAACGGTGGTCGCGGTATCGACGCCCTGCTGGGCGGTGACGGCGATGATACGCTCAACGGGGGCAATGACAATGATGTCTTGCGCACCGGTGATGGTGCCGACATTGCCAATGGCGAAGACGGCAACGACCGCATCTTCGGTTTTGATGATCCGGCCACACCAACCTCGCCACTTGGTGCCAATGACAGCGCCTCCGATACGCTGGATGGCGGCAATGGCAATGACACAATCACCGGCAACGACGGGGACGAGATGACCGGCGGTAACGGCGATGACATCTTCCGCGTGCTGGGCCTTGATCAGACCGGTCAGGACAGCGTCGTCGTCACTGACTTCGACCCTGATGAAGATACGTTGGTTCTGGTCGATCGCTTTGGCAATGACGTGGTGTTTGATGAGGTCGACGATGGTGATCCCATCAATCCCGACAGCGTCGTTGAGATACGTGCGACCAGCGATGGCACCGGAACCGAAGTCATCTACGGCGGTGATGTCGTTGCCGTCCTGCAAGGCACAGGTATTGATTCACTGGTGGGCGAAGACGTCTGGCTGGCCAATGAGAACGTATTTGTGCTGGCGCAGCTGGCCTCAGCCCCACCGCCTGCCGCCGTCAGCTAAAGCGGCGCTCAGACACCGAAGTGATCCAAAACTGAGCGCCAGCAATGGCGCTCAGATCTGTTCAACCGTGATTTCGTCCATGTTGTAGAAGGCAAGGTGATCCTTGATTTCGGCCACGCCGTCCTTGGGGTCCTCATAGGACCAGACCGCATTCTTGAGCGTCCTGCTTTTCGTCACCACGGAGAAATAGCGCGCATCGCCCTTGTGCGGACAATGGCTTGTCTCATCGCTGTCATCCAGAAAGGCCATCGCGATGTCGCCGCGGGGGAAATAGATGACCGGCGGATAGTCCCCCTCGGTCAGTTCCAGCGCATTGGTGGTTTCGCCCAGCACAGCACCGCCCGCGCGCACGCTCCATGTCCCGGTTGCCGGTTTGATCGTGATGTGACTTGCCATTCTGGGTCCCCCTCAACTGTCATGCGCCCGTTACAGCGGCGCTGTTGCCGCATCCAACCATAGTTTTGTGACAGGCGATACCCGTGGGCCGATCTTTTCCGCGACGTCCGCGTGATAGGCGTTCAGCCAGGAGATGGCCTCGCGGTCGAGAAGTCCGATGTCGATCAAACGGCGATCAATGGGGGCGAAGCTCAAGGTCTCCCAGTGCAGCATCTGACGATGATCATCGCCGCCAGGCAGAGCAGGGGCAGGGCGCACCACCAGCAGGTTTTCGATCCGGATGCCAAAGGCGCCCTCGCGGTAGTACCCCGGCTCATTGCTTAGGATCATGCCGGGGCGCAGCGGCACATGGCTGAGGCGGCTGAGCCGTTGCGGCCCTTCATGCACGCTGAGGTAAGCGCCAACCCCATGGCCAAGCCCGTGGTCAAAGTCCTGTCCCGCGAGCCATAGGGGCATGCGTCCCACCGCCTCGATATGACTGCCTGCGATCCCGACGGGCCATCGCAGTCGGCTCATGGCGATCATGCCCGCCAGAACCCGGGTAAAGGCGGTGCGGGCTTCGGCGGGGGGCGTGCCAATCGGCACAGTGCGGGTGATATCTGTGGTGCCATCCAGATACTGCCCACCGGAATCGAGCACCAGAAGATGGCCGTCCTGCAGTGTGCTGTCGGTCTCTTCCGTCACGCGGTAATGCATGATGGCCCCATTTGGCCCAGTGCCTGCAATGGTTTCAAAGCTGATGTCCTGCAGCGCATTGTCCTTGCGCCGTGCGGCTTCAAGCTGGCTGACGACCTGCGTCTCGGTCACCGTTCCGGGTGCTTGCACGTCCAGCCATGCCAACACCTCGCAAAGGGCGGCCCCATCGCGCAGGTGCGCAGCAGCAGAGCCCGCGATCTCGGCCTCGTTCTTGCAGGCCTTGGGGATGGCACAGGGATCGTCCCCCCAAACCAGCCGATCTCCAAGAGCATCAGCCAGCGCGACCGGTACGGATTGCTTGTCAACCAGCACCGGGCCGTCCAGCGTGCCCAAGTAATCAAGGAGCACATCGGGCGAACGTATGGTCACATCATCACCAAGATGCTCCATAACCGTTTCAAGTTTGACCTCTGCCATGAAAAGATCGACGAGGCCCGTGTCATGCAGGACCGCAAACCCGTGTGCCACCGGGTTGCGGGAGATGTCCGACCCTCGAATGTTCAAGAGCCAGTTGTGGCTGTCGGGCAGGGTGATCAGCGCCGCGCGCTGGCCTGCCTCACGCAAGCTCTGCGCCAGACGGCTGCGTTTGTCACCATGGCTTTCGCCCGCAAATTCAATCGGATGAACCTTCGCTGGGTTCATCGGCGGCGATGGCTGGTCCGCCCAGATGCGGTCCACCAGATTTTCTGACCGCTGCAGCGTGATTCCGGTGCCGGTCAAAGCGCTCTCGACCCGTGCGATCTGATCCGGTGTATGCAACCACGGATCAAACCCGACTGTCCCGCCTTCAGGAAGCTGTTCTTTCAACCAATCCGCAAGCGAGGTTTCAGGCCATGGGACAGGGGTGAACGCTTCGGCCACCTGCGCCTTAACCTGTGTCCGGTAGCGTCCGTCGATGAAAACTCCAGCAACCTCCTGCAAGGCGGCACAGAACCCGGCTGATCCTGTGAACCCGGTCAGCCAGGCCAACCGGTCATCGTGCGGTGCCACATACTCCCCCTGATGTGCATCCGCACGCGGCACCAGAAATCCGTTGAGCCCTTCCTTGGCAAGCTCCGCGCGCAGGCCCGCCAGACGGGGCGGACCCTGCTCGGGCCGGGCGGTGACCTCAAAACTCTGGTACATCGCTCCCCGCTTCATCTTTCCAAATACAATTCAAATCCGGCGGTCTCAGCCTGCCTTGCGGATGCCCATGACGCGCGCCCGGGCCCGTGGATCGCTGTCAAACAGGGCGGCCAATTGTTCGGTCATCGCACCGGCAAGCTGGTCCACGTCCGTAATTGTCACCGCGCGGTCATAGTAGCGTGTCACATCGTGTCCAATGCCGATGGCCAGCAGTTCCACCGCCTTGCGCTTTTCGACCATGGCAATCACATCGCGCAGATGTTTTTCAAGATAATTCGCGGGGTTCACCGACAGCGTGGAATCGTCCACCGGCGCGCCATCACTGATCACCATCAGGATTTTGCGTGCCTCATGGCGTGCCAGCATCCGGCGGTGCGCCCATTCCAGCGCCTCACCGTCGATGTTCTCTTTCAAGAGCCCCTCTTTCATCATCAGCCCAAGATTGGACCGCGTCCGCCGCCAGGGCGCATCGGCGGATTTATAGATGATATGCCGCAGGTCATTCAGGCGCCCCGGCTGTACCGGACGGCCCTCATTCAGCCACGCCTCACGCGCCTGACCACCCTTCCAGGCGCGGGTGGTGAAGCCAAGGATTTCAACCTTCACATTGCAACGTTCCAGCGTGCGGGCGAGCACGTCCGCGCAGATTGCCGCGATGGAGATCGGACGACCGCGCATGGAGCCCGAGTTGTCCAAAAGCAGCGTCACCACCGTGTCCCGGAACTCGGTGTCTTTCTCAACCTTGAAGCTGAGCGGGGTCGTCGGGTTGGCCACAACCCGCGCCAAACGGCCTGCATCCAGCATGCCCTCTTCGAGGTCAAACTCCCACGACCGGTTCTGTTGCGCCTGAAGGCGGCGCTGCAGCTTGTTGGCCAGACGGCTCACGGCACCTTTAAGCGGCTCCAACTGCTGGTCAAGATAGGCGCGCAGGCGTTCCAATTCGACCGGCTCGGCCAGTTCCTCGGCCCCGATCACTTCGTCATGCGTGTCGAGGTACACCAGGTAGTTCGGATCGGCATCAGAGACCGGCTGCGGGGCGGGCGGCTCCATCGGCGCGTCACCTTCGGGCATCTCCGCTTCTTCACCCAACTCCTGATCGGCCATGTCGTCCATGGAGACCTGTGCCTCGGCGCTGTCCTGTTGCTCTTCCTGAGACTGCTCGGCGGAGCCTTCGGCGTCGTCTTCGTCCTGATCATCCTGACCGGTGCTGTCGGGGTCCTGTTCTTCTTCCGCGCCTTCTTCGGCCTCGTCTTCCTGATCTTCGTCCAGTCCGTCCGGATCATCACCCAGCTGATCGCCATATCCCAGATCGGTGATCATCTGCCGCGCGAATTTCGCGAAAGCGGACTGGTCGTGCAGGATGTCGTCGATGTTCTCCAGCGTGCCGCCCGCCTGATCCTCGATGAACCCGCGCCACAGCTCCATGGCGTTCTCGGCCCCCGCTGGCAGGTCGCGCCCGGTGGCCAGATGGCGCACCAGATATCCCGCTGCGGTGGCCAGAGGCACGTCACTGGCCTGCTTGGCCTGATCATAACCCTTCCGCAGAGCCTCATGCTTGATCTTGACGTCGATGTTGCCTGCCGTTCCGGGCATGTCCCGCGCGCCCATCGCCTCGCAGCGCGCGGTCTCCATCGCTTCATAAAGATCGCGCGCCATCTCGCCTTGGGGGGCATAGCGCGCGTGGGTTTGGCCGTTGTGGTAGCGCCGATTGAGCGCCAAAGCGTCAGCCGTACCACGCGCCAAAAGCACCTCTTCGCGTGTCATGCGGCGGCTGACCTGCGGCAGGCGCATGGTCTCGCCTGACAGACCCGAAGGGTCGACCGAATAGGTCACGTTCAGGTCCGGGTCATGCGCCATGACCTTGGAAGCTTCGGCAAGCGCCTTCTTGAACGCATCTGCGGGATTGTCCGAGGGTTTGCTCATAAGATGTTCCCCAATGCGTGGTCGGCCAGCTTGGCCTGACCGGTGGCGAGTTTGACCAAAAGGTCGACATGTATGTCTAGCGCATCAATGACCGGGTAGCCAACATCGCGCCCGTCATAGGCAAGGTTCATGTCCGTTCCGGCAAGAACCACTGCATCCGCACCGGCATCCATCAAACTCTGACCCTTCTCGAAGAAATATGCGCGCTGCGCATCGCTGCAGGTCCCAGCCAGCGCCATATCTATATAGGCCTGCCCGGTCCCGGCGATGTCTTGAGGGGCGATAGCCTTGGTCTGCTCCAACTGACCGTAAAGCTTGGTGCGCATCACCACTGCCGTGCCCAGAAGGCCAATCGACCCGATCCCTTGGCTGACGAAGTACTCATCCAATGGGGTGACGCCGCTGACCAGAGGCAGGACAGACAGCGGCACGGTCTCTTCAATGCAGAAATGCCCACCAAGCGATGTGATCACTGCGCAATCCGCACCAGCCGCCTTGAGCCGGTCGATCAGACCGGCATAGACCTGCGCCTGTGCAGCGCGGTCATCCGCAAGGTTGTTCTTGACCAACACATTCGCATCCGCGTTCACGATGGTCAGCTCAAGCGGCTGGCCGATCGCGCGCATCGCCGACGTCAGCTTTTGATAGTAGACAATGGTCGCTGCCGGACCGATCCCGCCAATTAGTCCTAGGTGCATATTGCCCCCTTGGGCCTGGATCACCCCAAGCTCACACTCGCCGCGCTTTCCGGCAGTTCCTCGTCGAACAGACGCTGATAGAACTCCGCCACTGTCTGACGCTCCAGCTCGTCACATTTGTTGAGGAAGCTCAGGCGGAAGGCATAGCCGATGTTGCGGAAAATCTCGGCGTTCTGCGCCCAGGCGATCACCGTCCGGGGCGACATCACTGTGGAAAGCTCGCCATTCATGAAGGCCGTGCGCGTCAGGTCCGCGACGGTCACCATCTGCTTGACGGTCTTGCGGCCCTTCTCGGTGTTGTAATGTGGGTTCTTTGACAGAACGATGGCGGTCTCGGCATCGATGCTGAGGTAGTTCAGCGTCGCCACCAGCGACCAGCGGTCCATCTGGCCCTGGTTGATCTGCTGGGTG
>CAYUSM010000087.1:2417-11511 GCA_964447345.1 uncultured Sulfitobacter sp. | reverse complement strand
GTCAGCTGCGCCAGAAAAATCACGATGGCCAGACCGTTCACGAAGCCCAGCATCACAGGATGCGGCACCAGACGGATAAACTTGCCCCACTGCATGACCCCTGCAAAAACCTGCAAGAGCCCCATTAGAATGACCGTGGCAAAAAGGTATTCCACGCCGTGCTGCGACACCAGGGCCACCATGACCACCGCCAAAGCACCGGTCGCACCAGAAATCATACCCGGCCGCCCGCCAAAAAGCGCGGTGATCAGCCCGACCAGAAACGCCGCATAGAGCCCCACCAAGGGATGCACGCCCGCAACAAAGGCAAAGGCAACCGCCTCAGGCACCAGGGCCAAAGCAACTGTAAGCCCCGACAGCAGCTCGATCCGCAACCGGGCAACCGAAAAGCCCTCATCCGGCATCCAGCGCAGGTCTGTGACCTCAAGATTTTTTGTAAACGTATGAAAGATGGAACGCGCCATCGGGCATCCTTTATCTCAGGTTGTCGGGGGAAGGGCCCGCCGGCCGTGTTTGGCGCTCGCTACTCCTTTTCGACAAGGATGCCAAGGGTGGTGTGACGCATCGCAGCCATCAACTCTGTTTCGTTGCAGAAAGTGACTGCGAAATGGGCAATACGAGGCTTGAATTCAGCGCGCGCCTCTGCCTTCCTGCGCAGGGCTGGCACAGATTTCGCGAACAAAGGAATGCAAATGGCGCAGACGAAGATTGCCGTGATCGGGGGCTCCGGCCTTTACGACATCGATGGGCTGGAGGGGGCCAATTGGGTCACCGTTGAGACGCCCTGGGGCGATCCCTCGGACGCCATCCTCACCGGTACGCTGGACGGTGTCGAAATGGCTTTCCTGCCGCGTCACGGCCGTGGACATGTCCATAGCCCCACAACGGTCCCATACCGCGCCAACATCGATGCGCTCAAACGGCTGGGATGCACGGATGTGATCTCGGTCTCGGCCTGTGGATCCTTTCGCGAAGAAATGGCGCCGGGCGATTTTGTCATTGTGGATCAATTCATTGACCGCACCTTTGCGCGCGAGAAGTCCTTCTTCGGCACCGGCTGCGTCGCCCACGTCAGCGTCGCCCATCCTACTTGTCCCCGCCTGGGCGATGCCTGTGAGACGGCGGCCAAAGACGCGGGGATCAACGTCCACAAAGGCGGCACCTATCTCGCGATGGAGGGGCCGCAGTTCTCTACCCTCGCCGAGTCCAAAATGTACCGCGAAAGCTGGGGCGCGGATGTGATCGGGATGACCAATATGCCCGAAGCCAAACTCGCGCGGGAGGCTGAGCTTTGCTATGCTTCCGTCGCGATGATCACCGACTATGACAGCTGGCATCCTGATCATGGTGAGGTCGACGTGACACAGATCATCGCCACGTTGATGGGCAACGCCGACAAAGGCCGTGATATGGTGAGCCGTTTGCCAAAACTGCTCGGACCCGACCGTGCCCCCTGCCCCCACGGCTGTGACCGCGCGCTGGAATTTGCGATCCTGACGCAGCCTGACGCACGCGATCCGGCCCTGATGGCCAAGCTGGATGCCGTGGCAGGGCGGATGCTGAGCGTTTCGTCTTGAAGGCTTGTAAAATCGGTGTTGCATGGTGCGCAATGAATGCGCACCCTGCGTTTGGCGCGCCTGTAGGGTGCGCATTCATTGCGCACCTTTTATGGACTAGACCATGACGCTCGAACTCTGGCTCGCCTTTGTGGCCGCCTCAACTGCCCTTCTGCTGATCCCCGGCCCCACCGTTCTGCTGGTCCTGAGCTATGCGCTCAGCAAGGGCCGATCTGTTGCCGCAGCCTCTGCTGCGGGGGTCGCCTTCGGAGATCTCGTCGCGATGAGCGCGTCACTGGCCGGTCTTGGTGCTTTGGTATTGACCTCGGCAACGCTCTTTACCGCACTGAAATGGGTCGGCGCAGCTTACCTTGTGTGGCTGGGCATCAAGCTCATTCGCTCTGCCCCCTCCGGCGGATTGCAACTGCCGCAAAGCGAGGATGTCACGGCACGGCAGGTCTTTGGCCATACCGCCGCGGTCACCGCGTTGAACCCCAAGTCGATTGCGTTCTTCATCGCTTTCGTGCCGCAGTTCATCAGACCCGAAAGCGCGCTTCTGCCGCAGTTCGTAATCCTCATCGCGACATTTGTCGGCCTCGCGGCCATCAACGCCTTTGCCTATGCACTGCTGGCCGACCGGTTGCGCCGGGTCATCTCGCGCCCCTCCATCATCACCTGGATCACACGTGCGGGCGGTGGCGCGCTGATCACCATGGGCATTCTCACCGCCAGCCTGCGCCGGAGCACCGCATGAAGAAGATCGAAGACTACATCCGCACCATCGTCGATTTCCCGCATGAGGGGATCATGTTCCGCGATGTGACCACGCTTTTCGCGGACCCGCGCGGATTTCGCATGGCGATTGACCAGATGCTGCACCCTTACGCGGGCATGCAGATTGACAAGGTGGTGGGGCTTGAGGCCCGTGGCTTCATCCTTGGGGGCGCCATCGCGCACCAGCTGTCGGTTGGCTTTGTACCCATCCGCAAGAAGGGCAAGCTGCCTGGCACGACCATCTCTCAGGACTACAAGCTTGAATACGGTGAGGCGATTGTTGAAGTGCATGACGACGCGATCACTGCGGGTGAGAAAATTCTTGTCGTTGACGATCTCTTGGCCACTGGCGGGACAGCAGAGGCCGGGATCAAACTGATCGAACGACTGGGCGGTGAGATCGTCTCCTGCGCTTTCATCATCGATCTGCCAGAGCTGGGCGGGCGCAAGAAACTTGAAGAGATGGGCATGGATGTGCATGCGCTTTGTGCGTTTGACGGATTGTAACACGCACTAAGTCATGGGGGGCCACCACAAGGAGCCCCCCATGTCCAAAGACAGCAGCACCCCCGTTCTTGACCGCGCGCTTGAGCGTCTTGATCTGGCCGATGACGCGCGCAAAATGCTGCGCAACCCGCACAAACGGATCGAAATGTCCGTACCGATCCGCCGCGATGATGGCACGCTTGCCGTCTTTCGCGCATGGCGGGTGCAGTACAACAACGTTCTGGGTCCCACCAAGGGCGGCGTGCGCTTCCATCCGGGTGTCAATCTGGATGAAGTGACCGAGCTGGCGCGCTGGATGACGATCAAATGCGCGCTGATGGACCTGCCCTTCGGCGGTGGCAAAGGCGGTGTTCAGGTCGATCCAAAGGAACTATCGCGGCAGGAATTGGAACGGCTTGCGCGCTCCTACGTGCGCGAACTTCACGACCTGATGGGCCCTGACACAGACATTCCCGCACCTGATGTGAACACCAACCCCCGCGTCATGGGGTGGATGGCGGATGAATACGATCACATCGCACGCGCCAAGGCTCCTGCCGCGATCACCGGCAAACCACTCCCTCTTGGAGGTTCTGAGGGGCGTGTCGAAGCAACAGGTCAGGCCGCACTCTACGTGCTTGAGGAATGGGCCAAACGGTCGGACAAGAAACCGGAAGATGTCACCGTCGCCGTGCAAGGCTTTGGCAATGCAGGCGCACATTTCGCGCGCTTGGCACATGACTCCGGGTTCAAGATCGTGGCGGTTTCGGATTCGGGCGGTGCAATCCACGCAAAGGATGGGCTGGACCCCGGCCCTATCCATGACGAGAAGGAAAAAGGCAAAGGTCTGGATAAGGTCTATAGCGACACCTCCGTTGCTGACGGCGAAGATCACGAGAAACTTGATCCCGACGACCTGTTGTCCCTAGAGATTGATGTGCTGGCGCTGGCGGCACTGCAGGACGCGGTGACATCCGAAAATGTGGACAGCGTCCAAGCCAAGGTCATCCTTGAGATCGCCAATGGTCCGGTCAGTCCAGAAGCTGATGACACGCTTTATGACAAGGGTGTCACCGTCCTGCCTGACGTTCTGGTCAACGCGGGCGGGGTGACGGTCAGCTACTACGAATGGGTGCAAGGCCGGACGGGCGACCGGTGGAGCGAGGAAGACGTCGCAGACCGGCTCAAGGCCCGCTTTGACCTGATCGCGCCACAGTGCTTTGACCGGGCCGAGGAAGACGGGACATCGATGCGACAGGCCGCCTATGCGCTGGCTGTTGAACGGATATCAAAGGCCATCGAAAGCCGGGGAGATTCCTGTTACTTCAAAGGGTGATGTCCTGTGGGCGTGGGCTCGGATGCTGTTGACCTGGCACATCCGCCCGCTACTCGACGCGCAAGACCGCCCCCGGGTTCATGATGCCTTTGGGGTCCAGCGCCGCCTTGATCGCCCGCATCGCCGACAGTTTCGCCGGATCGCCGTAGCGCTCAAGGTCATCAACCTTGAGACGTCCGATCCCGTGTTCCGCACTGATCGATCCACCCATCTCATCCACCAGATCATGCACGGCCCGCTTTATCGCCGCGCGCTGGTTTTCATGGTCAGCGCGTGACTTTCCGGGCAAGGGGAAGACGTTGTAGTGCAGGTTTCCGTCGCCCACATGACCAAAGCAATTGATCCGGAATGCTCCAATCTCTGCAATCACCTCGCCGCCCTTGCGGATGAAGTCAGGGATTGCGCCGAGCGGCACTGAAATGTCGTGGCTTGAGACAGAACCGATGCGCCGGTTGGCTTCCGGTATCATCTCCCGCACCGCCCAGAACTCATCCGACTGCTGCTGGTTCTGCGCGATCAACCCATCGTTCACCAGTCCTGCCTCCATCGCCGTGGCAAAAAGCGTCTCCAGACTTGCCGCCGGATCAAGATCGCCGCTGAGGCCAACCTCGATGAGGACCGTCCACTCCGGTGCGTCCCCAAAGGGGAGCCGCACGTCGGGCAGTGTTTCGGCAAGAAAGGCATAGCCCGTCTGGTGCATCAACTCAAAAGCGCTGACCATCTCTCCTAATTGATCCCGCGCCAAAGACAGCAGCTTGAGGGCCGCATGCGGGCTCTCGACCACCAGCATCGCCGTGCCCTGTCTCGCGGGTCTCGCGAATAGCTTCAGGGCCGCCGCCGTGATGATGCCGAGCGAGCCCTCCGCACCGATCAGCAAATGGCGCAGGTCATAGCCAGTGTTGTTCTTGCGCAGCCGCGTCAGACCGTTCCATATCTGCCCATCGGGCAAGACCGCCTCCAGCCCCAGACACAGATCGCGCGCATTGCCGTAGCGCAGAACGCCGGTACCGCCCGCATTCGTGGCAAGGTTGCCACCAATCCGGGCCGTGCCTTCCGCTGCCAGCGAAAGGGGAAACAGGCGGTCCACGCTTTCGGCCGCTGCCTGCACATCGGCAAGGATCACTCCCGCTTCTGCGATCAGCACATTCTCATCTGCAAAAACATCCCGGACTTTGTTCATCCGCTCCAGAGACAGGATCAGTGGCGCTGGCCCGTCCTCCGCAATCTGTCCGCCGACCAGCCCCGTGCCACCGCCATATGGCACCACGCCAACGCCAGCCTCCCCGGCATGCCGGATGAGCATTGCAACCTCCTGGGCGTTTCGCGGCAGCGCCAACAGGGCGGATTGTCCCGCATAACGGCCGCGCGGCTCTTCAAGGTAGCGGTCCTCGACGTCGCGAAAGACATCGTCTGGCAGGTCGGCAGCAAGCCGTTGGCGAAAGGCGGCATCAGCAGGGTTCAGGCTCATTCCATGTTGATCTGCCGGAACGGCGGGCGATGCAAGGCGCTATCTTGCCACGTTCAGATACGCGGGCTGCAACACCATGATCGTCGGCCTTGATGGTAACCGGTCAAGCGACACCGTGAGCGATGGTCCCCCGACCTCAACAATCGAGAATTCGTCTCGCATGCCGTCCAAAAAGTCTTCAAGCGCGAAACCAGAAAACCAATGCATCGGGATCACGATGGAGGATTTCAACCGCTTCAAAACGCGGATCATGGTGGGCTGATCCAACGTAAAACCCCCATCCACTGGCGCCATCACCACGTCCACCCGGCCCAGGGCCGCGTATTGCTCGGCATTGGGTTCATGGTGCAAATGGCCAAGATGGCCAATGCATAACCCGGCCAGCTCAAAGACAAAAATCGAGTTCCCTTTTGTTTCGACCCCCGAAAACGCCGACCGGATGTCGGTCGATACATTGCGCACAAGCACCTCGCCCAGATCCAGCCGATGTTCAATGCCCTCACCAAACTCGCCCCAGCCGGGCAGAACATGCGGGATCGCAGGATCAGGGAAGGGTGTCCAATGTGTGTCATGCGCATGGTTCATGGTCACCACATCAGGGATCAACGGCAACGTCCCGGTGAACCCGGTAAAATCCGTGACCATGTTCAACCCGCCGTGGCTGCGGATCAGGAAAGAGGCATGGGCGATGTAGTGCAGATAGACGTTCTCTTCGGGAACCTCCGGCAGGCTGGCCTTATGTAGATACTCCATGCCAGGTGCGGCATCGGCCAAAGCGATGCAATGGCTTGGCGTACGTTCCTGTGCTGCTGCAAGGCCCGGCAGCAGCAGCGCAATGGCAAGGATAAAACGAAACATCGGCAGCACCTCCACAAGCCCAAACCTAGCACAGCTTGCCCAAAGGTCATGTGGCGACATGTCGGCGCAGATTAGGGGTTGGCAAGACAGGTCATTCAGGCGTCATCTGGACCAAATTCTAGGGAGTTTGAGAATGCTAGAGCGCCGCGCATGGGTCCCCGATGACAGTGAAAACCACGTACAAGACATCGCCCAGCGGACCGCAGGACAGGACAGCGCGACAATTGCTCAGCGAATCGACGCATTGGCGCAGCAAAACCGCGAGATACACGAGCGCGAATGCTTCAACCTCAACCCCGCGACCAACGTCATGTCCCCGCGCGCCGAAGCGATCCTGTCCAGTGGCATCGGCACCCGCCCCTCGCTGGGGTATCCGGGCGACAAGTATGAGATGGGTCTGGAAGCCATCGAAGAGATTGAGGTCATCGCCGCAGAACTATGCGCGCAGGTCTTTGGCGCAAAGTATGCCGAAATCCGCGTCCCCTCGGGCGCGCTGGCCAATCTCTTTGGCTTCATGGCCACCTGCGCGCCCGGTGACACCATCATCGCCCCCCCGGCTGCTATCGGTGGTCATGTCACACATCATGGTGCAGGCTGCGCCGGACTCTACGGCCTTGAGACAATTGCGGCGCCTGTCAATGCGGATGGCTACACCATCGACACCGAAGCGTTGCGCATGCTGGTGTGGGACCTGCGGCCAAAGCTGATCACGATTGGCGCATCGTTAAACCTCTTTGAACACCCCGTGGCCGAAGTACGCGCCATTGCGGACGAGGTTGGGGCCAAAGTTCTGTTCGATGCGGCCCACCAATGCGGAATCATTGCCGGTGGCGCTTGGCGCAACCCGCTGGATGAAGGCGCGCATCTGATGACGATGAGCACCTACAAAAGCCTCGGCGGCCCGGCAGGTGGCCTGATTGTCACGAATGACGCCGACCTGGCTGAAAGGCTCGACGCTATCGCCTTTCCCGGCATGACCGCAAACTTTGATGCCGCCAAATCCGCCGCTCTGGCCCTGACCATGCTGGACTGGACCGACTACGGGTCCGATTATGCGGCAGAGATGATCGCAGTCGCCCAAGCCATGGCCGCAGCCCTTCAGGCGCGCGACATCCCCGTTTTCGCAGCTGACAAAGGTTTCACCAAATCTCATCAGTTCGCAGTCGAGGCCGCGCGCTTCGACGGTGGTCAGACCGCGTCCAAAAAACTGCGCAAGGCAGGGCTGCTTGCCTGTGGTATCGGCTTGCCCTTGCCGGAGGTGCCAGACGACATGAACGGTCTGCGCATCGGCACGCCAGAGTTGGTACGCTGGGGAGTCGGCACCGAAGATGCCGAGGGAATCGCTGATCTGATCGCGCGGGCGCTGCTCACCGACGCACCTGAGTCGCTTGCCGATGAGACCCGCGCGCTGCGCTCGCAGTTCCAAACCCTTCGATTTGTCGGCAAATAGCCGCGGACGTCGACAAGGCTTACATACTTGGCCCTGACCGTAGGTATGCCATTGACCAGACTTCCCTATTTAGGGAAGGGCCGGACCGGCAATTGACTTGTGGCGATCAATTGGTACTCTTTTTCCATGCCAGCCCCTCGTGGCAAAGCCAATGGCATAGGGACACCGTTGTAACTTTGACGTCCGGACTCCCGTATGCAGAACTCACATCGCTCTTCCCGTCGCGTGCTTCACCTGTGCCCCGAACGCATTCCGCGTTTTGGCCAGCAAAGCAAAGAAGATCGCACATTGGCGGAAACCATGCTCACCCTGAACAAACGGTTGCTACAAGGCCCCCGTCGGGCGCGTGAGACACCCAAGGAAGCCCTCGCACGGATGGGGTTTGTGCTGCGCGACCGCGACGATTGATCGACGCTAGCCTGCGTCCGTCTTGCCCCGGCGGTCGCTGCGCAGCGCAGCATAAAGAACATGGGTGCGCCAGCGCCCGTCAATCTGCAGATAGCTCTGCGCGACCCCTTCGTATTTGAACCCCGTCTTTTCCAGAAGCCCCCGCGACGCTTGGTTCTCTGGCAGACAGGCCGCCTCAATCCGGCTCAGGTCATTGCGGTTAAAGGCCTGATGAACAACCGCATGGATCGCCTCGCGCATGTAGCCTTGCCGAATGAATGGCTCACCGGTCCAATACCCCAAAGTCGCAGATTGCGCCGGGCCGCGCCGGATATTGTCCAGCGTAATCGCTCCCATCAGCGTGTCGTCCTCGCGCCGGATCAGGAACAGCGGCAACGCCGTCCCTGAACTGACCGACCGCTGCGCCCAGTACACCCGGTTTGTGAAAGCCTTGCGCGTCAAATGATCGTCGGCCCAGGCAGGCTCCCATCTGGTCAGGAACTCCCTGCTTTTGACCCGCAGCGAAGTCCAGGCACGGAAGTCCGAGTGTATGGGCGGGCGCAGGGTCAGCCGTTCCGTCTCAATCTTCAGTTTCCGGCGGAGCAGCATCATCAGGCAGCGCGACGCTCCTGCAACTCCGTCAGCCCGGGCGCTTCCTCGACAGGACCATAAAGTGCCAATGCCGCAGGTGCCGCCTCTGCCATGCGTTGCGCCAGATCACGCACATCACCGGTGGTCACCGCGTCGATCTTTTCAATGGTCTCACTCAAGGGCGGGAT
>CAYUSM010000087.1:0-2317 GCA_964447345.1 uncultured Sulfitobacter sp. | reverse complement strand
TTGCGCAAAGATGGTGTAGCAGAGGCCACGGTTCTCGCGGATTTCCTGAAAAAGGCGCGACGACATCCCGCCACCCAGAGCGGAGGCATAAATCTGCGCCACGTAGATATCGTCAGCACGGTATCCCGGAGATTCAAATCCCAGCGCAAAATGCGCCTGTTCCAGCGATTTGAGCTGCCGCGTCTCACCCCCCTGAAAGGTCGCTGTCTGCATCTCAAACGCAGGTTTCGGTGCCATATCGCCAAAAAGCTGTTCGGCCAGCTTCACAATGCGGTCGTGATCCACTGCCCCAGCCGCCGCCAGTATCATCTGTTCGGGGCCATAGTGCTGACCGATAAAGCTTTGCAGATCGGCCCTGTCAAAAGAGGACACACGGTCCGACGGCCCCAGGATGGTGCGCCCCAGCGGCTGATCAGGATAGGCCTGTTCCTGCAGCCAATCAAAGATCACGTCATCAGGTGTATCAAGGGCCTGTCCGATCTCCTGCAAGATCACGCCGCGCTCTACCTCGATCTCGCCCGGGTCAAGAATGGGATTGCGCAGAATATCGGCAATCACGTCCAGCCCGAGCGCCACATCGTTCTCCAGCACCCGGACATAATAGGCGGTCACTTCTCGGCTTGTGTAGGCGTTGATGTAACCTCCGACATCTTCAATCGCCTCGGCAATCTGCAAGGAGGTGCGCCTTTGTGTGCCTTTGAACGCCATGTGCTCCAGGAAATGCGCAATGCCGTTCTGCTCCGGCGTTTCGTGCCGTCCACCGGCGGAAACCCAAATACCGATGGAGGCAGACGCAAGACCCGGCATGTCCTCGGTCACGATGCGAAAGCCGTTGGAGAGGCGGTGTTCTTGCAAACTCATGCGTTAAGCGCCCCATTTATATGTGCCTTGAGGGCTTCAAGGTCATTGGCCACGCGGGTCAGGCGTTCCGGGCGGTCAAAAAGGTCAGCCATGCGGGGCGGCAGGTCAGGGCGCATGCCGGTCGCCTCCTCCACGGCATCGGGAAACTTCGCCGGATGCGCGGTGGCAAGGGTGATCATCGGCGTGGCCTTGTCGCGCTGCTCATCAGCCACTTTGACGCCAATCGCGGAGTGCGGGCAGAGCAACTCACCAGTGGCCTTGAGGGCCGAAGTGATCGTGGCTTTCGTCTCATCCTCGGACGCCCGGCCAGATTTATATATGTCCTGCAGCACCTGCATCGCCCCCTGACTTACATCAAACCCGCCTTCTCCAAGCTCCGCCATCAACTGCGACACAGCACCGCCATCCCGCCCATAGGCGTCAAAAAGCGCGCGTTCGAAATTGGAACTGACCTGAATGTCCATCGACGGGCTGATCGACGCATGCACCTCCCCCTTGTGATACCCCTGCCCTTTCAGGCAGCGGTCCAGAATGTCATTCTGATTGGTTGCTACGACCAGATCACGCACAGGCAGCCCCATTCGCTTCGCGATGTAGCCCGCAAAGATATCGCCAAAATTCCCCGTCGGCACCGTGAAGCTAACCTCCCGTGCGGGCGCGCCCAGCGACACTGCAGACGAGAAATAATAGACCACCTGCGCCAGCACCCGGCCCCAGTTGATCGAATTCACACCGGCCAGCTTCACACTGTCGCGGAACGCGAAGTCGTTAAACATGTCCTTCAGCCGTGCCTGGCAATCGTCAAAATCTCCATCAAGCGCGATGGCATGCACGTTGCTTTCCGTGGGGGTAGTCATCTGGCGGCGCTGCACTTCGCTCACACGGCCATGGGGGTACAGGATAAACACGTCGACATTGTCGAGCCCCCGGAAGGCTTCGATGGCAGCAGACCCCGTATCGCCCGAGGTCGCACCGACAATGGTCACCCGCTCCCCCTTGCGGCCCAGCGCCTTCTGAAACATCTGACCGATGATCTGCATGGCAAAGTCTTTGAAGGCCAGCGTGGGCCCGTGGAACAACTCAAGCAGGAAGTGGTTCGGAGCCAGTTGAACCAGCGGCGCGCGCGCCGCATGACCAAAACCCTCGTAGGCCTTGGCAATCAACGCCCGGAACTCCGCATCCGTGAAGGTATCGCCAATGAACGGCCGCATCACGGTAAAGGCCACATCCTCGTAGGACTGCCCCGCCATCGCTGCGATCTCTGCCTCGCTCAGTGTAGGGACTTTCTCGGGCACATAGAGGCCCCCGTCGCGGGCCAAACCGGTCAGCATGGTGTCTTCAAAATTCAGAACGGGCGCTGTGCCACGGGTCGAGATGTAGCGCATGAAAGTCAGCTTTCGGCAGTTTGGCCGCGGCGGCGGCGCAGGAAGAGGATCGACATGGCCAACCAGATGGC
>CAYUSM010000086.1:8028-11565 GCA_964447345.1 uncultured Sulfitobacter sp. | reverse complement strand
TTACGCCCAAACTGGTCGCTGTCCGATGGGCCTTCAAGTAGGTCGCCTCGATCATCGACCCGTGTTTTGCCGTGGGGGTCCGGGAAACAGGGTTCCAGACGCGCCATCTGGGCGTCGCTCAACCAGAAAAGATCAGACATGTTCACGGCTCAATTTTAAGGCGGTGAATCACGCAGCCCAACCGAAATTAATGGGTCCTGACCCTAGAGATGGACTTTAGCGCCGTCCCAGCAGAGTCGCTGTTAGAAAACGGCGCTTTGTTCCATAAAGAGCTGATCAAACTCTCTGGAAATCCCTATTTCTTGATGGCCCTGCAGCGGGTCAATCGGATGCGGCGGCTCATGGAGTATCGCGCCGAAGTGAACCATGAACGTCTGGTTGAGCAATGCACGGAACACTTGGAAATCCTCGCCCTTCTTGAAGCGGGCGACACGGTTGAGGCGTCCTATCGCATGCGGCAGCATTTGAGCGGAGCGCTGAAACGCAAGTCGCCCGTTGCCTGGAACTGGGCGTCCGACCAAGACAGAACGCAGCCGTTGAAGGGCACATGATGAAGAGTGTTGCCCTGGTCGCGCATGATCAAAAGAAGGATCAGATGATCGCTTGGGTGAGAAAGCACGAAAAGACGCTCTCTCGGTTCACTTTATTTGGCACAGGAACAACAGGCGGTCGGATTGGTGATGAAACAGGTCTTGCAATCACGCTGTTGAAGAGCGGTCCACTTGGGGGCGACGCGCAAATCGGGGCGATGATTGCCGAAGGACGGCTCGACACTTTGATTTTCTTTATCGACCCTTGTCGGCACTGACACATGATGTCGATGTGAAATCGCTGCTGCGCCTTGCCATTCTCTACAACACAGAATTGGCCGTGAATGAGGCAACGGCATCGCGCATAATCGAAACTTGAGTGAAGCGTCGATCAGACTGTTCAACTGATAGCATGATGGACACTTCTCGCTTAACCTGAGCACAGTCTGGCCACCACTCGGTCCGCAAATCTCAACAGGAGGCCGGCCGTTTCAAAACTTGCCGTATGACCGCCAGGTTTTCCCCACCCCGACACAAAATGCGCCTGTTCTTGGGTGGAGGTGCTCAATGACCGAATTCTGTCACGCCTCAGCAAATGCCTTGCCGCTGAAAACCAGATGCCCTGGCGCTACCTCCTTGTAGGTGGAAGGTTGTGCCTTGTGACCTATTGGGAAGACAGGGGACGGTATGGGTCGAAATTCCAGATCGTCGCGAATGTTGCGCAGGGTCGGGTCAGCGATTGGGACCGCGGAGAGAAGAGACTTGGTATATTCGTGCTGTGGGTCCTCAAAAATCTGTTGGCGGCTGCCGATCTCGACAAGCCGCCCAAGATACATCACCCCGACTCGATGCGCGACCCTTTCCACAACCGCCATGTCATGGCTGATGAAAAGATACGAGATGCCCAGTTCGGCCTGTAACTCCATCATCAGGTTCAGCACCTGGGCCTGTACAGACACGTCGAGCGCGCTGACGGCCTCGTCGGCGATGATCAGTTTGGGGTTGACGGCGAGGGCCCGCGCAATGGCAACGCGTTGGCGCTGGCCGCCGGATAGTTCGTGCGGGAAGCGTGACAAAAAGCTGCGTGGCAGCTCGACCCGGTCGAAAAGTTCAGCAACACGGTCGCCGACAGCGCTGCCGGTCAGGATGCCGAAATTACGGATCGGTTCTGCCACCTGCTCGCGCAGCCGCATGTAGGGATTGAGAGAAGCGAATGGATCCTGAAACACCATCTGCATGTCGCGCCACGCGCGGCGGCGCAGATCGCGGTCATTGAGGGCAAGGATATCGGTCTTCTCAAGAAGCACTTGTCCAGAGACTGGTTCAGAAAGCCGCAGGATTGAGCGGCCGCAGCTGGATTTGCCACATCCGGATTCACCCACCAGACCCAAGGTCTGGCCGCGCGGAATGTCAAAACTGACATCTTCGACAGCGTGCACATTTGCGACCGTGCGCCGAAAAAGGCCCCCTTTGACCGGGTAGCGTGTCGTCAAATTGCTGACTTGCAGGAGCGTCTTTGAATTGACATCGGTTGTCGGCGCTGCGGCGACCTGCAGTCCCTGCCCGACAAGGCGCATCGGTTCCGGCGCAGGCTTGCCGCGCATTTCCCCCAAGCGCGGCACAGCGGCAAGCAGCTTGCGGGTGTAGTCCTCCCGCGGTTCAGCGAAGATGCGCTCGACGGCCCCCTCTTCGACCAGATTGCCGCGATACATCACGACCACGCGGTCGGCCATCTGTGCAACGACTGCCATGTCGTGTGTGATGAACAGCACTGCCATTCCAGTTTCACGCTTCAACCGGTCGATCAGCGCGAGTATTTCCGCCTGAATTGTCACGTCCAGCGCAGTGGTCGGCTCATCCGCGATGAGCAGACGCGGCTCGCAGGCCATTGCCATGGCGATTACTACACGCTGGCGCATGCCACCCGACAATTCATGAGGATACTGCTTGAGACGCCTTTCCGGTTCGGGGATCCGCACTTGATTGAGCAGTTCCAACGCCCGCGCTCGCGCCTGAGATTTTGTCATCCCGCGATGGACGCGCAGGCCGTCCGTCATCTGCCGTTCAATGGTGAAGACCGGGTTGAGCGATGTCATCGGCTCTTGGAAGATCATGCCGATCTCATCGCCCCGGATAGCCTGCATTGTTTGTGTATCGGCTTGCGCCAGATCGATCTGGTCACCGTTCAGTGAAAAACCCAGCCGCCCGGAGGTGATACGCCCGCCACCGAATTCCACCAGCCGCATCAGCGATAGTGAAGTGACAGATTTGCCTGAACCGCTTTCGCCGACCACGCAGACTGTCTCGCCCGGCGCGATGGAAAAGCTGATATCCTCGACCCCGATGATCGGGCCTTCTTCGCCTCGGAATTCCACCCGCAACTTGTCGATGTCGACCAGCGGCCTTTGGTTGCCTGCCATCACGTTTCTCCCCGTGAGCGCGGGTCGAGCGCATCGCGCAATGCGTCGCCGAACATATTGAGGCCCAACACTGTGAGGGCGACCGCCGCCCCCGGCACCAGTGCGGTCCAGGGCGCGCGGTCGAGGTAGTCACGCGAGGCCTGGATCATCAGCCCCCAGGACGCATCCGGCGGCTGGGTGCCAAGACCCAGAAAGCTCAGACCGGCCTCT
Organism: uncultured Sulfitobacter sp.; assembly: GCA_964447345.1. GTDB lineage: Bacteria > Pseudomonadota > Alphaproteobacteria > Rhodobacterales > Rhodobacteraceae > Sulfitobacter. The sequence continues at coordinate 8,405 of CAYUSM010000086.1, read as the reverse complement.
GCCAGAATTGCAAAGGCAAGGCTGATGGTGGCCTGAACGATCACAGCGGGCATGATGTTCGGCAGGATATGCAGGGTGATCAGGCGCAGGTCGGAATTGCCTGCTGTACGCGCGGCTTCGACGTAAGGCATCTGCGCGACGCGCAGGGCCTCTCCCCGGATGATCCGTGCCAGAAAGGGAGTGAAGGCGATCCCAATGGCGATGATCGTGTTCTGCAGGTTCGGTCCAAGGACCGCGCTGATTGTGAGTGCGAGAAGCAACGCGGGAAAGCTGAGCAGGGTATCCACCAGCCGCATCAGCACATTGTCGGTTGTTTTGCCCATGTAACCCGAGATCAGTCCCAATGGCAGGCCGATGACGATGGACATCAGGACCGC
>CAYUSM010000086.1:0-7928 GCA_964447345.1 uncultured Sulfitobacter sp. | reverse complement strand
GTCATCAGCAGGATCGACAAATCCAGAAGACGGCAACCAACCCAACCCTCGCGCGAACAGAAGGATCAGCATAATGCCCCAGAAGAAATCCGGCAGACTGACGCCCAACATGGCGGTCGAGCTGGCCGCTGTGTCTTGCCACCGGTTCGCATGGACCGCGGCCCAGACGCCCAGGGGGACGGCGCAGGTCAGCGCGATGGTCATTGAGAACAGGACAAGGAGCGCGCTGGCCGTCATCTTCTGTAAAAGCAGCGGTGCAATTGGTTCCTTAAACACCAGCGAGGAGCCCCAATCGCCAGTCAGCATCCCACCGATCCAGCGGCCGTATTGCACGAGAAGTGGATCGTTCAGCCCCAACGACTCGCGCAGGCCCGCCAGCGCTTCGGGATTGGACTGTGTGCCCATGATCATCATCGCGACGTCACCGGGCAGGATATTGGTCACGGCAAAGGTGATCGCGGAAATCAGGAACAGGGTCAGAAGCATCGAGAAGACGCGGTTGAGAATGTAGCTCACGCGAAGATCGCCCTTGTCAACAAGTCGGGGTGCCGAGGCGCTGATCTGCGCCCCGGTTTATTGTGCAGTCCTTAGGTCTCGGCCAGCCAGACCTTGTGGAATTGCAGGTTCGACCCGTTCGGATGCACGATGGTATCGAGCCCTTGCACTGCTGGTTGCGCGCCGATGGTGCCGTTGCGGAACCATAGCACCACGTCGAGCGTGTCGTCGTGCACGACCTGCTGTACCTCCTTGTAGATTGCCGCACGTTCCATCGGATCGACGGTTACCCGCGCCTTGGCGGTCAATTCATCCACCTTGGGATGCGAGATCTTGCGATAGTTGAATGCGCCTTCTGTGTTCCAGAGCGAGTAGTAAAGGAAATCCGGCTCCCACAAGGTAAAGAAGTTCATCATGGAAATCTGGAAGTCCTTGTCCACCCAGACCTGGCTCAGCCAGTCGGACCATGTGAGCTGTTCGATTGACGCATCGACACCCGCCATGCGGAACCATTCCAGCATGATCTGCGCGGATTCCACGTGATACGGATAGTTCGTCGTTACCTTGAACACAACGGACAGCTCGTTAGGGCCATACCCGGCCTCGGACAGCAACGATTTGGCTTTTTCGATGTCCTGCGGGCGCTGGCCGAGATCGCTGTTATACGACGCGGAGGTCGGATAGCTGGGTGAAGCGGTTGTCGCCCCCTGACCCCAAAGCGCACCTTCCAGCAGCACCTCCTTGTCGATCATGTAGTCGAAGGCCTCCCGTACCTTGGGGTCCTTGAAGGGCTCGAACTCGTGGTTGAAGTTTACGAAGTCCCAGTTGAGCGGAAACCACGACACCACCTGCAAACTGTCATCTCCCTCGATCTCAGCGATGCGGTCTGCGGGAATGTCGTTGATCATGTGAAGCTCGCCGGTGCGCAGACCAGTCAGGCGTACGGTAGGCTCGGTGATCTCGCGCGCGATGACCTTGTCGAGGTAAGCTGGTCCGCCCCAATAGTCGTCGAAACGGTCAAGTTCTACCTCGTTACCAAACTCCCGGCGCACGAATTTGAATGGTCCGCAGCCAATGGGGGCGTTCCCTTGTTCCTCACCTGAGCCTTCGGGCATCACCACACCCGCGCCGTTCTCGGCCAGTCGCGACAGGAAGGGGGCATTCACTTTGTTCAGCTTGACGATCACTGTTTGGTCGTCGGGCGTCTCAATGCTTTCCACAGCGTTGAACACCTCGAAGTTCACGGCGCCCGTGTCGGGATTGCGGCAGCGGTCGAAGGAGTATTTCACATCCGCCGCGGTCATGGTCTTGCCGTTGTGGAACATTACGCCTGACCGCAGGCGGAAGGTGTAGGTCAGCCCATCATCGCTTTGCTCAAAGCTTTCGGCGAGGTTGGGAATGACGTTCAAATCCTTGTCCACGGTCACGATGGAATCGTGCACGTTCTGCAGCACGCGACCCGTCGAAGCAGTACCGGTCTGATGCATATCGAGGTTCTGGGTTGTTTCCGAATGACCCCAGATCAGTGTGCCGCCGGTCACTGGCTCTGACTGGGCAAGCGCCGGTTGGCCGAGGCCGTAAAGGATCGTGCCGCCCATCAGCGCCGATGTTGTCTTGAGAAATTCCCTGCGTTTCATCTTGTGATCTCCTTGTTGCACATGGGATAGGCGTCGCCGCCCGTCCGTCGAAAGTTACGCCGGCCTTGCGTGGCCGGTTCTCCGGCTTATTCAGACAGACGCGGCCGCTCATCCGCGACGCCAAGTTTGGCTTCCAAAGCCTGACCGAAATTCAGGATCGTCCCCTCATCAAAAAGCCGCCCCCAGAGCGAGATGCCCTGCGGGACACGATGTGTCTCACCGCTCTCATCCGCTTCACCGGTCGTCAGCTTGCCTTCGCCCAGCGACGCGGGGCTGCGCGTGCCAAGGTTCTCGAACCCCGCGCGCAAATGCAGGCAGGGATGGCCGGTGAAGTTGGAGGCCACCAGCATCGGTCCGGTCATGAAGGGTCCGATCAGGACATCAACTTCACTGAAGAGCTGATCAAGCGCCTGCATCACCAGATACCGCAGCCGGTCAAGTTGCACGTGATCCACAGCGGACAGGAAGCGCGCCTTGCGGAAGGTGTTGGGCCATGCGCCATCGTCTTGCCAAGTCAGTGTATCATCGGCGTCGGTCAGCGTCAGATGTTCGAATGCCGCTGCGGCCTCGGCGTAAACAACGTTCATCAGCGCACCATAGGGCAGATCGGGAAGTGAGACTTCAACGACGTCGACCCCAAGCGACTTGGCAGCTTCAAGTGCTGCGTGATCTATTTCTGTCGCGCCTTCGCCGAAAGCTTCGGGCAGATAACCCAGCTTGAGACCGTCGATCCCTTTTCCCGCATCAAAGGCAAAGGGGGCGTCGATTGAACACAAGTCAGACGGATCACCTCCATTGATGGCCGCGAGTACCAGCGCTGTATCCTCTACACCCCTGCAGATCGGCCCGACCTTGTCGAGCGACCAGCAAAGTGCCATGCCGCCCGCTCTGCTGACTCGGCCAAAGGTTGGACGCAGCCCCGTCGTACCGCAGCGCTGCGATGGCGAAGTGATGGACCCCAGTGTCTCTGTTCCGATTGCAAAGGCGCACAGCCCCGCAGCCGTCGCGGAGGCCGATCCGGCGCTGGACCCCGAAGACCCCTCTTCAATGTTGAACGGATTGCGGGTGACCCCGCCGTACCAGATGTCGTTGTAGGCTAATGCGCCCACGGTGGTCTTACCCAGAAGCACAGCACCCGCTTCGCGCAACCGGGTCACAATGCGCGCGTCGTTCTCTGGAACACGGTTCTGATAGGGTTCCGCACCCCAGCCGGTTGTGATGCCGTTGGTGTCGAACAGGTCCTTTAGGCCGTACGGAATACCGTGCAATGCACCGCGTGATTTGCCCTTGGCTGTCAGCGCGTCCATTTCGTCAGCTTCGGTCAAGGCCAGTTCCGGTGTGACCGTAGCAAAGCACCAAAGGTGCGGATTGTATCGCTTGATCCGTTCGAGATAGATCTCGGTCAACCGCCTACTTGTAAGCGCCCCGGAGGCAATCCATGCGCCAAGTTGAGGGAGGGTTGCAAAGGCGATGTCGTCTTCGCTATCGGGGAGTGTCGTGTCTGAACGGGAACCGATGATCCCCTCGGCTGTCGGCATCTTAAACCCCGGCAGACGCGGGTCAAAGCGTAGGCTCATGGGAACCGAGTTGGGCAATTCCACCTTTCGCCTGGCAACGGCAGAGTCGATCTGACCCTCGAGATTGCCCACCATTTGCCCGCGTTCCTGCGCCGTGTAGGCGACGGCGATCAGACGCTCGGCGGCCTCTATGTCTGCTTCGGTAATCTTGTGTTCGCTCATCTGGTCCTACCTTACCGTTTTGTTCCTACTGCATTTTGCACTTGCCACACGGCAAATCGCTGTCAGACAGGTCGATGTAGCGACCCATCGACCCAAGCGTTCAGAAATTTGGCAGCACTGCCCGGAAGGCAGGCAGCGCGTCACAGTGGCGTCGCGAAGGATCGGCTGTTCCTGCCTTCGGCTTTCCGTTTTTTCTCCGCGTTGCTGATTTCGGCATCGATTGCGCTGCGATCCAGCGCACCATGCGGATTGGCGCGCGTTGGCAGCGTCTTCGACATGATGAGAAAGCGTTCACGCGCCACGTCATAGAGACGGCGGAGCTCAGCCAGTGGATCGGGGTGATCGTCGGCGCGCAGGTCGAGCCAGGGATAAGGCTCTGATCGATACACCATGACTGCCGCCGATTGCGTGCCGCGCTTGTCGCCGCCCGCTGCGGCACCCGCCTCCATGGCGGTCATCAGGCGTTCAATCAGCGGTAGCTCGGCATGGGCTTGAAAGGAGTCCATTGTCTCTTGCACCACGGCCTCACCCGCGAGCATGTTGCCCGACACCGAAACACCCTTTGCGTTCAAGTGACCGCACCAGCCGATGCAATCGGGTCCCGTATATGCGGCGGTGCGCCCCTGCGCGTCCACCATGTGCAACTGCCGGTTCGCTCGACCCTCGTCCGCTTGCACAAGCGCATCGAGCACATTCTGGGGCACTTCACCAGTCGCAAGGCGTTCTGCCGCATCAATTCCCCAGAGCGGGCTCACGAATGCCTGCGTGGCCACCGCTCCCCCACCCGCCCTGATATGCGGCACCAATGCCCCTACCGCAAAGAAGCGGCTGGCAACAGCAACGCCTAATTCGCCGGTCTTCGGGTCATGTGCCACGATGGAGTATGTCATTGCTTCCTCCTCATCTTCCGACCGCATAAGCTTGCATCAGTCGTGGCGTCGCGGCAGCGCGCAGCAGTCCTTCAGGTGACCTGCTGGCTGCCGTCAGTCGTCCGATTGACCAGGGCGCGGCCACCTCGACTGCATGACCTCTGGCGCGCAGATCAGCGATCACCGCCTCGCCGAAGTCGGATTCCACCATCAAGTGGCCGGGAAGCACCGGGCGCGGATCAAAGGAGCCCTGGAAATGCGCGGTATGGAACAGCGGCGCGTCGATGGCTTCTTGGAGGTTCATGTCACTGTGGACGAGACGCAAAAGCAGCATCAGTTGCCATTGGTCCTGCTGGTCTCCACCCGGCGTGCCGAAGGCGTGCCGCGTGCCGTCGGGGGCCTCGGCCATTGAAGGCGAAAGGGTTGTTCGCGGGCGCCGTCCTGGGGCCAGCGATGTAGGCAGGTCTTCCTCCAGCCAAAACATCTGGGCGCGGCTGTTGAGCGCCATGCCGAGGCCGGGAACGACCGGAGAGCTTTGCAGCCAACCGCCTGACGGCGTGGCCGAAACCGAATTGCCCCATTGGTCAATCACGTCGATATGCACCGTGTCGCCACGTTTCTCCGAAAGATGTGCCATTGTCGGTTCGCCCGCGCCGACACCGCCAACCCCGGCCTCTTCGCTGGCCTTGGCCCGGGCGATGGCGGCCTCGGCAAGGTGCTCAAAGCCGTCGATCTTGCCGGGGCGCTGGTCGAGACTCGCCTCGGCCCCCAGCAATAGTCGCCTTTGCTCTGCGTAACTCCGTGATAGGAGCTGTTCGGTCGGAATCTGACTTTGAGCGGGATCGCCGTAGTAGGCTTCTCTATCCGCGAACGACAGCTTCATCGCTTCGGTGACGGTGTGGACAAAATCGGCCCTTCTGCTGTCCATCTCGGCGATGCCGCTGCCTTCGAGTATACGCAAAGCTTGCAGCATGCTGGGCCCCTGGCTCCACATGCCTGCTTTCCAGACGGTCCATCCGTGATAATCGACTGACAGCGGCGCTTCGTAGGTCGCCTCCCAATTCGCCAAATCCTCCCCGGTCAGCACCCCGCTGTGTGCGTTGCCCGACGCGTCCATTACACAGGCAGACCGCATCCAGTCATCGATCGCTTCGGCGACAAAGCCCCGGTAGAAAGTCCGCCGTGCCGCTTCGATTTGTTTTTCCCGACCCCTTGTTGTCTCAGCCTCCTTCAGGAGCCTTTCCCAGACATCTGCTAACGTCAGGTTACAAAAGAATGCATCAGGTTCCGGAACTTTCCCGCCGGGCAACCAAGTGGCGAATGATGTTGGCCATTCGCTGCGAAAGAAATCTGCAAGTCCCGCGATGGTATTTGATACTCTCGGCAAAACCGGATGGCCGTAACGGGCGTAGTAAATCGCCGGTTCGAGAACTGCGCGCAACGGCAAACGCCCGTGATCGCGCAGCATGAGCATCCAGGCGTCGAAGGAGCCTGGGATGACGGTTGCCAAAAGCCCGGAACCGGGTATCCGGTCCAGCCCTTCGGCACGGTAATGCTGTATCGTAGCACCTGCCGGTGCGACGCCTTGTCCGCAGATCACAGTAGGGGCATCATCGCCGACAGGTCGGATCAAAGCAGGCATGTCGCCCAACGGTCCGTTGAGGTGCGGCTCCACCACCTGCAGGGTGAAACCCATGGCGGCCGCCGCATCCGCCGCTGTGCCACCGGCTTCGAGTATCTTCATTCCCACGGTCGAGGCGATCCAGTGGGTTGAGGCGGCAACGCCAAACCTTCCCTTGATCTCTGGTCTGGTTGTAAAAGCCATCCCGCCCCCCCTTTAGTGATCGCGCGGGTCAAGCGCGTCGCGCAGCCCGTCGCCCACCAGGTTGAAACCCAGGACCACCAGGAAGATCGCCACACCGGGGTAGAGCGCCATCCAAGGAGCCTGTTCGAGGAAATTCTTGGCGATGTTGAGCATCGCGCCCCAACTGGGAGCAGGTGGTTGTTGGCCAAGTCCAAGGAAGGAAAGCGAGGCTTCGGCGATAATCGCGGTCGCAATCGTCAGCGTCGCCTGAACGATGATCGGGGGAATGATGTTGGGCAGGATATAGCGGCCAATCATCCCTATATGCCCGATGCCCACCGCGCGCGCGCTTTCTACATAATCTTCGGTCATCACGCTGAGCGTCTGGGCCCGCGCCAGACGGATGAAGATCGGCATAGCTGAAAGGCCAATAGCGATCATAGCATTGGTAAGCGAAGGCCCGAGGAAAGCGGCGAGCGCGATGGCGAGGATCAGGAAGGGCGCGGCAAGAAGTGCTTCGGTAAAGCGCGAGATGATCGCGTCGGTCCAGCCGCGCAAATAACCCGCCAACATGCCGAGGGGCACGCCGAGGAAAACAGCAATTAGAACAGAGACCACTCCGGCCAGGAGGGAGGCCTGCGCGCCCCAGATCATCCGGCTTAGAACGTCTCGACCGATCTCGTCAGTCCCGAAAGGATGTGCCCAGGTTGGTGCCTTGCGCACCGCGCCCCAGTCGGTTTCCGTGGGGCCGGGTACGGGGAGCAGAGGGGCTAAGAGCGCAACAAGGAGGAAAAAGATGACGATTACCCCACCGAGCAGTGCGGATGGGCTACGCCGAAACTTTTCCCATGCGCGGTTGCGTCGGCGGGGCGGGAGCGGATCAGCTGCAACTTGCGGATCAATAACGGCAGTCATTGTTCAGACATCCTCGGGTTCAGGATGCGGTAGGCGGCATCGGCCAGGATATTCATGAAAATGAAGGCGATGCCGGTGCACAGCACGATCCCTTGCACCACGGCGTAGTCGCGATTAAAGACGGCATCGACCACGAGCTTGCCGAAACCGGGTATGGTGAAAATCTGCTCGGTCAGCACCGCGCCTGCGAGCAGTTCACCAAAGAGCAGTGTGATCACCGTCACCACCGGGACCAGCGCATTGCGCAGCGCGTGTTTGACCAGCACGACGCGTTCCTTGAGGCCCTTGGCCCGCGCGGTGCGGACATAGTCGGATTTTAGCACACTCAGCATGGCGGAGCGGGTGTGGCGCATCAGCGTTGCGGCAATCGCGGTGCCCAGCACAAAGGCCGGCATGATCATGGTGCGGATGGACTGCAGCGGGTCTTCTGAGAGCGGCATGTATCCGGAGGCGGGCAGCCAGCCCAGCT
>CAYUSM010000085.1:0-11662 GCA_964447345.1 uncultured Sulfitobacter sp. | reverse complement strand
GCAGTTAAATCCCATAATATCGGCGAAAATGTGGCGTCAGCAGAGCTTGCACAGGGCGGTATGGCCCGCTACCTCGGTCTGTGAAAGACGCAAAGGAGTATGCGGATGTTCACCGGCATCATCACAGACGTTGGCGAGGTCACCGCGCTGGAGCAGGAAGGCGACCTGCGCGCGCGGATCAAGACCAGCTATGACACTTCGCGCATCGACATGGGCGCATCAATTGCCAGCGATGGTGTGTGCCTGACGGTCGTCGGGCTGGGGCCGGATTGGTATGAAGTCCAGATCAGCGCCGAGACGGTGGACAAAACCAACATCGGCCACAATGGCTGGCATGTGGGCAAACGCCTGAACCTTGAACGCGCCCTGAAGGTGGGGGACGAGTTGGGCGGCCACATTGTCTCTGGCCATGTCGACGGCGTGGCAGAGGTGGTTGGCATGGAAGACGAGGGCGACAGCACCCGCGTCACCCTGCGCGCACCCAAGGATCTGGCACGCTTTATTGCCCCCAAGGGGTCCGTGGCCCTCAACGGGACCTCGCTGACGGTGAATGAGGTCGAGGATTGCGATTTCGGCATCAACTTCATCCCGCATACGAAAGAGGTCACCACCTGGGGCGCGGTGAAAATGGGCGACCGGATCAACCTCGAAATCGACACGCTCGCCCGCTACGTGGCCCGTCTGGCGGAGATGTCCTGATGGCGGGCATCGGACACAATCAGGGACCGACGATGGAGCGCGGCCACGTCTGGCGCACCTTCCAGTGGAAACGTGCTCGGGCTGCGGCCATGCCCAAGACCATGCCGTTGATGGTGGTGCGGATGCATGTCGCACGCGCGCATCAATTGGGTCTCGACTATCCCACCTACGCCGCCGTGCGCAAAGCCTCTGGGCGCGACATCATGGGGCTGCTCTTTTCATCAAATGCGCTGCGGGTGGTGCGGGCCGAGAACCCCTATATGCCGGTGGACCGTTCAGACGTCGTCGCGGCCGTTGAAGGTGCACGGAAACTGGCGCTGGTCCACCGACCTTTGCAGGCAGAGATGATCGAGCTTGCCAACCCGGTCCTGGATGCAGCGGGGCAGGCCCCGACATTCACCGACAGCTGGGCCGACATGCGCGCGCATTTAGGTGGCTTTATCACCAACCAGCGCCTCGCCCGCGATCAGGTGCTGATCATCGGAGATACAGCGCTGGAGCGTGACTGGACTGTCGCCGCGCGGGCCGCCGGTTACGTCGAGGCAGCGCGGTATTTCCCGTGACGGGGGCCGCGCCCCAGATCGGATGACGTGCGCGGGGCCGGGGTCGGATATGAATTGTATTGGAAAGATGAAGCTGGGCGCGCACTTTCTTTTGATGTTCCGCACAGATCGGTGCAGGGGTCTATCTGGTCAAGCAGATGCGCCTCGGGTATCAGCGGGGCAAGATTGCGAGGACAGGCCATGAATTATGAAACACCCGGTCCGGTCGAAGAAGGACTGGCCAGCGCCATCTCTCCCATCGAGGAGATCATTGAAGATGCGCGACACGGCCGGATGTTCATTCTGGTTGATCACGAGGACCGCGAGAACGAAGGTGATCTGGTGATCCCGGCACAGTTTGCCGATGCGCAAGCCATCAACTTCATGGCGACCCACGGTCGGGGGTTGATCTGCCTGCCGTTGACGTCCGGGCGGGTGGATGAACTGGGGTTGCCGATGATGGCTGTCAACAATTCTTCCCGGCATGAAACTGCATTTACTGTCAGCATCGAAGCCCGCGAAGGTGTCAGCACCGGCATCTCTGCCGCTGATCGTGCGCTGACCGTGGGTGTCGCGATTTCCGAGCAGGCCGGTGCCGCTGACATCGCCACGCCCGGCCACGTCTTTCCCTTGCGTGCGCGCGACGGCGGCGTGCTGGTCCGGGCAGGCCATACGGAGGCCGCGGTGGACATCAGCCGCCTTGCAGGGCTGCATCCCTCCGGCGTCATCTGCGAGATCATGAACGAAGATGGCACCATGGCGCGGCTGCCTGATCTGGTGGAGATCGGGGCCAAACACGGGCTCAAGATCGGCACCATCAGCGACCTCATTGCCTATCGCCACAAGCACGACAACCTGTTGGTCGAGCGCGACCGGCGGGAGGTGACCTCGGCTTACGGTGGCGATTGGCAGATGCGCATTTTCAGCGATCAGATCACCGGCACGGACCACGTTGTGCTGATCAAAGGCGACATCTCGACCGCGGAACCAGTGCTCGTCCGCACCCATGCCATCAACGCGCTTGAAGACATCCTTGGCCTGGGGCCCAGCCCTGCAGATGAGTTGCCGCGCGCGATGCAGATCATCGCGGAGGAGGGGCGTGGCGCGGTGCTGCTCTTTCGAGACCCTTACCCCAAACTGCGTCTCGATGATGAAGAGGACGAGGGCCCCCGTACAGTCAAAAACACCGGCCTTGGGGCGCAAATCCTTTCAACTCTCGGGCTGACCGAACTCATCTTGCTGACCGACAACCCTGAGACGCGCTATCTGGGCCTGGATGCCTATCACATAGAAATCGTGGGCACCCGGCCCATCACCGAAGGGTAACACCATGGCCGCATCTGAAGAGCATACCGTCCTCGACCGCCCCACCTTCGACAAGCCCGTCAAGGTCCTCATTGTCGTCTCGCCCTATTACAGCGACATCGCGGATGGCCTCCTGACCGGGGCCAAAGCGGAACTCGAAGCCGCAGGTGCCACATACGAGGTCGTCGAAATGCCTGGGGCGCTGGAAATCCCCACGGCCATCGGCATCAGCGACCGGCGGAGCAATTTTGATGGCTACGTCGCACTCGGCTGCGTGATCCGGGGCGAGACGACGCATTACGAAACCGTCTGCAATGACAGCTCCCGCGCGCTTTCCATGCTCGGCCTGTCGGGCCTGTGCATCGGCAACGGCATCCTGACGGTTGAGAATAAGGAGCAGGCGCAGGTGCGTGCCGACCCGCAGGGCCAGAACAAGGGCGGCGGGGCCGCAGCGGCAGCCTTGCATCTGATCGCGCTCGCCCGTAAGTGGGCCTCGTCCAGCAAGGGCATAGGTTTCAAGCCGCGCGGTGAAGACACGCTGATGGCGGGCGATACGGACGGAAATTCTACGGCATGACCAGCGGCCTGTCAGGCAACCAAAAACGCAAGATGAAATCAGCAGCGCGGCTATATGCCGTGCAGGCGCTGTTTCAGATGGAGCATTCTGCCCAAACGGTCGAGGCCGTGCGGCGCGAATTCCTCGACCACCGTTTTGGGGCAACCTATGACGGGGACGAGATGCTGGAGGGTGACATCACGCTTTTTGCCCGGCTCCTCGATGATGCGGTGAACTATCAGGCCCCCATCGACCAGATGACCGATCGGGCGCTGGTGGCCAAATGGCCCATCGCGCGGATTGATCCGACGCTGCGCGCGCTCTTCCGCGCTGCCGGGGCCGAATTGCGCGACACAGCCACGCCGCCAAAGGTCGTCATCACAGAGTATGTCGACGTGGCCCGCGCATTCTTTCCCGATGGAAAGGAACCCAAGTTCGTGAACGCAGTGCTCGATCACATGGCGCGCGAAGCCCGGCCTGAGGCATTCTGACTGATTTGAGAGCATGGCGCGGCGTGCTATTCTTCAATTCATAGGAGTGCACGCCATGCCCATCATCGTTCGTTTCTACATCAAACACTGCATCATCGGTTTCACGATCTCGGCCGTCTTCATTGCCACACTGCTCTGGTTCAATGTTGCGAACCTGTGGCATCTGATCAGCACATCCGACATCGGCATCATGGCGCTGGTGGTTTTCTGGGTCCTCAACGGTATCGTCTTTGCAGGTGTGCAGACCGGCGTGGCCGTCATGCTGATGACCGAGAAGGACAAGGATGATGATGGGCCAAGGGGCGGCACACCTGAGGCTTTGGTGCCCGCCCGTCAACAGGCGGTGTCACGCCACAATGCGCGCCTATGATCAGGAAAACGCACCGCATTTTACCTGATTGAAACGTCCTCCCCGCCGCTCGCGTTTGTCATCCGTGAGAAGGGAAAGACAGCGATGAACATCTTGGGATTACGGACTTTCACGGCATGGAGCGCAGCACCTGCTGCAGAACACCCCCCCGAAAAGCCTGTCCGGGACAGGGTCACAAAGGAAGAGCTTCAGGCGCTTTTTTCAAAGCATTTGCGGGCTGACGGAAGCGCGCAAGGGCCGCGTTCAAATGCGTGACGGGACCACACCTGCCGGTCGGTCTTGATTCCCGAGGACCTGTTAGTACAGGTGGGCGCCGGATAACCGAACCAGGGCCCGGACAGAGCCAGCTCCCTCGGATTTGCTTAAGGCCACTGGAATGCTACGTCACACGCACAGGGCAGAACCCGCCACATCGCCCTAGGTAGGCCGATGGCGGGGCTGCCGCAAGGGCGCGGGCCGGACTTATTTGCCCGGCCCGACGGAAGGTCAGGCGTCTTCGGTTTCATGCATATGCGCGCGCATGCGGCCCATGTGCTCGTCCCAGCCCTTGTCGAGCGCGAGCGTGAGACCAAACGCCGCTTTGCCCTGTGGCAGTCCTGTGTGGTGCAGGTGCAGCCGTGTGCCGCCTGGCACCTCTTCCAGCGTCCATTTCACAAGGCTGACCGCGTCGCCCATCGGGCCCACGGTAAAGGTGTATTCCAGATACTCAGGCTTGCGCGCGACCTTGACCTCTCCCCAAATGAGCTTGTCACCCGAAGTGGTGCCAAACATCTCCAGTGCGCCACCTTCAACAAGTGGCGTTTTCGGCGCATGAAACCAAAGTGCTAGCTTGTCCGGCTGGGTCAGAAAGTCCCAGACTTCTGCGCGCGGGGCTTCCAGAAAAATGCTTTTCTCAATGAATGTGTCGGTCATGTCTTGTCCTTTTCAATGGCAGTTTTGAGGGCGTTGAGGCGGTCGTCCCAGAAGCGGTCGAAGTATTCGAGCCAGCTGAGCGCCGGGGCGAAGCCTGCAGGGTTGATGCTGTTGATCCGTTCGCGTCCACGGGGGGTGACAGTGATCAGGCCGCCGTCGCTAAGCACCGTGAGGTGCTTCTTGACGGCAGCGCGCGTCATGTCGAACCGGGTAGAGACATCGGCGATGGTCATATCCTCACGGCTGAGCATCATCAGGATGTCGCGCCGGGTCGGATCGGCGAGGGCGCGAAAGGTAAGTTGAGCGGTGTCCGGCATGCGGTCTCCTTTATGTGATACCTTATGGTATTACTTTTATGAAACCAAAAGGTATCATGTCAAGATGCAAGGCGAGGCGATAGGAGCGGCTCACAAACCTCTGTTATTCTGTGATAAAATCGTAGGCCTGAAGCTCTTCTGGCACCAGAACGTATATCTCGTCCGGCGGCGTGACCAGCGCATGGCGCATCACAAGGGGGTTGATTCCCATCTCATCAAGATAACCCATCACCTCACCCTGACCGCGCTGAATGTCCTCCACCGCGACGAAAGCAGGCAGCAGCGTGCTTTCGCCAAAGTAATGTTGATGCACCCCGACAGACCCGCCTTCGGGCACCTCTCGTTCGACCCCGGCGGCCAGCACATAAGGACAGGCGGAATAGCAGATGTCGCCGGACCGGAGCGCCGTGTTGTATCCCTCTTCGCGCAGGTAGCGACCCAGTTCCAAGGCATCCCGCACCGATCCGCCGGGCGAGTTCAGGATCACGCGGGCAGGCGCGCTGCTCAGGTTGCCAAGTTCCTTTGCCATCCGCGTACCATCACCCTCCGCAATGCTGCCTTCCAGCAAGACTGAAGCACCCGCTTCGATCACTGTCAGCACCAGCCGGTCGGGAAGGGGCGTGGTGGGCATCGGTTGTCCCGGGGATGGCGCACGGTCCTGACGGTAACGACGCGTCTGATCGCCGGGGCGGATCGGTTCTGTCAGCGATGGCGCGCGCGGCCCAAACCCCGGCATGCGCAATCCATCTTGCAAATCACCCCAGAAGAGGAGCCCAGCCAGCCCAAACTGGAAGACCAGCACTGCCGTCAGCGCGCGCCTGATGGGGTTCTGTGGTTTTGTGGGTGGGACATCCGTCATGAGGATTTGAGCGACGTGACCTGTGCCGCAGGCTCTTTTGGCTTCTGCGGCTCTTCGGGTGTCTCACTTTTGGTCGCAAAATCCACGTCGCGCAGCGCAACAGCTGCCGCGCGCAGCTCTGCCAGCGTCAGCGTATCAGCCAATGAGGCATCGTCGCGGCCTGCACGGATCGCACCTTGGGTAATGGCAAGGATGAAGACCAGCACGGCGGGCAGCAGGTCAATGGCAATGGCCCCGGCCCATGAGGGCACAAAGTTTCTCGCGTAAAGGATCACCGCATCCGCTCTGGAGATTGGTGTGTATGTCGTCTCCGTCGGGGGTGGCAGCGCCATGACGGCTTGCGCCGCACGTTCAAGAGTGGCGGCGCGTTGTGCCAGGACCTCAAGTACCGAGGTGATGGTGGCAGTCTGCGCCCCCCGGTTCTCGGCAGTGCTGGCGTCCAGTTCTGGTAACACGACCGAGGCTGCGAGGTCTTGCGCTGCCCGTTCAACCAGTGGTGCCACGGAAAGTTGGCGCAACTGTGTGATAAGCCCGGCCAGCCGCACCGATTGCTCCGAGAATTCAACGGAACGGGCCTCAATCGGGCCGGGCTCCACGGTCAGCGCACGCATGCGGCTGAGAATCTGATTGCCTTCGGCAAACGCCTGATCGACCAGCGGTGTCTGGCTGGCAATCTGCGTCTCAAGGCTGGTCAGCTCGGCCGATTTCTGCCGCAGCACCCGGAACACAGCACCACGCCCCGCAAGACCAGACAGATTGCCAGTGGCTTCTTGTTCGCTGAGGTCTTCGAAACTTTGCCGCACCCGCGCCACGTCACGCTCAAGTCCCTGTGCCGTCAGCGCGATCTCATGCGCCCGTTCCAGCGACGACTGATAGTCCTGCACTGTCCGCGCCAGGTGCTGCTCAACCGCGGCTGACCCTGCAAGCGCCGCTGCATTCAGCCATGAAGACATTGCCACGATGGCGAGCGATCCAAGACCCATGGCCCCCAGAAGGCCGACCCGCGCGCGCGCCGAACGAACTGCAGGAAAGAGCCGTAACATATAGGACCAGAACACAAAAATGCCGACGGACACCGCGACGGAATAGGCAATGGCAGCAAAGGCCGACATCGCCCCGTTGTTGTCCAGAAGCGAGGAGACGCCGAGATAGGTGTAGATGCCCGAGGCCGTGGCCAGCACCCCAAGGGCCGTGCCGGTAAAGGTGTCGAGCCATCCCAGATGTCCCTCCAACTCCTGCGCATAGCGCACGCCGCGGGCGTTTTCATGTTTATCGGACATCTCGTCCCCTTTTCCACTCACCGCCCTAAAAGATAGGGGATAGGGCGGAAAATACCATTGGCGGGCAAGGGGCTTGCCAAATGTTCACGAAATGTTCATAAATTCCCGCATGGCACAGGTCGATCTTCATCCTTCCGTTCCCAGCATGCAGCCTGGTCAATTACTGGCCCGCGGCGTGGGGCGGCATCTGGTCAGTCACGGCTTTGCCTGTGTGGAAGAACTGGTGCCGACCCGTGGGCTGCGCGTCGATGTGATGGCGCTGGGACCAAAGAGCGAGATCTGGGTGGTGGAGTGCAAATCCTCCCGCGCCGATTTCACCTCGGACTGCAAATGGCAGGGCTATCTGGAATGGGCCGACCGGTTCTTCTGGGCCGTGGATCAGGATTTCCCAACAGAACTGCTCCCTGATGACACTGGACTGATCATCGCGGACAGCTATGGTGGGGAGATCATCCGCATGGGGCCTGAAAGCAAACTGGCGCCTGCGCGGCGCAAGGTCATGGTTCAGAAGTTCGCCGTTCACGCCGCACGGCGGCTGCATCTGCTGCGCGATCCCGACATGATGCCCGCCTGGGATTGATCAGCGCTTTTTCTTGTTGCTCTGCGCGCCTGCGACGCGGTTGGCAGCGGCCGTGATTTCTTCCGCTATCTCAAGGGCTTCTTCGGGGGTGAAGTCCATCGGTATCTCAACGCCGTCGCCTTCGACAAACAGACGCACCATGCCCGCATCGGTGGGTCCGATCTGCAGGTTTGCTTCAATGTCGCGTTCGTCGTTGATGCCCATGGGTGCCTCTTCTTTGATCGGAGATATCGCTAGCCTGAGAGGGCTTGAAAGGCAAGCGATGGCGCGCGCATGGTTTCAGGATGGACAGCATTGAGATTCGAAAGTTTGAGGCAGCCGACCGCGATTGGCTGGTCGCGGAACATCGCGATCACTACGCGAAGGCCGAAGGGTTTGATGACACCTTTGGCCAGTTGGTCGGCCAGATCATTGACAGCTTCATCGCAGATCACGATCCAGCCTGCGAGGCCGGGTGGATCGCGCAGGAAGGCGAGCGGCGTCTGGGGTGCATCTTTTGCGTCAAGCTGGATGTGGAAACGGCAAAGCTGCGCCTGTTCCTGCTGGCCGAAGAGGCACGCGGCAAAGGCTTGGGCCGCAGACTGCTGGACACCTGCATGGGCTTTGCAAGGGATCATGGCTACAAGGGCATGAAGCTCTGGACACACGAGTCCCACCGCGCGGCGGGGGCGCTTTATGCCAAGAACGGTTGGTCGCTGATATCGTCTGAACCGGTTGTCTCCTTTGGTCAGCCGTTGGTTGAACAACACTGGGAAATCACGTTTTGAGCCGAGCCCTTGGCCAGCTGGCTGCGGCGGTAACGGGAGTGCAGGTGGGTTTGGGCCTTGTCGCCACGCGGGCACTGGCAGAGGATGTCAGCCCGATGACATTGGCACTGCTGCGCTATGGTATTGGCGTGGCCGTCTTGATGCCGCTCTTTCTCAATCTGCGCCGGGTCCGCATTGCGCGGGCAGACCTGCTGCCCATTCTGGCGCTGGGCATTGGCCAATTCGCCGTGTTGATTGCACTGCTGAACCTTGGGCTGCAGACGGTATCTGCGTCTCAGGGAGGGGTCGTCTTTGCGACCTTTCCGCTGGTCACGATCCTGCTGGCCGCCGCCCTTGGCCGGGAGCGGTTGACGGCCCTGCGGGGACTGGGGGCAGTGATCTCTTTCATAGGGGTCGCCATTTGCCTTGGTGCCGAGGATCTGCCCAGCGATCCGCGCGGTGTTGGCCTGATCTTTGCGGCCGCCTGCGTGGGGGCCTTTTGCTCCGTCTTCTACCGTCCTTACCTGCAGCGCTATCCGACGCTGCAGATCGGAACCTTGGCCATGATGGCCGCCACGCTGGCCTTGATCCCGGGCGCGGCCGTCGAGGCGCCACTCAGCGAATTGGGTGCTTTGTCCCTGCAGGGCTGGTCACTGGTGGCCTTCATCGGGCTGGCCAGCGGCGCGGGGTATCTTCTGTGGCTGACAGCGCTCAAGAACACAGATGCGGGGGAGGCCACGGTCTTGATGGGTCTGTCGCCGATCACGGCGGCGCTGGTAGGGGCATGGTTCCTGGCTGAACCGTTGGGAATCGTGTTTCTTTTTGGACTCGCACTGGCGCTTGTGGGCGTCACGCTCGCGGTGCTCAGCCGCAGCCAGGTTTGAGCCCATATCGCCACGCAGGGGACTTGCAATCTGTGCGCCGGTTGGCTAAATCCACCCACGTGCCGCCTTAGCTCAGTTGGTTAGAGCGCTTGATTGTGGATCAAGAGGTCCCTGGTTCGAGACCAGGAGGTGGTACCACCCTCTCCTTCATCGCTGAACTGTTCGCCCCGAGCCGTGGTTTGTCCCCGCGGGGACAGCGATTAACCTTTCGTTACTCTCATGAAATCAGATGATTAAAGGGTGATCTTCATCCATCTCTGGTAAATAAACGATTAAGAAATCGGGCTCTATTCGACATCGACAGTCTGCCGCAAGGTACCAGTCAGTCGGTCGAAAATCAGGATCTGATCTTCAGACGTCACGATGGCGTACCAGTCGGGCCCCTGCGTGAAAGCACGCGCCGTCACCCCCTCGGGCAGTGCGATCTGATCGGGCAGAAGCGGCGCGTCACGGTTCAGGCGCGTGACAAGCAGGACGATCACCACTAGAACGCCCGCAATCATCACCACGGTCAGTACCGTCACCAACCGCCGCAGGAACCGCAGGTTCGCTGGCTCAACCGGGTCATCCATGTCCATTCTTCGCACCGTTACCTTCGTTTTCGGGGAAAACCCGCCACCCCGCCTTGATAAGGCGCTGGCGCGTGATGTGCCAGAGGACGCGAACCTGTCGCGCACCCGGCTGGGCAAGCTGATCGAACAAGGGGCCGTTCGGATTGACGGCGCTGTTCAACACGATCCGCGCGCCAAGGTGGCTGAGGGGCAGGTGGTCGAGATCGGTGTCGAGGAGGCTGAGGAAAGCCACATTCAGGCAGAGAACATCCCGCTGGAGGTGGTGTTCGAGGATGACGATCTGATTGTGGTGAACAAGCCCGCCGGGATGGTGGTGCATCCGGCCCCCGGCACACCCTCTGGCACGCTGGTCAATGCGCTGATGGCGCGTTGCGGCGATAAGCTTTCTGGTGTGGGGGGTATGAAGCGTCCGGGCATCGTTCATCGAATTGATAAGGAAACCAGTGGTTTGCTGGTCGTTGCTAAATCAGATGCGGCGCATCACGGGCTGGCAGGGCAGTTTGAGAAACACACGGTCGAGCGGTACTACAAGGCGCTGGTCTACGGCGTGCCGGATGCCAATGATCCGCGGCTGCGGGGTGTGAAAGGGGCGTCGTTTGAGGCCGGAAATATCCTGAAACTGACCACACAGCTTGCGCGGCACAAGACCGATCGGCAACGCCAAGCGGTGCTTTTTCAGGGCGGCCGTCACGCGGTGACACGTGCGCGGACTGTTGAGCGCTTTGGGACCCCACCGGTATTGGCGCTGATGGAATGCTGGTTGGAGACGGGGCGCACCCATCAAATCCGGGTACATATGGCGCACGCCGGGCACGGTCTGGTGGGCGATCCGACCTACGGCGGGCGGCGCAAGCTGCCAAGAAATGCGCTGCCAGACATCGCGGCTGACGCTGTGCGCGCCTTTCCCCGGCAGGCGTTACATGCCGCCGTGCTGGGATTTGACCACCCGGTCACAGGCGAAATCATGCGGTTCGAGGCACCTTTGCCGCAAGATATGGCAGATTTGCTGGATGCCGTACGGCTCGCCGTCTGAAATGAACAGCACGAGCGCGTGAGCGCACAGCAACGTAACTTCAAGTTAACACATGTTGTGCCAATATTAACAAAACCCACAAGGCACGCCTTGAAACCAACTGTTACCGCAACCATATCCATGTTAAGCCTTTAAACATAAGGCTCCGCATACAGGGAAAGGGGACAAAATGGCCAACTATGCGAATTTGCCGGCACCAACGCCGGAAGGTGGTCTGAACCGCTATATGCAGGAGATCCGTAAATTTCCGCTCCTTGAGCCGGAAGAGGAATACATGCTCGCCAAACGGTGGGTGGAGGAACAGGACACTGAAGCTGCGCACCAGATGGTGACATCTCACCTGCGTCTGGCGGCCAAGATCGCCATGGGCTACCGCGGCTACGGTCTGCCGCAAGCCGAGGTGATTTCAGAGGCCAACGTCGGTCTGATGCAAGCTGTGAAGCGGTTTGACCCTGAAAAGGGCTTCCGTCTTGCGACTTATGCCATGTGGTGGATCAGGGCGTCGATCCAGGAATA
>CAYUSM010000084.1:0-11726 GCA_964447345.1 uncultured Sulfitobacter sp. | reverse complement strand
TCGACTGTTTCTTGTCACCTACCACAAACAGAGTGCGTTCGACATCGGTGCGCGCACCTGAACCGCTGTAGAACTCGTCTGTCAGGCTCTCAATCACATCCCATTGGCGTGGTGAGGTGTCCTGTGCCTCGTCTACCAGAATGTGATCAATGCCGCCGTCGATCCGATAGAGCACCCAGGCTGCCACGGCCTCGTCGCGCAGCAACCCGCGCGCTTTGAGGATCAGATCATCAAAATCGAGCCACCCGCGCGCCTGTTTCGCGGCTTCGTATCGGGACAGAAACGCATGCGCGAAACGGTGCAATGCCACAGCTTTGTCAGCTGCCATAAGAGAAAGCCGCGCGTCGCGCGCATCCTGAACCCGTTGCATCAGCGCGTTGAGCGAGTCCATTGCGGCGCCGATGACGGCTTGCGTGGGCTTGGTTGGAAAACTGCCGATCTTGGCGGTAAAAGGGGCCTTGCCGCTTTTGGTCAGAAAAACGCTTTCAAGTGCGGGCAGTGCTGCCAGGTCGAATGTGTCGATCTCTTGCAGACGCTGGCCCGCCTTCCCATCATTCCCGCCTTTTTCCAAGAGGTGAGGAATGATGTCCTTGAACAACGCTTCCTCATTCCCTTCAAAAACAGTCGCTTCGATCCGGGCTTGATCAAGCGTTGGGGACTGGCCCAGCAAGGCCAGTATCTCACCCCGGCTGCGTTGCGCCTGAAAGACATCGCGCATGCCGACAATGGTACGGGTCAGTCTGCCAAAGTCCTCGCCCGTGTAGAAATGCGCAATGGCAGCGACCAGCGGTGCGTCCGGTCCTTCGGCCATCTCGTCGAGAATATCGGCTCGCAACAGGTCGGCGGCGCGGTCTTCGATTTCGGTGAACTGCGGACTGACCTCAGCCTCTAACGGAAATCGGCGCAAAAGGGAGGCGCAGAAAGAGTGGATCGTCTGGATTTTCAAACCACCGGGGGTCTCAATGGCCAAGGCAAACAAGGTGCGCGCCTTGCGCAATTGTTCGGAGCCAAGCGTGCCTTCAATCCCGAGGTCCGCCATCGCCTTGCGCAGGGCTTCATTGTCCAGCATGGCCCAGGCACCTAGGCGTTTGAACAGTCGGTTCTGCATCTCAGACGCTGCGGCCTTGGTGTAGGTGAGACACAGGATGTGTTGCGGCTGCACGCCATTCAGTAGCAAACGGGCCACGCGATCGGTGAGCACACGGGTTTTCCCCGAACCAGCGTTGGCCCCCAGCCAGGTAGAGGCATCCGGGCGCGCGGCGTCGACCTGAGCGCGGGTGGCGTCGTCAAAGCTCATGACAGGTCCTCTGGCCGGGGCAGGGCTGTCCCGTCCCATTCGCCAAAGCGGGCCAGTTGATCATAGTCACCTGCGGCATCATCCGTCTTCACGATCCGCCGCGACGTGAACCCCTGCGACGGTGAGAGATAGGTAGCGATCAGCTTTCGCAGACCCGCCAGAACCTCCTGCGGCGTTTCTTCTACCAAAGGCGCGGCCACCTCCATCGGCTTTGCCCCGAGCCCGATAAAGGCCGCATGTGCGACATTTGCCGGACCCATCTCCTTGAACCCGCCTTCCTCGATCATGGCGGCCTCCAGCAAAAGCTGCTTGTCGAAATAGGTCTGCTCTTTTTTGCTGGGTGGTGTGCCTGTCTTGTAATCGTAGATCAGTGCGTCCCCATCTTCTGTCCGGTCGATCCGGTCTGCGTAGCCGTGCAAGGTGAATCCAAGGTCTTGCAAAAGCAGTTCGCCTTTGGCCGCATCCTCAAACAGCACAGGCGTTGAGTAGCCCTGCCGCCGCGCTTCCTGTTCGATGAACCAATCTGCCACCCGCGCAATCCGAGCGCGCCACATCAAACGGGCGGCGGGCCAAGGCGCTTCTTCCTGCAGGACAGCATCGGTCACACTCAACAGATGCTCTTTGTTCAGGTTACCCGCGTCCTGCTGCACTGACTTGATGAACAGCTCCATGATCCTGTGCAGCACGATGCCGCGCACCGGCGCATCGGGAGATTGGACCAATGGGTTAATCGGCCGCAGGCGCAGCGCGTGTTTTGCGTAGATGGCGTAGGGGTCGCGGATCAATCGCTTGATCTCGGTGACCGACAGCGATTGCGGGCGCGCGCTTGCCGGGGGGCGGGGAGAGGGGCGCGGAGCCGGGTCTGTACGCTCAAAGGCTTCCAGCGCTTCCGTCTGGCCAAGCCAATAGGCGCCCCGCGCCCGCATATCCGCGAGTGCCGTGGCACCACGCTGATCCGGAAGGCCGTTCATCAGGTTTTCGAGACGGTTCAGCCATCTCGATGGCACAGTCTCCGCCTCGTCCGAGCGGATCGCACGGGTGAGCCAGACCTCGGGTGCGGCGATGGCTTGCTGATAATCATGAGCCGACAGGCCAATGCGCCGTTCGGGCAGCAACAGCCCGGCTTTGAGGCGCATCTGGCGGTTCAGCCAGGGATCAGGCGGTGGCGCTTCGGGCCAGGTTCCGTCATTGAGCCCACCGAGGATCACAAGGTCTGCCCCCTGAACACGGGCTTCCAATGTGCCCCAGATCATCACCCCTGGATGCGGGGCATCCCGGTCGCGCACCTCTTCGGTGCCCAGAAGGGAGCCGACCAAATTGGCGTAATCTGACGCGGGCATCTCACCACCATGGGCCGCATGATCCGTGAGGTTCTGCATGACCTCCGCCGCCTTTTGCCCGGCCTTCTGCTTCCAGAGCTCGTGGTCCGCATCCTGTGGCGCACCAGCCGCGATGCGGTCGGCCAATGCCAAATGCGCCTTGACCCATGCGGTGAGCGCCCGGTCGCCGCGTGCTTCCGGCAGATCGAAGGTCTCAGCAACCCAGCGCAGCCAAACCTCAAATCCCGATGCATCTTCGATGTCTCGGGATGCCTTTGCTCCAAGGCGCAGAATGCCAGAGGGGTCAGGATAGGGCAGCCCGTCCTGTCGGATCTGCATCTCCAGCCTTTGGGTGTTGAGTTGATGCTCGTTCCGTCCGGCCCCGCTGTGGGTCAGTGGATGTTTGAGTAGCGTCAGCAGCGCCTCGGCATCCATCTTGCGCAGGAAGAGTTGTGCGACATGGCGCAGGAACCGTCCGGGCGGGGACAGCTGCAGCGGCGTACCGGCGCTGTCATCCGGCAGGATGTTCCAGCGATCAAGGGCCGAGGTCACCTGCCGGGTCAGCATCCGGTCCGGGGTGATAAGGGCCGCGGTCTGTCCTTCCGCCACGGCCTTGCGCAGCCGCATCGCAATCGCAAGCGCCTCAATCCGCGGAGTGGGCGCTTCGACAAGGGTCAACTCTTTGGTGGCCTGATCCAGATCAGCGAGTTTCGGCCCTTCGGACAACCATGTGTCGGTCACAGGCGCTGGGCGAAGCGACAAAGAGACCAGTGCATTGCGGGCTTGTGACGGCGGTGGGCTATCTGTCCAAACCTCAATCTCTGATCGTGGAACATTCAGGGCCTGCATCAAATCGTGAAAGCGGAACTGCGGGTGATCCTCTGGCGGTTCCTGACCGGCCAGCATGCCCCACATGTCTTTGGGCATGTCAAAATCGAATCCGGGCAGGATCAATGCGCCTTGAGGCAGCCGTGCAACTGCCTGCATCAAAAGCGATGTTGTGCCACGCGACCCGGTAGAACCGGCAACGATCACGGGATTCTGTGCAGGCTGAGCTTCCCAATGCGCAGCGATCCGCCCGACCAGTTGACGTTGGCGTGCTTCGCTGTCGGGTTGGCTGGCCATCTGGTCGAGGTAGCCATGTGCGATGTCGAGGAATTGCTTGGCACGTTCCCAGTGTCCGGACTGATCTGTCACGTCCAGATCCGCAATCTGCTGTGCTGACACGCCTTCTCCCTGCATTTCATCAATCAGACCGGCAAGGCTGTCGGACAGCGCATAAAGTGATGCGCGCGGTGCGATCTTGGGGTCAGCGTCCAGAAGGCGTGAGACCAGTTGAATCAGCTCGAGCCGCCTACGGAGCGGCGGGGTGGCGGGTGGAGGCGCAATGCCGGGGACAAGGCTGTCCAATTCGGTCAACAGCCTGATGCGCGGCAGGAAGCCGGGCGGCCCGGCATCGAAGATGTCGCGCAGACGGCGGGCCATCCGGCGGGTGTTCACAATCAGATCAACCCGCGCCATGGCTTCGGGGGGCTGGTCCTTAAGCCGGGAGCGTAATCCTGCTACCAGCGCCGCAGGGAAATCAATTCCCGGTGCGAGGCCAAAGAGGCGCGGAGTGCCCTGAGGTTCAAACACTGTGATGCCGCAGCATGTCTTCTGCCATTTTGATGCCTTCCGGATGGCCGACATCGCACCAATGCCCGGAGTAGGGCAGGCCGTAAAGCCGCCCGGTTTCGAGCATCATATCCCAGATCCGATTAAGCGAAAACTTGGGTTCCGGAATGTCATGCAGGAGATCGGTTTTGAGGATTTGGACGCCGCCGTAAACGGCTCCCGGTCCGCGTGTGATCTGGCCGTCAGAAGAAAGTACGAAGTCACCCGGACCTTCATGCCCGACGGCCCGCGATTTCGGAATGCAGATCAACAGCGCGTCCATTCGCGACGGGTCCCAGTGGGAAAGCAAGGCTTTGATCGGGTTCGGCCCGGCCCAGACGGCATCGGTGTTGGATGTCACGACAGGACCCTTGCCAAGCAATGGCAGGGCGTTGCGAAGGCCACCACCAGTTTCGAGGATCTCGGGACTTTCCGTTATGGTCTGCACACCAAGGGGGTTCAGATGTGCGGTGACCATGTCCGCCATGTAATGCAGATTTGCGACGATGGGATCACACCCGGCGTCCCTGGCCAATGCCAGTGCATGATTGATCAGTGGTTTGCCGGCAACCTCAATCAACGGCTTGGGCCGGTCCAGCGTCAATGCTTTCATGCGGGTGCCAAAACCTGCTGCAAACATCAGGAGTGGGTAGGTTGAACCGGGCATTGGTCTCTCAGAAACTGAAGGTAGTCAGAAGTGGGTTCAGGCAAGACATGATCCAAGTGGGTGGCGAGCGCAGACAGGTCGGGATGGGTCAGGTTGCGCTGCACATACCCCCAAACCCGCGGGATCATATCGATATAACTCGCCTTGCCATCACGCAGGCCGAGACGTGCGAAAATGCCGATGATGCGCAGGTTTCGTTGGAGCCCAATGGCCGCGTAGGCGCGCCGGAAGGTCGGCGGATCATCGGAGTTCTGATCAAGGTAGTAGCGCATGATCTCGTTCTCGATCTGAGGCGTGACGTCCCGGCGGGCATCCTGCAGCACAGACACTAGATCATAGGCTGGATGCGCCAGCATTGCGTCCTGAAAATCAAGGATGCCAACGCGGGAGACACCGGCCCGCTCGGGGAGCAGCAGCAGGTTTTCCGCATGATAGTCGCGCAGCATCAACACTGTCTCGGTTCGCGCAACTTCTTCGGCGAAGGGTTCGAATGCCTTAGTGAATGCCTGCGCGCCGCCGTCTGGATCGATCTGTGAGTACCACTCAAACACCGGCGCCATCATCTCTACCAGCCAGGGCGCTGAGCAAACCTCAAGATCGAGCTTTGGCACTGACCTGAGACGCGCGAGAACATCAACCGCCGCGCGATAGAGGGGGATTTGCTGCGCTGGTTCGGACGCCATTTCCCGTGCAAAGAGGCGGTCACCGAAGTCTTCGATCAGCAACAGGCCCTTTGACGCATCCTGGGCGTAGATCTCCGGCGTACTCAGCCCCGCGTCCCGCAGGTGATCGGCGAGCCTGACGAAGGAACGCACATCTTCGCCTGTCTCAGGTGGTGCGTCCATCAGGATGGCTGTGTGCCCCGCACGATCTGTCAGGCGGTCATATCTGCGATTGGAGGCGTCGCCCGCCACGCGGGTGCGCCGGGCAGCTGCCCAACCGCTGCCTGCGAGAAAAGCGTCGATTTCTTTGTTGCGGGTGTTCAAGGCTGCCAGACCTTCAGCTTGGCGTCCCACTTTGACGCAGTCCAGGAAGCTTGGAGCATCCGGGCGTCGTCTTGCCTTCCGGCGCTGAGATGCAGTTTGAGCGCATGATCGGGCG
This sequence comes from uncultured Sulfitobacter sp., assembly GCA_964447345.1. Lineage (GTDB taxonomy): Bacteria > Pseudomonadota > Alphaproteobacteria > Rhodobacterales > Rhodobacteraceae > Sulfitobacter. The sequence continues at coordinate 5,689 of CAYUSM010000084.1, read as the reverse complement.
ATAGTGCTCCCAATCGGTCGGGCCATTCGACCAGGCAAATCGCAGTTTCAAACGCCTCCACCAGACCCAGCTCCTCAATCTCAAGGGTTGAGGTGAGCCGGTAAAGGTCCGCGTGCCAGACCTCGGCATTTGGTGTTGGATAGGTCTGCACCAAAGTGAAAGTTGGCGATGGTACGTCTTCGGGTTCTGCCATCACCGACTGTATCAGCGCGCGTGCGAAATGGGTCTTGCCTGCGCCCACGTCACCTTCCAGCAGGACCACGTCGCCTGCTGCAAGTTGCCCACTCAGGCTTGCGGCCAGATCGGCAGTCTCGGTCGGAGAGTTCGGGGAAAGTGTCAGTCTTTGCGCAGGCATGCCGCATCGTGACAATGCCCCCTATCCTGCGCAAGTCGAAAGCGTTGAGAGTTAGGTCGCTGCGGCCTTCAATAGTGGTTGCGCCGGGCGCTGATTTGCTTTGGTAAGCGAAAAGCGCACCATGGTCGCGTCCGAGGCTATGGGTGTCAGGCTGGCCATGATAAGTGCACCGTTTGAGAGTGCCAAATCAACCGTCTTGGGTTGCTTTTGACCCAGCGCAGAAATGAATTGGACAAACACCTCCCATGGGACGGTTCCGTGCGTTCGCTCTTTCCAGACATCAACGGCATCGTGAATTGTCACATCCGCAAAAGCTGCTTCGGGGTTCTGACCCCACAGCGCACGATATCCGTCATTGCAAAACGTCAGCACGCCCGCGGCGGAAAAGACCGCGATGGCATCTTCGACATTGTCCAGAAGCGCCTCATATTGTTCGACTTCGACCCGGAAGTTGCGGGTTAATGTGATTTCAGAACTGATGTCCTCGATCATGAAGGCGGTGGCACCACCCGGATGCGGACGGCCCTGAACACTGAAGGTACGACCGTCTTCCAGGCACCATGTATCGCGGTATTTTGCCCCTGACGCGGCAGCGATCAGGTTTGAGATATCCTGACGCCACGTGCTGTAGTTCTTGGGCTCGGGCATGCCGCGTCTTTCTCGCAGCTCGTCAAAGAATGAGCGCATCGTGGGCTTGCCTGCCAGGAATGTCGGCTGCAATTGCGTGAGATCGACCAGGGCTGGATTGAATATGCTCAGACGATTTTCCTTGTCGAAGATCGCAAGCCCAATGGACAGATGTGCGAAGGTCTTTGCCAATGTCTGGACGAAGGTATTTTGAACATTTTCCGCCTGCACCAGAGGCGTCACGCAATTGGCGGAGTAGATCGTTCGCTTGCCATCTTTGAAGAAGGAAACATCAAACCAGTCGGTTTGTCCGTTCTGGCGCTGGACCGGAACCCGATGAAGGTCCTCGCAGGAGGCAAGGGGAAAGAGCTTCTCCGGCTCCTTCTCGGCACAATTTGACAGCAGCAACTCAAAAGCCCTGTTGCACCAACCCACCTGCCCGTCGACCGTGACCTCCCATACCGGGTGCTGCATGGCGTTATAGATCAGGTTTGGCACGCCCTCGGCGTCGTTACGGGGTTGCAAGGTGTCGGACGTGTCCGCATCGGTGATATCAACCCAACATTTGTCGTCTCGCCAGTTGATTTCGCAACGCGACGGGTCGCTCGCATTTGGCGGCACCATGATCATTGATCCGGATTCAGTTGTGCAGATGCTTTCGGGAAACTGTGGAAACCGGCTGATCAAAGCTGAGCGAAGATCATCCCAGATATGAGTTCCCGGCGACAGACCGTAAGCGCTAAGCGCCCGATCCGTGGCGTGATGGAGCAGGCCCTTTTCAAACAGGAGCGAGAGTGGTTCGTCGACTGGTGCAACTTCCGTTGAAAGGGTCCCTCGACGATTGTCGAGGACAAGTGCGGCAATGATGCCCGTCAAGGTCGCCACGCTGATGATCAGCCAAAGCTCAGACGCTGCCAGCATGTGATGACCCCTTCGATACCACAGGGGTCTACTCTTCGCCTTAATGGTTAATGTCGTGTTAACGTCGACTACGCCGTAATCTGCTGGTTCTTGCCCATGGCAGGGCGGCGCGTTGCGCTTTCTGGTTCAAGTTTGTTGCGGGGCCAAATCACCTGCACCACTGCTCCAGAGCCTTTGATGCCCGGCCGCGTGCCAGATCCATTGGCAAAGCGCATTTGCGCACCCGATCTTTCAAGAAGGGTCTTTGCGATGAACAGGCCCAATCCCATCCCTTCATATTCGGGTCGCGAAATGTCGGTCTGGGATTGAGAGCGTTCCCGCATAAAGGGATCGCCGATCCGCCCAAGGATGTGATGGGGGAAGCCGGGGCCATCATCCATGATCCGCACGGACACGTCGGTTTCAGACCAGCTTGATTCGACCCAAACGGTGGTAGCGGCAAAATCGACGGCGTTCTGGATCAGGTTACGAAGCCCATGGATGATCTCTGGCTTGCGCAGGATCGTGGGCTGATCCTTGCGAAGATCATCGCCCGGGATTTGCGTCAACAGGACGTCCTTGCCGCGGTCGATATGGGGATCAGCCGATTCTTCGATCACCGCTTCCAGGGGGGCCTGGCGGAGGTGAAGATCATCTTTTCCGGCGCGGCCCATATCGCGCAGAATATCTTTGCAGCGGTCCGCTTGTTCGCAAATCAGGGCCGCATCCTCTGCCAGATCGGGCGTATCTTTCAGATCGTTCAACAGCTCTGCGCTGGTCAGCTTGATCGTGGCAAGTGGCGTGCCCAGCTCATGCGCTGCAGCGGCAACAACACCTCCAAGGTCGGTCAGTTTCTGTTCACGGGCCAGGGCCATTTGTGTCGCCGCAAGCGCGTCGCCCATCGAATGCACTTCGGTTGTGACACGACGGGAATAGGCGCTGGTGAAAACAATTGCGATGACCAAAGCGGTCCATTGACCAAAAACAAAGACATCCGGCATGGCGAGCACGTCGCCCGTGTCCGTGATCAGTGGCAAATGGAAAACCGACAAAAGAGATACGACAACAATTGCCGACGAGCAGAGCACCAATGTGGAGCGCAATGACAGCGCTGTTGCAGAGATGGTGACCGGCCCCAGCAGGAGCAACGCGAAAGGATTGTGAAGACCGCCGGTCAGATAAAGAAGAAAGGCGATCTGCAGCAGATCAAACATGATCATCCACAGGTTTTCATACTCTGACAGCCGTTTGTTTTCAGGGTAGATGAACGTGGCCACCAGGTTGGCGATGACCGAGGCGCCAATTGCAAGGTAGCAAAGCCCGATCTCAAGTTGCAGACCGTAGACCAGTTGCGCCACCGAAATGGCAATCAGCTGTCCAACGATGGCGACCCAACGCAGAAGGATCATTGTGCGCAGGCGGATCCAATTGGCCCGCGTGCGGCCCGACAAGGGTCGGATGGTTGCCTGCGTCATCTGCGCACCTTTTGTTTATTCGCAGTTGCGTCTGCGAGGCTGTAGCGTAGGTCTGGAGATAGTAGCGTTCAAGAGCGCCCATTGGCGCAGGAGGCCTTCCATGAATCGTAGCATTGCCATCGGCGCCGTTCTGGTTGCCGCCGTATTCCTTGCCGGATCAGTGTTCTTTGTGGTGTTGGGTGGGGGCGAGGAGGACCAGTTCGCCCAGTGCCGCTCATCCTCAGTTGCAGGTGACCTTGGTGGCCCGTTTGAATTGGTGAATGCTGCTGGTGAAACAGTGACGGATGCAGACGTCATCACCGAACCGTCGCTGATTTATTTTGGCTATACCTTCTGTCCCGATGTCTGTCCGCTGGACGTGGATCGCAATGCGTCTGCGATCGAGTTGCTGGAAGAGCAGGGCAAGATGGTAACGCCGATTTTCATCACCATCGATCCGGAACGCGATACCCCGGAAGTTGTCGGTGATTTTGCCGATGTGATGCATCCACGCATGATCGGGCTGACCGGGTCAGCCGAGCAAGTGAAGGCGGCAAGCGAGGCATACAGAACCTACTACAAGGCACATCCTGCGGTGGACGGTGAGTACCTCGTGGATCACTCCACTTTCAGCTATCTCGTCATGCCAGAGCAGGGCTTCGTCGAATACTTCCGCCGTGAAATGACGCCTGAAGACATGGCCGGAAAGATAGGGTGTTTTGTCGACAACCTTTGAGGCATTTGACCAGATCATAGTCCGGGCCATATTACGTTTAAGACACAAACGACGATAGGCGCCCGCACGTGACACAGGAAGTGACCAGTATTGGACCGGACAAATCATTGTTGCTGGTCGATGATGATGAGCCGTTCTTGAGGCGGTTGGCCAAAGCCATGGAGAAGCGTGGCTTCGAAGTGGAGACCGCTGACAGTGTGGCCGGAGGCCGTGCCATTGCAACCGCCCGCCCGCCGGCCTACGCGGTGATTGATCTGCGTCTTGAGGATGGCAACGGCCTTGATGTGGTGGAAGTGCTGCGCGACAAGCGCGAGGACGCGCGAGTGGTGGTGCTGACGGGTTATGGTGCGATTGCGACAGCGGTTGCAGCGGTCAAGATTGGTGCAACGGATTACCTGTCCAAGCCTGCGGATGCCAATGACATCACCAACGCGCTCTTGGCAACGGGCGACGACATGCCACCGCCGCCAGAGAACCCCATGAGCGCGGACCGGGTGCGCTGGGAGCATATCCAGCGTGTCTATGAGCTCTGCGACCGGAACGTCTCGGAAACCGCGCGGCGGTTGAGCATGCATCGGCGCACATTGCAGCGTATTCTGGCGAAACGCTCGCCACGCTGATTTGAGAAGGGATTGCTTGGCAGTCCTTATTTTGGTGAGCACAAAGCCTAAGAGTTGGCCCCGTCAAAGGTCGAACCGCTTGAGGCGTTTGTCCACGACTTGACCGTTGGCCATCTCATAGCCCTCGATGATGCCGTAGTCCTGAAAACCACGGCTTTGATAGTAGATCAGCCCACCTTCATTGTCCGCGCGAATGTTGGCGTTGATCCAGACGTATCCCAGTTCCTTGGCGGCTTTCTTGGTTGCATCAAACAGCTTGGAGCCAATGCCCAGTCCGGTCTGGCCAATCTGTACGAAGGTCGCGATGTCAGCTGCCTCGGGCGGTAATGTTTCCTTGGGTTCGATCCACTGAAACCCGACAACTTTTTCGTCCTGATCAAGGGCTACATGCCACGCGTTCCGTTCCGGCTCAAAAGACATCCACTCTGCCAGATCGTCGCCCGTTACTGGCCGGGCAATTGCCGTGGTGCCGCCCTCAGAAATGATTTCATTCAAAAGGCGGGCCATGTCGGGCAGGTCAAGCGCGATGGGGCGACGGACGTTGATCATGTGATTTGCCCCAAGAGTTCGTTGTGACGCGCAGTGAATGCTTTCCGCGTTTCAACAGGGGGGCGCAAAACGATGTCGAGATCGTTCATCAGCGCGGCATCTGGCCTGCCAAAGAATTTTGAGGATTCTGCCTCCGAAAACCCCGCGATCTGCGTCGCTTCCATCCAGGCGCTGATCTTGTCCGCCTTCTTGATCTGCCGTTTCACGGTCTGTGGAATGGTTGCAGGCAAGCCAAACCGCAGGTGGATGGCTGCTGTCAGCCTGTCATCCAGCGCGCCGTAGTCAGGACCAACCGCTGCTTTGACCGGTGAAATCATATCACCGATCACATATTCCGGAGCGTCGTGCAGCAAGGCGGCCAATTGCCATTTGGCAGGGGCTTTGGGGTTCATACGGGCAAAGAGCGTTTCGACCAGCAATGAATGCTCGGCGACCGAATAGGCGTAGT
>CAYUSM010000083.1:0-11792 GCA_964447345.1 uncultured Sulfitobacter sp. | reverse complement strand
CAAGGCCATGCCCCATCTGAAGGAGGGACACTGATGGATGTGCTCTATTTCGCCTGGGTACGCGAGCGTATCGGCCTGCCCAAAGAACGGGTCGAGACGCAGGCCAAGACGGTCAGCGCGCTGGTCGACGAGTTGCGCGCGCGCGAGGACCGTTACGATCTGGCGTTCTCCGATCTCACCGCGTTGCGTGTGGCGGTTGACCAGAAACTGACCGATTTCGACGCCTCCATCGAGGATGCGCGTGAGGTGGCTTTCTTTCCCCCGATGACAGGCGGTTAAGTTATGCGTGTCGTCGTGCAGGAGGCGCCATTTGACCTTGGTGCAGAGACCGCAGCCTTTGCCGCAGGGCGCGTCGATATGGGGGCGATTGTCACCTTCACCGGCGTGGTGCGTGACCTGCCGAACGATCCGATGGAGGCCATGGAGATCGAGCACTACCCCGGTATGACCGAAAGCGCGCTGACCGAGATCGCCGAACAGGCGATGGCGCGTTTTTCACTGGGGGATGCGCTGGTGATCCACCGCTATGGGCGCCTGACGCCTGGTGAGATGATCATGATGGTCGCGACAGCCGCGCGCCATCGAAAGGATGCCTTTGAGGCAGCGGAATTCCTGATGGATTATCTAAAGTCGCGCGCGCCGTTCTGGAAACGAGAGATATCTGCCAAAGGCGCGGCGTGGGTCGCTGCCAGAAACGAGGATGAGGATGCATTGAAGCGCTGGTAGCGCTCAGCGCTTGCTGGAGAAAACTTCAGTGCCTGCCTTGCTCTGGTTCTCGATATAGGCGCGCATTTCCTCGGCTTCATGGCGCGCATCCCGCAAGCCTTCCATGGCCGCGCTCAACTCAGCCTCAGTCTGAGCCAACTGGTTGGTCAGTTCAGCTTCGCGCTGTTGCAGGTACGTGATGGCCTGATCGCGTGTCTCTTCAGCCTCGTGCAGCTCCTGGCTCATCTTGTCCAGCTGTGCGACATCGCCTGCCGCCACACGCGTGAACCGGTGCAGCAGCCAGTTTGCGAACCATCCCAAGCAGAAAGCCACGAAGAGAATGATCGCGGTGGCAAGGACGAATTCAGTTCTGCTCATCGGCGGTGCCTTCTTCGGACGGGGTTGCCCCTGTATCGCCCGATTGGGCGGCACTTTCCAGCGTTGTTTCCTCCGGTGTCGCCACGGTATCGGGGCGGATGAGCTTGAATTCGATGCGGCGGTTCGCCTCGCGTCCGTCCTCGGTCTGATTGTCGGCAATCGGGTTCTCTTCGCCATAGCCTTTGGCAGTGAAAGTCCCTGTCAGCACGCGACGCGCGCGCAATTCATTGAGGACTGATTCTGCCCGGCTTTGGCTAAGGGCAAGGTTCATGCTCTCGCGGCCCTGGCTGTCGGTGTAGCCCTGGATTTCGAGCGGAATTTCGGTGCAGGTCTTCAGGATTTCAGCGATGTTATCCATCAGCGGCAATGCGGTTGCATCTATGGTCGCCGACCCGGGTTCGAAGTTGATCTTGCCACCGTCACGCAGGACGGTGTTGATCTGTTCGATGCATTCGTCCGGCGTGGGCAGGCCAAGGACAGGGTCGAGCTTTTCCTGATAGGTGACGTCGATGTCGTATTCCGCTCCTTCGCCTAGCTTGCCTGAAAGGAGGGCGGCGATCACGTTGCTGGCCTCTGGGTTGCCGGTGTTGCCCGTCACCGACAGCGCATCAGGTGTGACGAGCACTTTGCCGTTGCTCAGTGCGGCGAGTGCTTCAAGCCCGGTCAACACGCGGGGCGCCCAGTCGGATGGCAGGTTCTCGGCCACTCGTGCAGCGGTATAGACCTTGTCAGACCCAAAGCGCGCCTGTGCATAGCTGTCCGCCAGTTCGCGCAGGGCAGCGTCGGTCACGCGTCCGCGCAGCTGGACCTGCCCCTCTGGACTCAGGGTCGCTGTGAACTCGGGCGGGCCCTCGTTGGGGTCCTGAAGTTTCGGCAACTTGGCCCGCAGGGCAAAGACGTCAGGCAGGCTGGTCTCAAGTTCCCCCACGATGCGGTCAAAGGTTTCCTGATCGGTACCAGGCAGTGCGATGAGGGTCACGTCGGCATCGGCAAATGTCACCGATCCGCCTTCAAGGTGATGTACAGCCTCAATGCCTTTCTCAACAGCCACCGCCCATGTTGGGCTTGGCACACCCAAGCCAATCGTACAGCGCGGTGTACCGGTGACACCTGCGCGCGTGGCCGCAGCCAGAATGCGGATGCGGGCCGCGTCACTGTCAGCAGAGCAGGCATCGAATCGCGCGCCGGCCTCATCGATTTCAAACCGCAGCGTGAAGGGTGTGATCACCGGACGGGGGGCTGCGATGTCGAGGACCAGTTCAACGCTTGGCGGGACAGTGCCGCGCAGGCGCGTTTCCATACGTCGCTTTTCCTCGGCACTGTCGGCGATGGCAGTCACGGTCACGCGCCCTGCCTCCACAGAAGCCTTGGCACGGGGCAATTCAGACATGGCGCTTATGGCGACAGCCAAAGCGTCTTCCCACCCTTCGGGCGCTGGGTAGTCGGCTTGTTCCAAAAGGTCCGCAACACTTGTGTCCCCCGCGACGTCTTTGAAGCGTTCAATCGCGGCTTCGCGGTCGGTGCTTGAAGGGATCAGGCCGATGATCGAGATGCCACTGTCGTTGCGCAGCACTTCGATGGAGAAACGCGGTGGGGCGATGGCGGCCTGTGCTTTGACCTCCATCTCATCGATCACGCGGGCCGCGTCAACGATGGAACCTGCGGTCGTCAGCGCCTTGAACCGCACCGCCTCCGTGGGCGCCACGCCTGCCAAGGTGACCTGTAGTCCGTCTGCCTGCACCTCGGCCCAGGTCATGCCTTCATCATCCAGCGCGTCGCGCACACCGATCTCTGAAGTTTCCTCGATCAGTTTGACGCTGAAATTGGCGGCCACGAGGGACACCACGGCTGCCGCGAAAAACGTGATGGCAATGATCAGCAGAGAGGAAAGACGCATGGGACGGGTTCAACTCGTATCTTGTCGCCTGTTTCTACGCTCCTGCGCGGTGGGGCGCAATCACGCCAGAAGGGCTGCACCGAAAAACAGGAGCGGAATCACGCCAGTATCGCGGTTGGCCCGAAAGAGGATCAGCATCTTGGCGGGGTCCTCGATGTCAAGCTGACGCAATTGCCATGCCATGTGCCAGCCCATGGCCCAGGGACCTGCAAGCGCGATTACAAGGGCAAAGGCCGAGGCATTTGGCATCCCGGCAGAGATTGCCGCAAGACCCATCAGCCCGACGGTCACCATCAGGAACCGGCGCAGCCATTGTGGCGATTTATCTCCAAAAAGGCGCGCGGTGGACTTTACACCGATCAGCGCGTCGTCTTCAGTGTCCTGATGGGCATAGATCGTGTCGTAGAAGAGCGTCCAGGCGATCCCAGCGGCATAAAGCAGGACCGCGGGCGCATCCAGACGGCCGGTGTGTGCGGTCCAGGCCAACAGTGCACCCCAGTTGAACGCAAGGCCCAAGAACACCTGAGGCCACCAGGTAAAACGTTTGGCAAACGGGTAGATGGCGACCAGCACCAGCGACAGCACACCAAGGCCAATCGCAGCGATGTTGAATGTGAACAGGATGCAAGCCGCCAGCAGCGCCTGTATGATCATCCACGCGACAGCGCCGTTCACGCTCACCTGACCCGAAGGGATGGGCCGCGACCGGGTCCGCGCCACTTGCGCATCAAAATCGCGGTCTGTGATGTCGTTCCATGTGCAGCCCGCGCCCCGCATCAGAAATGCACCGATCCCGCAACCGATGAATATCCACAGATCTTCCCACCGGGGGCTTTGATCATAGAGCATCGCCAACGCAAGCCCCCACCAACAGGGCAGTAGCAACAGCCATGTTCCGATGGGCCGGTCCGCGCGGCTCAGCCTCAGGTAGGGGCGCGCGTAAGCGGGTGCGTAAAGGTCTACCCAATTGTCCGGTGGTGCGTCTGCAACTGTGCCATCTGGTGAAGGGGGGACGTCTTGCATATATCGGACCCATGAGTGCGAAGATCAGGCTTTATGTAGATCACCCCTTGGGGCAGGGGCAATCGGTTCCTTTGGACAAAGGTCAGGCCCATTACCTTTTCGGCGTGATGCGACAGGCGGTGGGCGGCGAGGTGCTGCTTTTCAATGGCCGTGATGGTGAATGGCGGGCTGAGATCGCTGAGGCGGGCAAGCGGGCGGGCATGCTCACCTGTGTGGCACAAAGTGCTGAGCAGCGGATGCCCCCCGATCTTTGGCTGATGTTCGCGCCGATCAAGAAGGCCCGCACGGATTTCATCGTGGAAAAAGCGGTAGAGATGGGCGCGGCGCGGATCGTCCCAGTGATGACGGAGTTCACAAATGCTGGCCGGGTGCAGCGGGATCGGCTAGAGGCCCATGCGGTGGAAGCGGCAGAACAATGTGGCGCGACCTTTGTGCCAGAGGTGGCGGAGGCCGCGAAATTCGACCGGGTGCTGGATCAATTGAGCTCGAACCGACAGATCATGTTCTGCGACGAAGCATTGGCAGGTGCATCCGCGAACCTGCCGGATAATCCCGGCCCTTGGGCCATCCTGATCGGGCCGGAAGGCGGATTTTCCGAGCGGGAGCGCAAGCGATTGTCCGAGATCGAAAACGCGCATGCGGTGGCTTTGGGTCCGCGCATTCTGCGGGCGGATACGGCAGCCGTCGCTGCGCTGACCGTCTGGCAGTGCGCATTGGGAGATTGGACGTGAGCTTCTTCCGCCCCGAAGCGCGCGCGGCCGTTCTGCGCTGGCGCGAGGCGCTGATCGGGCTGGGCGTGGTGCTTTTGGGGCTGTGGATGGTACTTGGCCCAGGCTTTCTGGTCGGCCTTTTGGGATATGCTGTGCTTGTCGGTGGCGGTATCCTGATGTGGCTTGGTATTCAGCGCGGACGCTTTCGCAGCGCAGACGGCGGCGCAGGTGCGGTGCAGGTAGATGAGGGGCAGGTCACTTACTTCGGGCCCTTAACCGGTGGCACCGTCGCTCTGCGCGAACTGGAAAGTCTAACCCTTGACGGGGCAATGTTTCCCGCGCATTGGCGATTGACCCAAAAGGGCCAGCCGCCCTTGTTGATACCGGTGAATGCCGCCGGGGCCGATGCGCTTTTTGACGCTTTCGCAATCTTGCCGGGTCTGAAAACCGAACGCATGCTCAGCACCCTGCGCGCCAATCCGCATCAAGCGGTTTTGATCTGGTCACGCGGTCCAGTGCGGCCTGAGGGCGCGCTCCTGCATTGACACCCCCGCCAATTGCGCTCACTTCTGACCATTCAACGAAGCGATCCCGGAGCGAAAATCCATGTCCATCCCTCAATCCGGCGGCGGCCCCATCGAGCGTCACGAACAACTGGCGGAATACCTCGCCGAGGGCTGCAAGCCGCGCGAGGAATGGCGGATCGGGACAGAGCACGAAAAGTTCGGTTACTGCAAGGATACGTTGAAGCCACTGCCGTATGAGGGTGAGCGCTCCATCCGCGTGATGCTGGAAGGGTTGCGTGACCGCCACAACTGGGCCCCGGTTGAAGAGAAGGGAAAGCTGATTGGCCTTGAAAAGGACGGGGCGAACATTTCGCTCGAACCGGGCGGCCAACTGGAGCTATCCGGCGCGCCGCTGGAAAACATTCACGAGACCTGCGACGAGGTGAATGTTCATCTGCGCGAGGTGCAGGATGTGGCGGACGAGATCGGTGTCGGCTGGATTGGCCTTGGCGCGGCGCCAATCTGGACCCACGATCAAATGGATTTGATGCCCAAGGGCCGCTACAAGCTGATGAACGACTACATGACCCGGGTCGGGTCCATGGGCCGGGTGATGATGCGCCGGACCTGTACGGTGCAGGTCAACCTCGACTTCGGTTCCGAGGCGGACCTGGTCCAGAAAATGCGCGTGGCCCTTGCGTTGCAACCGGTTGCAACTGCGCTCTTTGCGAACTCCCCGTTCTTTGAAGGCAAGCCCAACGGCTACAAATCACTCCGCTCCATGGTCTGGCGCAACCTTGATGCCGCGCGTACCGGCACCTTGCCCTTTGTTTTTGAAGAAGGTTTCGGGTTTGAGCGTTGGGTCGAATACGCACTCGATGTGCCGATGTACTTCGTTTACCGGGATGGGGAGTACATCAATGCATTGGGCATGTCGTTTCGGGATTTCCTCAAAGGCAAACTGCCAGCGTTGCCCGGTGAGACGCCGACGCTAAGCGACTGGGCGGACCATCTGACCACCGCCTTCCCCGAAGCACGCATGAAGAAGTTCATCGAGATGCGAGGGGCCGATGGCGGCCCCTGGCGCAGGCTGTGTGCTTTGCCTGCATTCTGGGTCGGGCTGATGTACGATCAGACGGCGCTCGACGGGGCATGGGACCTGGTCAAGGACTGGACACCGGCGCAGCATGACGCGCTGCGGGTTGCCGCCTCCGTCGACGGATTGCAGGCCAAGGTGACGGGCATCAATATGCACGACATCGCGCGCGAGGCCGTGGCGCTGTCCGAGGCTGGATTGAAATCCCGTGCCCGCGCCGGGGCAGGCGGCATGGTACCCGACGAGACGCACTTTCTGAATGCGCTGAAAGAGAGCGTCGAAAGTGGCAAAGTCCCTGCAGATGAATTGCTGGAAGACTATCATGGCAAGTGGAACGGCGATCTGACGCGGGTTTACGCGGACTACAGTTACTGATGCGCACAAGAAAACACCGACCAGGCTGCGGTCGGTGTTGTTGCGTATCCTAGAGGCAGGGAGTTATCCGCGCGGTGGCTCATCCTGTTGCTTCAGTACCCGAGAGCGGTAAAGCTCCTTGAGTTGTGCTTTCTGAAGCTCGCGCAATTCCGCCTTTTCCTCATCGGTCTTTTCAAAAAGGTGGGCGTACCCGCTCATCGCATTGCGCTCATTGGGATCGGCTTTGGCGTACTTGAACTCGGCCATGTGCGCGGCGCCGTAGATGTTGTCAAAGGGGCTTGTCGGCATCAGGGTCAGGAGCGCGGTCGCGGCACCGGTGATGATCGGGGTCAGCACCAGACCGGAACTGACCATGAACAGCGCCATTGTATGCCCGGAATCCCCCTCAAGCCCCACGTCCACATCGCTGCTGGACCGGCGGATATCAACGGCACCGTTGTAGTTGTAGATTTCATTCAGCAGGCCCCAGACCGTGTCTGCACCGGCTTTTTCAAACGCCGTGGCGATCCCGAACATCTCGTCCCAGAAGGTGCCGATGAAGATGGATTCAACAAGGGTATCAAAGGACTTGAAGACGTTGTCTGGATCGTTTGCGATACCCGTCAGGGCAGAGTTCATCATGCTGCCCGTCAGCAGGGCGAACATGACCAGAAGCGAAACGAAGGCGACGATTGGCAAGATGATCCAAAACCCGGAACGATTGCTGTCATGAAACCGGCGGATCGTCACGGAGGTGCGGGGGATCAACGTCAGCAGGAAAATCAGAACCGAAGCATAGTAGAGCGGGTTCAAGGGCGGGATCTGACGGGCGAGAAGCATACCGTAAACCTCGCCCAGATCAGCGATGAAGAATACCATGATCAGCAGCCATATGAACGGCATGACCAGCCAGTAGTCGAACATCGTCGCCCGACCATGGAAATTGAATGCGTGAACGGCAAAGCGTTCGAAATTCGAAAGAATGCTCTTCATTGTCTCAGCCCCGAGTTTTTCTTGCTGGGGTTGTGCCGCTGGAAAATGGCGATACTTTGGCCGGTCTTCGTTTCTTTTCCGGCAAAGGCTAATTGACCTTGGTGGTGAGCACCTTGAAAGCGATGGCACCAAAGGCGAGGGCGAAGAAAGCCTCGAACCCGCGTTTGGCACGGGTATAGGCGGCGGTCATCGGGGCAGATGAGAAGATGACGGCATAAAGGTGGAACATGATCAGGCTTTGCGCACCAACCGCCAGAATGACCATCACAAGCCCACTGGCAGGCGTACCTGGAGGCACGCCAATGGCGTATAGCGCGCCGAAAAAGAGCACTGCCTTGGGGTTGGTCAGGTGCAAGGCCAATCCTTTTCCGTAGGCGCGTGTCGGGGTCGTGGGCGGCAGCGGTTTGGCCGCCAACCGGTTGCCTGCCCAAGCCGATCGCGCCGCCTTGACTGCCAGCCAAAGCAGATAGGCGGCCCCGGCATAGCGGATTATCTCAAACACCCAGACATTTGCGGCCATCACCGCGCCAAGACCAAAGGCGGCAGAGACGGACCACATGAACGATCCGGTCGTCACGCCAGAGGCCAGGGCAAGGCCCGCGCGACGGCCAGACGACATGGATGTGCCCGCAATGGCCAATGTGGCTGGGCCAGGGCTGCCAGACGCAATGAACGCCGCGAAAAGGATCATGGGCAGGTTGATGTCGGTCATGTCTGCGGGTCCGGGTCTGGGGTGTAGGCGCGAACAAAGGCGATCACCTTGGCGTTTGGCATTTCGCAGGGATAAAGCTGCGGGCCCGCAGCCAGATCATAGAGGTTGAGGCTGATGTAATCGCTTCCGCCCAGCTGCTCAGCGACCAGCTTGGTGGCACGACCACCGCTGAACTGACTGCGTGTGGCGACATACCGTGTTCCATGGGCCAAACCTGTCGATGTGCCAAGGAGCAACCGCCCGATCAATGCCGGAACATCCTTGGGCGGCGTCACCCCTTCTGCCCGATCTTGGGTTCGGTGCCCGCTTTGATCCGGATGATGTTGGCGCGGTGACGCACATAAAGGAGGATGGTCAACGCAATCCCCAACAGCAGAGCATAGCCATACCCCAGTGCCACCATCAGGATGGTTGAAGCCGAGGCGGCCGCCAGCCCGCCCATTGAAGATGTGCGCGTCACAGCGGCTGCAAATAGCCAGACAATGCAGCAGCCAATCCCCACCGGCCACGCCAGCGCCAGCATCAGGCCAAGAAAGGTTGCAACACCTTTGCCACCCTTGAACTTCAGCCAAACCGGATAGCAATGGCCGATCATCGCTGCCAATGCTGCCACCTGCACGGCGTCCTCCCCGGTGATGAACCGGGCCAGCAGGACCGCGATGGCCCCTTTGGCCGCATCAAAGACCAGCGTTAGCGCCGCTGCCGTCTTGTTGCCGGTGCGCAGCACGTTGGTCGCGCCGATGTTGCCGGACCCGATTGCGCGCAGATCACCCAGACCCATGATGCGCGTCAGCACCACACCGGACGGAATGGACCCAAGCAGATAGCCGAACACGGCCCATATGATGAGCAGCATCAGGGAGGATTCAATGGGCGGCATCAGGGCCTCTCAAATACACAACTTCCGTCGACGTAGGTTCGCAGCACCTTACCCTGCATGCGCATACCGTCAAACGGCGTATTGCGCGATTTGGACAGCAGTGTGGCACGATCCAGAACAAAAGGGGCATCGGCGTCAAACAGCACCAGATCAGCCGGGGCACCGACGCCGAGGCGTCCGCCAGGCAGGCCCAATCGCTTGGCAGGGTTCAGTGACAATGCGCGCCAGAGTGTCGGGAAATCAATGAGTTCCCCATGCACCAGCCGCAACGCGGCGGGCAACAGCGTCTCAAGTCCGACAGCGCCGGAAGCGGCTTCTTCAAAAGGCAGGCGCTTGGACTCCTCGTCCTGCGGCGTGTGCATTGATGAGATGATGTCGATCAGGCCAGAGGCGACGGCCTCGGCCACCGCTAGCCGGTCGTCTTCATCCCGGAGCGGTGGTTTCAGCTTGAAGAATGTGCGGTAGTCCGCCACGTCCAGCGCGTTAAGCGTCAGGTGATGAATGCCCACCCCAGCTGTCACATCAAGGCCGTTCCGTTTGGCGCGTTTCAGGGCGGGCAGGGCGCGTGCCGTCGTGATTTGATCCGCATGGTACTTTGCCCCGGTCATCTCGATCAACGCGATGTCACGGTCCAGCCCCATGCGCTCTGCCATCGGAGAGACGGCCGGAAGGCCGCGCAGCGACGCGAATTTGCCAGAAGTTGCCGCGGCACCTGCACTGAGGATCGGTTCCTGCGGATGCGCAATGACCAGAGCGCCAAGGCTGCGTGCGTAGGTCAATGCGCGCGAGAACACCTTGGTATCGCTCACGACCCGGTCGCAATCGGTAAAGGCGGCGGCCCCGGCATCCATCAGGAAACCGATCTCGGTCATCTCCCGCCCCTCCCGCCCTTTGGTGAGCGCGGCCATGGGTACCACATGCACCGGTGCGGCCTCGTTCGCGCGTCGGGTGACGAACTCCAGTGTTTCGGGATTGTCGATGGCAGGGGATGTGTCGGGGCGGGTGATCAGTGTTGTCACGCCGCCCGCCGCAGCCGCCAGACCTGCTGAGCGGTAGCTCTCCTTGTGCCGCTCACCGGGTTCGCAAACCTTCACACCCAGATCAATGATCCCCGGAGCAAGGTACTTGCCCTTGCAATCAACCACATCCGCATTCTCTGGCAGAGATGTCGGTCCTGTGCTGATCTCTGTGATCCTGCCGTCGCTTACGCTCAGCGTGCCTGAGATGACATTTCCCGCTTCGGGGTCGATCAGGTTGGCGTTGATGAAATGCAGCGTCATAGGCCGCCCTTGGTCCTTGGAGCAGATGACGCCCTCTTGCCCGAAATACCTGCCCGAACCAAGGGGTTTATGCCTTTGCCGGGCGTGGCGCCATCGCGGCAGCAATCTGTTGGGCGGTTTGAGCGGGATAGGGAAGATAGCGCATGGCGATCCGCTGGCCGGACCTGAGCTTTACCACCACGCGCGTGCCAAACTGCACCTTGACCGAGGCAACGTCTGAAAGTGGCACCTGCGCGCGCCCTTCCGGTCCGTCATGGATCAACTGTCCCTCGCTCAATTGCCATAGATCACCGCGCGCGACGCGCCAACGCATCAGATCCTCAATGGCAAAACCCAAAGTACCAATCAGCGCGATCACGAATGCCCAATGGATCGGCAACCCGGTGCTGCGCGAGACAAGCAGGAGAACAATTGCCAAAGCGACAAAGGTCAATGCAGAAATGATGAAGACGCGCCGCAGGAACATCTTCCGGGACGGAGCCCAGCTCAGACCATCGGATATTACGCGATCCACAGCATCAGGCCCACGATACCAAAGGCGACCAACAGGGCAATCATGGCAATGCGGCCGGACATCTTGGGATCAGGTTTTGGGTCTTGCACGATGGTATCCCTGTACGTGTCAACCGGGTTCAGGTCAGAAGAAACCACAAAATAGCTACGCCAAGAATGGCCAATACCGCAACAACCAAGGACCCGCGGCTTCTTTGTGCCGGTGTTTGCTCCACAGGTTCCGCGCCTGTGCCGGTATAGGGTTGCGCGGCCTCGGATTGCAGATCAACAACGGGTTTGTCCTCGCGCGTTTGCGCGTATGTCCCGACAAGTGTCAGTTCGGCAGCGGTTTGAAGGCTCGCCGCCTCACCGCCGAATGCGGAGGAATGAACCAGCATCACCCAGCCATCCAGAGCAGCAAGACGGGCGCTGTCACGTTTGATCGCTGCCTCATCGGCGTCGATACCTTCGCGCAGATAACCCGCAAGTCCCAGCTCACCCAGGTCGGAGACGGCAAAGACCTCAACGCCCGACGTATTCAGATTATCCAGGCCGAGTATCGCCTTCTGCCGCTCAGGATCGCCTTTCAGAGCTCTGGCCTCGTCGACGGACATGGACAGCGTGAAAATGCGGGTGATGCCTTGTTCGTTGTTGGGCACTTCAATCATCTCAGGGCGTCCTTTCATACCAGTGCTGGTATGGGTGAACGCAGATTGCGGGCCAAAAGGTCCATGGCGGCCATGCGCACGGCAACACCCATCTCCAC
>CAYUSM010000082.1:0-11983 GCA_964447345.1 uncultured Sulfitobacter sp. | reverse complement strand
GGTGCTGAGCCAGGTGACGACATGGATTTTTGCCCGCTCGCTGATGAACGCGGCGATCCTTGGCTATTACTATGGGATAGCGGGCACGTTGGCCTATGCGGCCTACTACGGGTCTTTTCTGACTGGTGGTTTCATCGTGGCGCGCCTGCGGGCGCAGGGTGCACGCTCCATGCAGGACTGGCTGGGAGAGCGGTACGGAAAGACCGGGAATGCTTGCTACAATCTGGTGATCGCTCTGCGGCTCTTGTCGGAGGTTTTTGCAAATCTGCTGGTGGTGGGGCTGATTTTCAATGCCGTGCTTGCGGGCAGCGGGACCACGGCCATCCTGATCGTGGCTGTTCTGGGGCTGGCCTACTCCGCCTGGGGCGGATTGTCTGCGGCGTTGCGGACGGACGTTGTGCAGATGGTCGTGTTTCTGGTGGTGTTCGGCGTGGCCTTTGTTGCCCTGCTGATCAGCCCGGGATTTGAGCTTGGTGCGGTCCTGACGGCCCCCGGCGCATCAGGGCCCTACAATGGCTGGGTGCTGCTGGCGGTGGCAGCGCTGCAGGTCTTTTCATATCCCGCGCATGATCCGGTGATGATGGACCGTGGGTTCATTGCAGATGCTGCCACAACCAAGGCGTCCTTTCTGCATGCCTTCTGGCTGTCGACACTCTGTATCATCGGGTTCGGCTTTTTCGGTATTCAGGCCAGCCTTATCGGTGCAACTTACGAAGGCGAACTGATCGGCACCTGGGGCGTGATGTTTCCGACCTGGGTTTTCCTGGCGCTCATGATCTCGTTGCTGGTGTCTGCCTTGAGCACACTTGATTCCGCGCTCGCCTCGGCCTCGCGATTGGTAGTGGAGGAACTGCGGTTGGTGCCAAGGTCATTGACTGCGGGCCGCGCGGTGATGGTCATTTTCATGGGGGCCGGAACGGTGCTGACGCTCTGGGGCAATGCCACGCTTTTCGATGCGGTGGCGGTCTCTGGGACGGCGTCGATGTTTCTAAGCCCAGTGTTGGTTGTGGGGCTGGTCATGCGCCGCGATGTTGCGGTGTGGGGGTATCTGGTGGCCTTTGGCGCCGCCATGCTGGGCGCTTTTGCGTATTTCGCGCGAAGCTGGGATGCCATCGCGATGGTCCTGCCCGAAGGCCACAAGTACGAACAACTGCTGGTCATCTGCATCGCGGTGCTGATCGTTGGCTTTGCCGGGGTGCTTGCGGCGATGAAGCGGGGCTGATAGCAGCACCTGAGTAATTTCATCGGGTATCCATGTCTGCACCTCCGCCACGGCTGGAAATCAAGGACCTGCGCCGCGCATATCAGGGGCGCGCGGTGGTGGATGGCGTGTCCCTGCGGATCATGCCGGGTCAGGTGACGTGTCTGCTGGGCCCCTCGGGCTGCGGCAAATCCACGACTCTGCGGATGATTGCCGGGGTGGAGATGCAGGACAGCGGCACGATCCATGTGGATGGCAAGCTGATCTGTGACACGGTGTTTCGCGTCCCGCCAGAGCGGCGCGAGATCGGGCTGATGTTTCAGGATTTCGCGCTGTTTCCGCATCTGAGCGTTGCGGACAATGTAAGCTTTGGTCTGCGCGGAACAAAGGCGGAGAAACGGCAGCGGGTGGAGGAGCTGCTGACGCGGGTGGATCTGCTGCGGTTCATCGACGGCTATCCGCATCAGTTGTCCGGGGGCGAGCAACAGCGCGTCGCACTGGCGCGCGCATTGGCGCCAAGGCCGCGCATCATGCTGATGGATGAGCCTTTCTCGGGGCTCGACAACCGGTTGCGCGATGGCATCCGGGATGAGACGCTGAGCATTCTCAAGGAAGAAGACACCGCTGTGCTGCTGGTCACCCATGAGCCAGATGAGGCGATGCGCATGGCGGATGAGATTGCGCTGATGCGCGACGGCAGGATCGTGCAGCAGGGTGCACCCTATAACGTTTACACCCGGCCGCTGGACCGGGCGGCGGTGGCGTTCTTCAGTGATGCCAATGTGGTCGACGCCACGGTGCAGGGGGCGCTGGCGCAGACGGCCTTTGGTCGGTTCCTCGCACCCGGTGTCGCGGATGGAACGCAGGTCCAGATCGTCTTTCGCCCCCAGCATGTGCGCATCGACTTTGACCGCGCAGGCAAGGGACCGAACCCCACGGCCAAGGACGGCACACCCGCACGCGCCGTTGTGGAGCGCGCCCGCTTCATGGGGTCCGAAAGCCTGGTGGAGTTTGTGATGGACCATGATGGATCGCGGCTGCGGGCCACGGTGCCCAACGTTTTCCTGCCACAGCCGGGGGCCGTGATGTGGCTGACCATTCCACGGGATCGGTGTTTTGTCTTCCCCGTGACGCAAAAGAGGGAGGCCTAGATGGCTGAGACATTGCTGGTGGAGTTCGGCATGGGAAGTTCGCTGCGGCGGGGGGATTACACCCAGGCTGCGGAGCGGGCGGTGCGCGATGCGCTTTGGCACAATTCGATCAATCTGGCGGAGCTGTTCGGGTTCGAGAAGACCGACATGCGGATCACGCTGGATGTGGGTGTGCAAGAGCCTGACAAGGTGGATGTGGAGGCGCTGTGCGCGGTTTTTCCCTACGGCAATGTCACAGTGAACGTGGTCAAAGGCGGGCTGGATGTGCAGCGTCCCGTGGGACAGGAGGGGGCTGGACATCCGACGGTGATGGCCAATGTCGCCTTGCGGGTCGGGTTTGACATGGAGCGGGCGGATGGATGATCTCAAAAACATGCACCGTGTCATCATCGAGATGGGCATGGGCAACGATCTGCATGGGATGGATTACACCAAGGCCGCCAAACGCGCGATTGAGGATGCTTTGCGTCACTCATCGCTGCCGCTGTTTGCGGTGACGGGGCTGAACCATGAGGACATGCGTGTGCAGGTGACGGTGGGGGTGCAGGAGCCGGACAAGCTGGACATCGACGCGCTCACAGCCACGCTGCCGCGCGGCAGGGCCATGGTCACGGCGGTGCATGGCGGGCTGAACGTGCCTGCGGGGGGCGAGACCATTGTGCTCGCGCAGGCGAGCGTGGAAGCGTTCCTGCCGCGCCAATCTGGCTGGAAACTGCAAAGCTCCTGACGTTTTTGTTCTCCCCTCTTTTTGGCTCTAAAAATTCCCGGGGAGTCAGCTTTGCTGACGGGGCAGAGCCCCCAAAACATGTCGCGCCGCTTTAGCGGCTCAACAGGATTAACCGGCGCTCAAGGCACGTAATCTGCCAGCCGCTTGCCCGGCTCATCCACGAAAAGGTCCGGCAGCGCCTCGGTCGATTCAATCAGGTCCAGGCGGAAGACACGAAATGCTGCGCGCAACTCGCACCATGCGGTCAGCGTCCAGACGCGGCCCCAGTACTCCATGTGAAGCGGGCGGATGACGCGGCCTGTCACGGCCCCCTCGCGGGAGGTGTAGGTCAGCCGGACCTTCTGGCGTGCCTTGATGGCGGAGCGCAGGAGCGGCATGTGGGTGAGGTTGCGGGTGGCATCGGCAAAGGGGTAGACGGCAAAGGCCCATTTTTCGGCTTCGGCAATGGTTTGGGCGGGCAGAACGGCGTCAATCTTGTCCGCGAGCGTTTCGGCGGCAGACTTCAGCGTGTCATCAGCGGCTTGTCCGACCACAGCAAGGCCGAGGTTGAGTGCCTCCAGCTCGGCGACGGTCAGTGTCAGCGGCGGCAGGCTGATCGCCTCGGTGATCATGTAGCCCACGCCGCGTTCGCCTTCGACAGGCACGCCGGAGGCCACGAGGGTGTCCATGTCGCGATAGATGGTCCGGGTGGAGACCTCCAGCCGTTCGGCAATGTCCTGCGCGCGGTGCAATTGCCCGTCGCGCAGGATTTGGATGATATCGAAAAGACGGTCGGTGCGGCGCAAGGCTACTCCTGTTGGTAATGGATTGTGGCGTGGCGCATGCTGACGCCCTCGGGGTCGATCATCTGCATCATCGGGGCGGCTGCCGGATCAGCCATCATCTCGGTTGCGGCTTGTTTGGCGACGGCGAGGCTGGTCCAGGTGATGTGGTCGGTCCAGGTGCCGTCCTCATCTGCGGACAGTGTACGGCCAAGAACATGACCGGTGGCGCGGAGCTTGGGCTCCAGCGCGCGGGCGGCCTCGACAAAGGCCGCAGGGTCGGTGCCGGACAGCAGGCGAAAGGTGACGATTTCAGCGACGGGGGTTGGGGTCTCGGACATGATTTGCTCCTTTGGTCATGTGGTGAGACCGATTTAGCGGGGTGCAACTGACATAAACCTGTCAGTTGAGTGCATCAAGGCGCAAATTCCTTGTCAAAGAGGGTGCGCGGACCGCGCTCAGGGGTGCTTTGACCTTTGCTGGCCCGGGTGCGGCGCTTAGAACGAGGTCAGACATGACGTGCCCGCGAGCGGGCGCATAGCTATTGGGAGACTACCATGGGTATCGGAAACATCGGACTGCCGGGCCTTCTGCTTATCGCGGTTGTGGTGCTGGTTCTGTTTGGACGCGGCAAAATCTCTAGCCTGATGGGTGAGGTGGGCAAAGGCATCACCAGCTTCAAAAAGGGCATCTCGGAAGGTGAGGACGACCTCAAGAAGGTCGAGAACGTTGACGGCGCGGACCTGCCCAAGCACACCGACATGGGCACGCACCCCAAAACGGACAAGGCCGCCGACAAGGGCGTGAGCTAAGCCTTCATGTTCGATCTGGGTTGGACAGAGCTGCTGGTCATTGGCATCGTGGCCCTCATTGTCGTGGGGCCGAAGGACCTGCCGATCCTGTTTCGCAGGGTGGGGCAGTTTGTGGGCAAGGCCAAGGGCATGGCGCGCGAGTTCTCAAGCGCGATGAACGACGCCGCAGACCAGTCCGGCATGCGCGAGATGTCGTCCTCGATCAACAAATCGCTCAAGGCGGCGACCAATCCGGTGGGCACGGCGATGGACGGGGTCAAGGACGCGGCCAAGTCCCTGACCGATATCGATCCGGAGAGCGAGACCGGCAAGCTGGCCGCCAAACGCGCGGAAGACACCAAGAAAATCCAGGCAGCAACGGCGCGCGCCGCGGCAGAGCGCAAACAGCGCGAGGCGGCGGAGGCCATGGCCAAGGCCGAAGAGCTGGAGGCGAAAGTCAGCGCGCCAGTGGTTGAAAAAGAGTAATTGATGAGCGCCAACAACGACATAGACGACATTGATGACAGTGCCGCGCCGCTGATCGAGCATCTGGCGGAGCTGCGCACGCGGCTGATCCGCTCGGTCCTGGCGCTGCTGGTGACCATCACGTTTTTCTTTATCCCCATTCAGGGGGATTTTATTGCCGAACACGTGATGAACTTTCTGCTGAACCCGGTTGTCGATACGCTGCGCGACCTGGGTGACGAGAACCCTGCGCTGCAGTTCACCAGCCCGCAGGAGTACCTATTCACGCTCTTCCGGGTGTCGATGGTGGGGGGCTTTGCACTGGCGTTTCCGATCATCGGGTTTCAGATGTGGCGCTTTGTGGCGCCGGGGCTTTATCGCAATGAAAAGAACGCCTTCCTGCCTTTCCTGATCGCCTCGCCGGTGATGTTCCTGCTGGGGGCGAGCTTTGCCCAGTTTGTTGTGACGCCGCTGGCGATGACCTTTTTGCTGGGGTTTGCCGATGCGTCCTCGGTGGTCACGAATATCCTGTCCACCGCGTCCGGTGGCGCAATCGAGGCGGCCGCACCGTCGTCGGGCCCGACGATCACCTTCTTTGGCAAGGTGAATGAAAGCCTTGATATCTCACTAAAATTCATCATGGCCTTCGGACTGTGCTTTCAACTGCCGGTATTGCTGACCTTGATGGGCAAGGCCGGTCTGGTGAGTGCCGAAGGGCTGGGGAACGTGCGGAAATACGCGATGGTTGCCATTCTGGTGCTGGCAGCCCTGGTGACACCGCCGGATGTCATCACCCAGCTGATCCTCTTTGTGGTGGTCTACGGCCTTTATGAGGTTTCGATCCAGCTGGTGAAGCGGGTGGAGACCAAGCGCGAGGCGCAGCTGCGCGCGGATGGATACTATGACGACGAGGACGATCCGCTGTTTGCCGAGTTCGATGACGAGGACGCGCGGAAGTGATTGATGATCCGATGGACCGGATCGCAGCGGCGCTGGAGCGGATGGCACCGGCTCCGCTGGAGGCACCGGACTTCGATGCGGCGGCGGCCTTTGTCTGGCACACGGAGCCGGACCGGCTTGAGCCGGTCGAGAAGGTTAGCCGGATTGATCTGCAGCTGCTTGTCGGCGTGGACCGTTCGCGCGATACGCTGTTGCAAAACACACGGCAGTTTGCATCCGGTTTGCCTGCCAACAATGCGCTGCTTTGGGGTGCGCGAGGCATGGGGAAATCCAGCCTTGTCAAAGCTATCCACGCGGATGTTCATGCATCGCATGAAGATTTGCGGATCGTTGAGTTGCAACGCGAGGACCTGCCATCGGTGGGGCGGTTGCTGAACGTCCTGCGCGGTGCATCGCATCGGTTTATCCTGTTTTGCGATGACCTGAGCTTTGGCCATGATGATGCACACTACAAGTCGCTCAAGGCCGTGCTGGATGGCGGGATCGAAGGGCGGCCTGATAACGTCGTGCTTTATGCCACCTCGAACCGCCGCCATCTGATGCCGCGCGATATGATCGAGAATGAGCGGGGGTCCGCGATCAACCCTGCTGAGGCGGTGGAAGAGAAAGTGTCCTTGTCCGACCGTTTCGGGCTGTGGCTGGGGTTCCATGCCTGTGATCAGGATCAGTACCTGGCGATGATCCGCGGCTACTGCGATGCCCATGGGGTTGAGATTGACGACGATACGCTGCGGGCAGAGGCCATCGAATGGCAGGCGACGCGCGGGGCGCGGTCGGGCCGGGTGGCCTGGCAGTATTTTACCGATTTGGCGGGCCGCAAGGGTGTAACGCTTCACGGATAGCGCCGTTGGGTGCTCTGTCTGAGGGCAGAAGTGATCCGCGCGATGGGGTGGAGGGCCCCACCGCGCTTTTCAACATATGTGACCTTGCCATCACCATTGGTGCGGCCCGGTCCGGATACCGTTGAGAGACCGGCATCCTTTTCCTACATACCACGCGTTCGCCACTTGTGACGTGCGATCAGAAAGACCAGAGAGCGATGAACATTCAGTTACGCTCTGGCCCGCAGACCAGAAATCAACCCCCGCCCGATCCAATTGCATATAATGCGCAAGATTGTTTCTACATATGAAACAAGGCGATTTCGTGACCGAGAAACCGAAATTATGACGGCTTGGGGGCCATTTTGAAGAAAATGACCCCAAATCCCAAGTTTTTTAGCTACCGTCGCCTGAATCAGTCGAGGTAAGGGGCGGGATCCACCGAATCAAAGCCCTGTCGCACCTCGAAGTGGACATAATTGTCGTCGCCACCGCGCAGCTTCGCAATTGGTTGTCCACGACCCACACTGTCCCCCTTGGCGACGTTCACATCAGTGACGTTGGCGTAGACCGTCAGCAGGTTGTCGGGGTGGCGGATGACCACAATCGGCACGCCTTCGGCGCTCTTGGTGATTGCGGCCACGGTGCCTGCATCTGCAGCTTTGACCGGGGTGCCCGGATCGGCCTTGATGTTGATGCCCTCATTGCGGCCTTTCGCGTAGCCACGGATGATGGTGCCCTGAACGGGGGTGACCATGGCCGTGTCTTTTGGCGGCTGTGTGGTGGTGCCGACATTGGCAACGGGTTCGCTTGGGGCAGGTGGTGCTTGGGGTGTTGCGGTTTCATCTTCGGGCAGCGGTTTGGCGGCCGAAGGCGGTGTGGGTGTGGGGGACCCGGCACCGGGTAGAGTGGGTTCTGCGCTTTGCGCAGGCGTGGTACTGCGCGCAGGTGGGTTCTGTTTGGCCACGGGGATCAGCAGGAACTGGCCCTCCCGGATGGCGAAGTCGGCGCCAAGGCCGTTCCATTCTGCAAGCGCCTTGACCGGCACGCCGTAGAGCCGGGCGATGGTGTAGGCGGTCTCGCCCCGTTCGACCTTGTGGCGCACGGGTTCTTTGCCGGATTGAGCAGGTGGGGCTGCGGGTGTGGCGGGTGGCAGCGCTGCCGTTTGCACGCCGGGAGTTGCTGGTGCCCTGTCGATCGCA
This sequence comes from uncultured Sulfitobacter sp., assembly GCA_964447345.1. Lineage (GTDB taxonomy): Bacteria > Pseudomonadota > Alphaproteobacteria > Rhodobacterales > Rhodobacteraceae > Sulfitobacter. The sequence goes on along the minus strand of CAYUSM010000082.1, from coordinate 3,904 downwards.
CCGCCAGCCAGCGTTGTGATGTCCACGGGCTGGATGGGGCCGGTGCCTCTGGCGCCCGTGGCGGGCGACGGTTCCGCCACGCGGGTGGGCAGCGCGATGATCTCGTCCTTGCGCAGCGGCACGCCGGGGTCGATGCCGTTAAAGCGCGCCACGGCACCAACGTCCGCGCCCACGCGGTTGGCGACATCGGCCAGCGTGTCGCCGCGCCGGGCCACAGCCACCTGATAGTTGGGGTAAGAGATCACGCCGCGGTCATCGGGACGGGGGCGGTCAGCCAGCGGACCGGTTGCCGCATCTGCGGTGCTGAACCCTCCGCCCAGACCGCGCAGGTCGAAGTCAAGCGGTTGCTCGCCGCAGGCCACCAGAAGCATGGCGCTTGAACCTGCCAAAAGGGCCAGCCGGGCCCGACTTCTCAGAAGGGAAGATCGCATCTGCTTGTCCTCATGCCATGTGCCCCATGTGATCCGGGGTTTTGCGGCATGTTAACCTATTGGCTGTCTTTCCCCAAGCCCTCCAGCAAGGGAACGAACCGAACCGAGCGCATTTCGTCATACTCCAGCCCATCGGGGGTTTTGCGCACCCGGATCAGGTGCTGAACGGCGTCTGATTGTCCGACGGGCAAGACCATGATGCCGCCCTCCTTGAGCTGTGCGACGAGGGGGCCGGGCGGGTCTTCGGCGGCTGCCGTGACAATGATGCGGTCAAAGGGGGCCTGATCGGGCAGGCCAAAGCTGCCATCGGCGGTGATGGCAGTGATGTTCACCAGATCAAGGGTGGCAAAAACCTCGCGCGCCTCGTGCACAAGGCGGCGGTGGCGGTCAATGGTATAGACGCGGCGCGCCAGTTTGCTGAGGATTGCCGCCTGATATCCGGAACCCGTGCCGATTTCGAGCACCTTGTCGCGCGGCGTGACTTCCAGTGCCTGGGTCATCAGACCCACAACCGAAGGCTGGCTGATGGTTTGGCCGCAGGAAATGGGCAGGGGCATGTCCTCATAGGCGCGGGTGGCAAAGAGGCCGCGGATGAATGGCCCGCGGTCCACCGCTTCCATGGCACCCAGAACGCGATTGTCGGTGACCCCCTTGGAGCGCAGCGCGTAGAGAAATTGCATCTTGCGCTCTGCTTCAGAGGTCGCCTCTTCGCTCATGCGTTGATCCCGGAGAGTGCGTCCATCATCTCATGTGCGGTCAGATCCGCGCGCATCGGTGTGACAGAGATGTAGCCTTCAAGGTTTACGGCGGCGTCCGAGCCCGCGCCAGCCGGGACTTGCTGATCACCGCCCTTGATCCAGGAGAAACGGCGGCCTGATGGCGCTGTATGCGGCTCTGTCCCGAAGACGACTCCGGGACGGCGGCCTTGGATGGCAAGCCGGGTGCCCTTGACGTCCGCCGCCGGGAGGGGCGGGAAGTTGACGTTGTAAAAGAGGCTGTAGTCGTTGTTCTCTTGCGGAGTGGCCGCAAGGATGCGGCGCACGACATCTGCGCCATGGGTGGCTGCGGCCTCAAACGGGTTGGAGATGTCGCGATTGGCGGGGCCGTAGTATTGCGACAGCGCAATGGCTGGGAAACCCTGCAAAGCTGCTTCCATCGCGCCGCCGATGGTGCCGGAATAGAGGGTGTTTTCGGCGGAATTGTTGCCCCGGTTCACACCGGAAAGGATAAGATCGGGAGGTGTGTCTTTCATCGCGTCATGGATGGCGATCAGAACACAGTCGGCAGGGGAGCCTTCGGCGGCAAAGCGGCGCGGGCCCATCTGGCTCATCATCGTGGGGTGGACGTAGTTGATGCAATGGCCAACGCCGGATTGTTCAAATGCCGGGGCGACCACCCAGACTTCACCATCGGGACCGGCAAGATCACCGGCAATGTTTTCGAGGACCTTCAGGCCCGGTGCGGTGATGCCATCGTCATTTGTGATCAGAATGCGCATGTCGGCCCCTTTTTGAACTTGATAGGTGAGGGGGGTGCATGCGGCAAGGTTCCGCTGCCTGCCGTGCTGGCTGGCAGCGTCAGAGTTGCGCCAAAACCGCAGCCGCCTGCGCGTGCGGATCGTTGAGCACAGTCCGGTCCTCGCCCGGGAAGAACCGCGCGCGGGTGGCGGTTGGCATGGGCTCCGGCGTCAGGATGTGAACCTTGGGCCCGATCTTGGCCGTCTCGGCCTGCCAGGCTTTGGCAAGGGCAATCTGGGCGGCCTTGGTAGCACCGTAGCTGCCAAAGAACTTCTGACCGGTGCGCGGATCGTCAAAAAACACCGCTTCGCCCTCCTGGCCGAGAAGGGGCGAGACATAGGTGATCAGCGTGGACGTGGCCGTGACGTTTCCCGCCACGGATTTTGCCATGTCCTTGGCATCGATGTGGTCGGTCGGAGCCAGCGGGGCTGCATGGATCGCGGTATGCAGCCACAGATCAAGGCTGCCCCAGCGATCAAAAATGCCCCGGCACAGGGTCGCCATGGCGTCGGCGTTGGTCACATCCATCGGGGCGAGGGTGGCATTGCCGCCCTTGGCCTTGATCCGATCATCCAACTCTTCCAGTGCGCCGGTGGTGCGGGCCACGGCGATGACGTGGTGGGTGGGTGCGAGCGCTTCGGCGAGGGCAGCGCCAAGGCCGCGGGAGGCGCCGGTGATCAATGCTGTCTTTGTCATGTCGCCCGTTTGCCCCTGTGTGCGGATGGGGTCAAGAGGTGTCAGCCTTCGGGGAATGTCAGCGTTTTGGTTCGGCTGCCAGAGGCGAGGATGACGCGATCGGTGTCGATTGCCGCAACGGTCTGGCCTGCCACGGTGTCACCCACGGTGACGCGCTGGATTGTGCCGCTGCGCTCGCGGATCAGGGCGGCGGGAGCCTCGGTGCTGCCAAAGATACCGATCAGGGCGAGGGCGGGCAGATGTGCTGATTGCGTTGCCTTTTGGGCCACGTGCGCGGGCGTGGGTTCCTGGTCTTCTGCGATGCTCATGGGAGGGTCTTGCTGTCTGTGGGATTCGGGAATTCGGCGCTGGCTACCAAGCGCCTGAGACTTCCGAAAGGCCATGAAAACAAGGTCGGCGGGGATCAGCCCATTGACGCTGCGGCACGTTTTTTGAGGTGATACGTGAACGTCATCTCGGCCAGATGAGCAAGCGCCTGTCGCGGCAATTCTGCGCGCAGATCAACGGCCAATGCGCGGCGTCCGTCATTTGCTGGAAGGTCGGGGTAGATCTCTTGCATCCGGGCGGCGAGGTCGGTCTTGCAGTCGACAAACAGTGCCAGCCGATCAGGGGATGCCGGTGACCATGACATGCGCAGGGTTGAACCAGTGCGGGGCCGTTTGGGGCGCCAGGACGGCTGTCCCCATTTCAGGCTTTCGTCCAGCGCGCCAAGCGCGTTTTCTGCCGCGATGTCGTGAAACAGCGTGCGGCAGTCCCAGGCCGCTTTTTGCGCGGGTTCGGACCATGACGCAAACTGATCGAGGAGGGGAGCGGGTGCATTTTCCATGTGCGCACCCTAGCAGGGGTTGCTGACAGGTTCTGGCGGGAGCCTACTCAGCGGCGGGTTTCATCTCAAAACCCTGCTCCATCTGGTCTGCGGGTGTGACCGGGTATTCGCCAGAGAAACAGGCGTCGCAATATTGGGGGCAGTCGTTTTTGCGGCCTTCGGCCTCTCCAACCGCGCGGTAGAGACCGTCGAGGGAGATGAATTTGAGGCTATCGACGGCGAGATGATCGCGCATTTCGTCCTCGGACATGGTCGCGGCCAGCAGTTTTTCGCGTTGCGGCGTGTCCACACCGTAAAAGCAGGGCCATGCGGTTGGGGGAGAGGCGATGCGAAAGTGGACTTCCTTGGCACCGGCATCGAGGATCATTTCCTTGATTTTCCGGCTGGTGGTGCCGCGCACGACGCTGTCATCGACAAGGATCACGCGTTTGTCC
>CAYUSM010000081.1:0-12009 GCA_964447345.1 uncultured Sulfitobacter sp. | reverse complement strand
CCTGACAACAAATCACCGCCCATTGCTTGCACAGCGCCCGCCCCCCGACTACATCTGAGAGACAAACGAAGCCATGCCGGAGCCGCCCATGCCCATGCAAGCCCATGAGATCGAAGAGCTGATCCGCGCCTCCTTTCCGGACGCGCAAATCACCGTGCAGGGTAACGACGGTGTGCATATGGCTGCGATGGTCGTTGACGCCTCCTTCAAGGGCATGAACCGCGTGCAGCAACAGCGTGCGGTCTATGCCGCGCTGAAGGGCAAGATGGACGGCTCCAACGGCGAATTGCATGCGCTGGCGCTGACCACCAAGGCGCCGGACTGACATCATGTGGCTGTGGCTGTTGTCCCTGGTGATCGCGGGAGGCGCCTTGGTTGCCTATCTGCAGTACCGCGCGCAGCGCGGCACCTACCGGACACTGGCCTCTCGCCAGCCTGAGCGCCGCACGCGCGAGGTACCGCTGGGTATGGAAGCGCTGGATCTTGACGAAGTCAGCCGCGCCACGCGGCGCAACGAAAGCCTGGAGCGCGGGCAGACAAACTGGCTCAGCACCAAAGGCTTTTTCGGTCGCGCGGATACAGATGTGCAACCGCTGGCTGATGATGAAACCTATGCCGCGCGCTACTACAGCGCGTTTCAAAAAGACAAGACAAAGGATTGACCCGATGAGCGATGCAGCGACCCGCATTCAGGACACGATCAGCGCCAATGACGTGGTGCTTTACATGAAAGGCACCAAGGAAATGCCGCAGTGCGGGTTCTCCTCCCGCGTGGCGGGGGTGCTGAACTATATGGGCGTCAACTATTCTGATGTGAATGTGCTGGCCGACGAGGACATCCGCCAGGGGATCAAGGATTTCTCTGACTGGCCCACCATCCCGCAGCTCTACGTCAAGGGCGAATTTGTGGGTGGCTGCGACATCATCACCGAAATGACCCTCTCGGGCGAGCTGGACACGCTCTTTGATGAAAGCGGCGTGACCTACGACAAGGACGCCGCCGACAAGATCCGCGAAGCCAACGGCTAAGTCTTAGGCGCTCTTTCAGAAAATCAGCAGGTGTCGCACGCGGCGCTTGCTTTTTAACGTGTTGTCATTACCGTCACCGAGATTTGATCGGGACGGATTTTTATGAGTATTTTTGAAGACTATTTTTCGTCGGCCGCTGTTTTTGTGCATCTGGCTGTCACCTGCTACATTCTCGGCCTTCTGACACGCAACGAACTGATCCTCCGGGGTTTTTTGCTGCTCGGCACCGCGTTTTACATCCTTTATTACTATTATATTGCCGATGCCCCGCTTTGGGACGCCATCGTGTCCAGCGTGTTGATCGGCTCGGCCAACCTGCCGGTGATCTGGCGCATCTTCCGCGAGCGTTCGACCTTTGGCATGTCCGAAGAAATGCTGACGCTCTACAGTGCTTTTCCCAATTTCAACCCGGGACAGTTTCGCAAGATGATCGCCCTGGCCGACATCGTCAGAGACGCGGATGAGGCTGTGCTGCTGGAAGAAGGCGTTGTGCCGGACAAGCTTTTCCTGACGGTCTCCGACGGGTTCATTGTCCATCGCGGCACGCAACATGCTGAGATCGGGCCCGGCAACTTCCTGGGCGAAATATCGTTCCTGCTGGGCGGGCCTGCAACGGCGCATGTGGTGGCAAAACCCGGCTGCCACTACGTTGTCTGGGACAAGGGCAAGCTACAGTACATGATGGACCGCTCACCTGCCATGGCCAATGCCATTTCGGTGCTTTTGAACAAGGACATTGCCCGCAAGCTTGCGGTCAGCTTCCCCACAAGGGCGAAGTCCATTCTGCCAAGTGCGGTGACCTGACGGCGCGGGCTTAGCCCGCTTTTTCTTCGACCGCTGCCGCCAGTGCCTCGGCCTGGGCGGCCAGTTCGGCCAGCGTGTCTGTCACCTGTTGTGGCACCACGGGGACCTCAATGCGTTCAGGCTCTATGGCCGCATTGCGCAGACCGGCCAGCTCCGCTTCACGCTCGGCCAGTTCCGCGCGCACCTCGTTGATGCGGTCTTCGACGCTGGCGGTCTTGTCGGCCAAAAGCAGGCCCGCCATCAGCAACATGCGTGCCTCGGGCATCCGGCCCACCTGATCGCTGAGCACCTGCGCCTCGTCATCCAGCATCTTGGCCGCCGAATGCAGGTAGGCTTCTTCGCCGTCCTGACAGGCCACTTCGAAATTGCGGCCTCCGATGGTGATCTGAACTTCTGGCATCAGGCGGTCTCCTCACTATGGGCAGAATGGGATGCGGCACCGTCCAGAAGCGGTGTGAGTGCCGCAAGGATGGCGCTGGTTTCGGCCACGTCCGACGCACGGGCCGCGCGCAGGCCTTCCAGCTCGGCCAGCATGGCCTTGTTGATCAGGTTGGCGTCCCCGACCCCTTCGCTGTTGGCATCGCTGAGGGCGGCGCAGGCCTCTGTCAGTTCCGCATTGGCGCGGCGCAGGCGCTGCAGTTCTACGTCCAGCTGCGCCATGCGCGCCTCGCCCTCTTCAAGCTGCGCGCGCATCTCAGCCATCTCCGCATCCGACTTGGTCTTGAGCGCGCGCACGCGTTCGGTCAGCTGCGCGTTTGCCGTGCGCTCGTCTTCCAGCGCCTGCAGGGTTTCGGGGTCAGGCCCGCTGGGGCCGCTGCCGATCTTGTCGAGGCCTTGTGCCACGCGGTCCATTGCGGTGGTGATGCGGCGTTGAAGTTCTTCGATATTGCTCATTACCCTGGTGATCCCCCACTCAATACATGCGTCAATTCTGGCGGCCCGGTCCTCGCGTGATCTGCGAATCGCTGCCAGGCGCGCCTCTTTCCAATCCTAACCAAAGAAACAATCGAATGCGCCCCCCCGTTTGAGATCAGCCACTTGAACGGCAAAGCTTATCCGATGCCTAAGGTCCAATATGGCGCGCTTCCGCCTTTGGCTTGAACTTTGTGGGCGCACTGGTATGCACGGCCCAACTGCCGATATTTCTCGATAAGGAAGCCTCTCTTGGATCTTACCGCCCTGCGCACCGCCCATCCTGACCATTGGTCCAAAGCGACAGCCATCCGCGCCCTTACGCTTGATGCTGTGGCCGAGGCAAACTCCGGCCACTCCGGCATGCCGATGGGCATGGCCGATGTGGCGACGGTTCTGTTTGAGAAACACCTGAAGTTTGATGCCGCACACCCGCTCTGGCCTGATCGGGACCGGTTTATCCTGTCGGCGGGCCATGGCTCCATGCTGCTCTATTCCCTGCTGCATCTGGTGGGTGACGTGCAGTTCCCCATTGAGGAGATCAAGAATTTCCGCCAGTTGGGCGCACGCACAGCGGGCCATCCGGAGAACTTCCTGGCCAATGCCATCGAGACGACGACCGGGCCCCTCGGTCAGGGGATCGCCAACTCCGTCGGGTTTGCCATGGCGGAGGAAATCCAGCGGGCACGCTATGGCAAGAAGGTTGTGGATCACTTTACTTACGTGATCGCCGGTGATGGTTGTCTGATGGAAGGGGTAAGCCAGGAAGCGATTACGCTGGCGGGCCGTCATCAGCTTTCCAAACTGATCGTGCTTTGGGACAACAACAACATCACCATCGACGGGCCTGTCACCCTGTCTGATCGCACCGATCAGATTGCGCGTTTCAAAGCCGCGAACTGGCATACTATTGAAATTGATGGGCATAACCCTGATGAGATCGACGCCGCGCTGACCGAAGCGCGCACATCGGACCTGCCCACAATGATCGCCTGCAAGACGCATATCGCGCTGGGGCACGCGGCGCAGGATACGTCAAAAGGTCACGGTGCCTTGACCGATCCGGCGCAAATGGCCGAGGCGAAAGCCGCCTACGGCTGGACCACTGGTCCGTTCGAAGTGCCTGGTGATGTGAAATCGGCTTGGGAGGAAATCGGCAAGCGCGGTTCTGCGGAGCGGGAAGCCTGGGAAGAGCGGTTTGACAAGATGCCACGCTCCAAGCGCGAACAGTTCAACCGGGCGCTGGCGCTGGAGACCCCCAAGAAGCTGAGCGCCACGATCAAGGCGTTCAAAAAGCAGATGTCGGAAAGCGCGCCAAAGCTGGCGACCCGCGCGTCGTCCGAGAAGGTGCTTGAAGTCATCAACCCCATCATGCCGGAAACTGTGGGTGGCTCGGCGGACCTGACGGGATCCAACAACACCAAGACCGCTGATCTGGGTGTCTTTGATGTGGACAGTCGGGATGGCCGGTACGTCTATTGGGGTGTGCGCGAACATGGCATGGCGGCCGCGATGAACGGCATGGCACTGCATGGCGGTGTGCGGCCCTACGGCGGGACATTCATGTGTTTCACCGACTACGCCCGCCCCGCGATGCGTTTGGCGGCCCTGATGAAGATGCCGACCGTCTTTGTGATGACCCATGATTCCATCGGTCTGGGGGAGGACGGCCCGACACACCAGCCCGTAGAACATCTCGCCATCAGCCGTGCGACCCCCAATACCTATGTGTTCCGTCCCGCTGATACTATTGAGACGGCGGAAGCCTGGGAGATTGCAGTATCAGCCAAGGACACGCCGTCCGTCATCTCGCTGACGCGGCAGGGCATTCCAACCGTGCGGACAGAACACAAGAACAACAACATGGTCGAAAGAGGGGCCTATACGCTGGTGGACGCTGACGCCAAGCGGCAGGTGATCCTGATTGCCACAGGATCCGAGGTGCATGTTGCCTTGGCGGCGCGTGAGACGCTTGAGGCCGAAGGCATTGGTGTGCGGGTCGTGTCGATGCCTTGTATGGAGCTTTTTGCCGCGCAAGACGAAGCCTACCGCAAGCGCGTGCTGCCCGGTGGCGCGGTGCGTGTCGGGATCGAGGCTGGCGTGCGTCAGGGCTGGGATCAGTGGCTGCTGGGCGAGCGTGGAAAGTATGGCAAGGCTGCCTTTGTCGGGATGGACCGTTTTGGCGCCTCTGCCCCGGCCGAAGAGTTGTTCGAAAAGTTCGGCATCACCGCCGAGGGCGTTGTTGAAACGGTCAAAGGGCTGCTCTGACCCGCCTGCCCCCTTGAACGATTGGATTGGCCCTGTCCGCCCGGACAGGGCTTTTTCATGCGCGAAATGGCGCGCATATCGGCAGAAAACCGCACGAGATCAGCAGTATGCTGCCGAATTTATCCCGACACTCTGGACCGCTGGTGTTGCCGAATTGCCTAACCTAAGGTTGATTTGAGAGGCGTTAACTATTTCTTTGCCTGTCCTGCCGTAGGCTCGGCATGGGAAATGAGTGAGTAGAGGTACCGGATGCATATAGGGCTTTTGACAGCAGCCGTTTTCGCGGGATTTGTCTTGGCAACGCTCTGGTTGGTCCTTGGTGGTGGTGTTTTGACTGCCCTTGGAATCTACGTGGTCTCCGGCAACCTTCTGATCATCGGATTTCTTGCAAGTCAGCTGTTTCGGGCGGGTTCCGATCAGCCGTGACTGACGGCCTCGCGGCTGAAAACGGCACGCCATAGCGGTGTGACGATTTTTTCACCGATGGGGATCAGGACCATGCCAATTGCCAGTCCCAGAATGCCGTCCATCACCGCCTTGGAAAACCACTCCACAGCACCTTCTATGGCCGGTGGCATTGCGTGACCCACTGCGTAAGCGGCGTCATGGATCGTGTGCTCCAACCAGCCAAAACCCATTTGTTCCAGGCCATGGACGATGATTGACCCGCCAACCCAAAGCATCGCAGCGGTGCCAACCACCGTCAGCAGCTTCAGAAAACCCGGCATTCCTTTGACAAGGCCACGTCCCACCGCACGGGTGATGCCGAGGCGCCCCCTGTTGGCCATCGCAAGCCCGATATCGTCCATCTTTACGATCAGGGCCACCGAGCCATAAACGGCAACCGTGATCATGATCGCCACAGCGGCCAGTGTGGCGGCTTCCATCCAGAAGTTGCTGGGCGGGATCGCGGCCAGTGCGATGGTCATAATCTCGGCCGACAGAATGAAATCCGTCTTGATCGCACCCTGCGCCTTTTCCTCTTCCAAATGGGCGGGGTCCTCGACCACTTTTTCCTTGTTTGGATAATCCTCGTGCCCATGGCCACCGATGCCAAGTGCATGGGCGACCTTCTCGGCCCCTTCAAAACACAGGTAGGCCCCGCCAAGCATGAGCAAAGGCGGGATCGCCCATGGCGCGAAGTTGGCAAGCAAAAGCCCTATGGGAAGCAGAATCAGCAGTTTGTTGCGGAACGATCCTTTGGTGATGCGCCAGATGACCGGCAGTTCGCGGCTGGCATCAAACCCGGAGACATACTTTGGCGTCACTGCCGCGTCATCAATCACCGCCCCTGCTGCCTTGGAGCCGGCTTTGGCCGCCTGCCCGATCACATCGTCGATGGATGAGGCGGCAACCTTGGCAATGGCAGCCACATCATCCAGCAGGGCAATCAAACCGCTCATTGGTCGTTCCTTTCATTCTTACGCTCACATCTAGTCTAATCCGGGACCTAAGCAAATCTGCCATGTCAGCGCCTTTATCGCTAACATAAAAATTTAGCGCTAACAGGAGCTTAGCGCACCCCTTTCCCCCTTTAACCTTTCACGCCAACCCCGCTATAGAGCGCCCAAGCAGCTCTCCCCGCAAAGGACATCCCATGGCAATCAAAGTCGGCATCAACGGATTTGGCCGCATCGGGCGTTGCACGCTCAGCCACATCGCCGCCACCGCCCGCGACGACATCGAAGTCGTCAAGATCAACGCCACAGGCCCCATCGAGACGGCTGCGCATCTCATCAAGTACGACAGCGTCCACGGCCGCTTCCCCGGCCAGATTACCATTGATGACGGCTATATGAACTTGGGCCAGAACGACATCGAAGTGATGTCGACCTACAATCTGGAAGAACTTGACTGGACCGGTTGCGACGTGGTCATGGAATGTACCGGCAAGTTCAACGACGGCAACAAGGCGAACGTGCATCTGGAACAGGGTGCCAAGCGTGTATTGCTATCCGCACCTGGCAAAAATGTCGACCGAACAGTGGTTTACGGCGTCAATCATGACACGCTGCAGACCTCCGACACGATGATTTCCAACGGTTCCTGTACCACGAACTGTCTCGCGCCCATGGCCAAGGTCATGCACGAGGCCATCGGGATCGAAAGCGGTCTGATGACCACCATTCACAGCTACACCGGTGACCAGCCGACACTTGATCGTCGCCACAACGACCTTTATCGCGCACGTGCTGCCGCGATGGCCCTTATCCCGACCTCCACCGGTGCGGCCAAGGCATTGGGAGAGGTGCTGCCTGCGCTCAAAGGCAAGCTGGACGGCACCGCCATGCGCGTGCCGACGCCCAATGTCTCGGCTGTCGACCTGACCTTCACCGCCTCCCGGGACGTGACCGTCGAAGAGGTCAACGCTGCCGCCAAGGCCGCTGCGGAAGGGCATATGAAAGGTGTGCTGGGCTACGACCCGGAGCAGAAAGTCTCCATCGATTTCAACCACACCGAGGAAAGCTGCATCTTTGCCCCTGACCAGACCATCGTCGTGGCCGACCGCACGGTGCGCGTGTTGGGGTGGTATGACAATGAATGGGCCTTCTCGGTCCGCATGGCCGATGTCGCGGTGGCGATGGGCAACCTGGGTTAAGCGGGGCGTTCGCAGGCTTGCGTGCTGCATCCGCCCCTGTCATATCGGGGCGGACCAACCGGAGCCACCTCGTGACCAACCGTATCGCTCTTATTCTCGGGCTGATCCTGATCGCCGCGATGGTGGCCGATGTGATGTACTTCGGCACTGAGCATCTGATCTTTCTGGGCAAGAAGATGTTCGACCTGATGGAATGGATGGCCTTCTGGCGCTAGAAAGCGCCCTGCCCCGCTAAATTGTATCGGTACTTGATTTCCGGCTTCGGTCCGTTGACAGGCCAAATCTTTTGATCAAATTCGAAGGTGCGGAATTTGATCAAAAGGTGATGCCATGACCATAAAACTGGCCATCAACGGGTTTGGGCGGATCGGGCGCAACATCCTGCGGGCGCTCATGGATCAGGCCCCCGGCGATCTGGACGTCGTCGCGATCAACGACCTTGCCCCGCTGGAAACCAACGCGCATCTCTTTGAGTTTGATAGTGTCCATGGCCGTTATGGACGACCGGTGACCCTTGGCGAGGGTACGATGGACGTGGGCCGCGGGCCGATCCGCGTCACGTCGGAACGCGCGCCGGACCAGCTGCCCTGGGCAGATGTGGACATCGTGCTGGAGTGCACGGGGCATTTCCGGTCTCCCGAGAAAGCCGGGCTGCACCTGAAGAACGGCTCCAAACGCGTGCTGATCTCTGCCCCCGCCAAGGGCAATGTAAAAACAGTGGTTTACGGTGTGAACCATCAGATCATTGATGGAACTGATAGGATCGTCAGCAATGCCTCCTGTACCACCAACTGCCTTGTGCCCATCACCCATGTCCTGCACGAGGCATTCGGCATCATCCGGGGCCATATGACAACGGTACACAGCTATACCGGCACCCAACCGGTGCATGACAGCGCGCATGATGACCTCTACCGCGCCCGGGCAGCAGCGCTGTCGATGATCCCGACAACAACCGGTGCGGCCAACACGTTAGGCGTTGTGCTGCCGCACCTTGACGGGCGGATCACCGGTACCGCTGTACGGGTGCCGACACCGAATGTGTCTTGCTGTGATCTGGTTGTGGAGACGTTGCAAAACACCACGGAGGATGAAGTGAACGCCGCCATGCAGGCCGCTGCAGACGGGCCGCTTAAGGGGGTGCTGGGGGTGACAGACCGCAAGCTGGTCTCGATGGATTTCAACCACGATCCCCGCTCGGCCATTCATGCCTCGGACCAGACATCGATCCAGCAGGGAAATCTCATCCGCGTGCTGGCTTGGTATGATAATGAATGGGCCTTCTCGAACCGGATGCTGGATGTGGCGCGAAGAATGGGAGAATTCCTGTGACCGATCGGATCAACGCGAACCCCGCCGGTGGGTGGCCAACGGGCAATTATCCCATTCACCAGGCCGTTGTTGAGCCAGACGGACGACGCGTGCATCTGACCGGTCAGGTGGCCTGGGACCCGGAGGGTGCTGTCATCGGCCCCGGCGACGCCTACCGACAGACGCTTGCTGCGCTGGATCATATTGAGCGCATCCTTGCATCCATGGGTGGCAACCTTGACGATATCGTGTCGCTGACAACCTATTACGTGCGCGCAGAGGACAAGCAGCCGATATCAGACGCCCGTGCACAACGGCTTAACCCCGCCTTTGCCCCTGTGGGCACGGGGGTTGAAGTCAAAGCCCTCTGGCATCCGGACTTGCTGGTGGAACTCACGCCCATTGCCGTTATTCCAGCCAATCGCTTCCATCCACCGGACGATCGCCCTTAATGCGAAGCTTCACCGACCTGATCGTCAGCCCTTCCCGAGCTTTTGCATCAGTGCCGCGTTCACTCGCGGCGTGACGAACTTGCTCACGTCGCCATCCAGCCGCGCGATCTCTTTGACAAGCTTGCTGGCAATGGCCTGATGCTGGGCCTCGGCCATCAAAAAGACGGTTTCGACGGAATCGTCAAGCTGCCGGTTCATGCCAACCATCTGATACTCATACTCAAAATCCGCCACAGCCCGCAGGCCGCGCACGATGATCTGCGCGCCTACATCGCGGGCGCAGTTGATCAGCAGGTTCTCAAAGGGATGGGCGACAATCTCGACCCCGGTCGCCTCCACCAGTTCTTCGCATTCCTGCTCCAGCATCGCGACCCGCTCTTCGAGCGAAAACAACGGACCTTTGTCGCGGTTGATTGCCACGCCAATGAACAGCTTGTCGACCAGCGTGGTCGCGCGGCGGATGATATCGATATGTCCCAGTGTGATGGGGTCAAATGTGCCGGGGTAAAGGCCTATGCGCATGTGATGTCCAGACGTGGTCGTATTTCGCGCAAGCAAGCACGGCGCGTGGATGGGTGCAACCGGGTTAGTGCCCCATGATCATGCCTTCGAGGGCATTTTTCTCCATCGCGAGTTCTGTCAGCCTTGCCTTGACCACGTCGCCAAGGGTGACGATCCCTACCAGCACCCCGTCCTCGACCACCGGCATGTGCCGAAAGCGACCTTCGGTCATGGTTTGCAGGATGGCATCCGCACGATCATCGCGTTTGCAGGTCACCAGCTTGGCGGTCATCAGCTTGTCCACCGTAAGCTGCAGAATGGCAGCGCCCTGATTGCCCAGTTCCCGCACGATGTCACGTTCGGACAGGATGCCATCCGCTTTGCTGCCATCAGCCGAGACAACCACGGTGCCGATCTTCTTCTCCGCCAACATCTTGGCGGCATCAGATACCAGTGTGCCGGGCGAAACCGTGACAACGGTATCCTCGGCCTTCGACTTCAGAATTTGCGACACAAGCATGGCAGCCCTCCCTTTAGCGCCTCCCCCGTACCCCCAGCGTCGGCCAGAAAGGGGTTTTGAGTCAAGCTTTTGCCTCCAGACGCTGAACCTCGTTGCGCAAGGCCCCGCTCAATACTTCGGCAAACTGCTTCAACCGCTGATTACGCTGGTCGTCCGCGTGGCGGATCAAATAGAAGGCGCGTTTGAGGTGCACCTGATCGGTGAGAATGCGGTGCACGCCGGGCAGAAACGGCAGGGCAAAGTCATGCACCACGCCAATGCCGCCGCCCTGCTGGATCATATGTCCCTGAACAGAGACTGAATTGGACGCCAGGCTCACTTGTGTCAGACCCAGATCCGCAAGGTAATCGAGTTCGCGGTCAAAAATCATGTCGGGGATGTAGCCCACGATGCGATGGGCTTTGAGGTCTTCGACGGATGCAATGGTCTTGTATTGTGACAGATAACCCTCCGCCGCGGCCAGATGCAGATGGTAATCGGTGACCTTCTGCACCATCAACCGGCCTGCATCGGGCGCGCTGACCGCAATGGCCATGTCCGCCTCGCGCCGCGACAGGTTGAAGACGCGCGGCAAGGCGACAATCTGGATATCGAGACCAGGATGCGCCTTTGCAATGCGGGCGCAGACCTGTGGCAGCAGAAAATTCGCCGCCCCGTCCGGCGCGCCGATCCGGACCTGACCGGAGAGCGCATCGCTGGGCGCGACCACTTCGGCTGTGGCGAGCCGCATCGCCCGCTCGGCCACTTCAGCGCGCTCCATGAGATGCGCGCCCGCCTCGGTCAGCGCGTAGCCCTGAGGCGATTTGACAAAGAGAACCGTCTCAAGCGCTTTTTCCAGCCGCGCAACTCTGCGTCCCAGCGTCGCCGGGTCCAGCCGCAAAAGCTTGCCCGCCCCCGACAGGCTCTGCTCCCGCGCGACGGCCAGAAACAGGCGCAGGTCATCCCAGTTATGCACCGTCCCCTCGCTTCATCTTTCCAATACAATTCATGCACCGCTCAGGCCCGCGATCAGCTTTGCGTTTTTGCAAAACCATTTTGCCCAACTGCCACTGTTCCTCGGCTTTTTGCAAGACTAGACTGCGCGCAAACAGGAGGACACCCCATGCAAGAGCTGACCCACTACCTCAACGGCGCACATGTCAAAGGCACCTCGGGCCGTTTTGCCGACGTTATGAACCCGGCCACCGGAGAAGTGCAGGCCAAATGCCCGCTGGCCTCAAAGGAAGAGCTGGAACAGGCCGTGGCTTTTGCCGCTGCTGCACAGCCCGCATGGGCCGCGACCAACCCGCAGCGCCGCGCGCGGGTGCTGATGAAGTTTGTCGACCTTCTGAACCGTGACATGGACAAGCTGGCAGAGGCGCTCAGCCGCGAGCACGGCAAGACCCTGCCCGACGCGGCAGGAGACGTGCAGCGCGGGCTCGAAGTGGTAGAATACTGCATCGGCGCACCGCAGATGCTGAAGGGCGAATATACCGACAGCGCGGGTCCCGGCATTGACATGTACTCCATGCGACAGGCCCTTGGCGTGACCGCGGGCATCACGCCCTTCAACTTCCCCGCCATGATCCCGATGTGGATGTTTGCCCCGGCCCTCGCCTGCGGCAACGCCTTCA
>CAYUSM010000080.1:5950-12231 GCA_964447345.1 uncultured Sulfitobacter sp. | reverse complement strand
ACTTCTGGACGTTCTTCATCGGTGCGAACCTGACGTTCTTCCCGCAGCACTTCCTGGGCCGTCAGGGCATGCCACGTCGCTACATCGACTATCCGGATGCCTTTGCCTACTGGAACTGGTGGTCCTCGCTGGGCGCGTTCATCAGCTTTGCATCGTTCCTGTTCTTCTTCGGCGTGATGTACTACGCGCTGACACGCGGCGCTCGGGTGACCGAGAACAACCCCTGGAACGAATATGCCGACACGCTGGAGTGGACCCTGCCGTCCCCCCCACCAGAGCATACGTTCGAAATCCTGCCCAAGCAGGAAGAATGGGACAAGCAGCCCGGCCACTAAGGCGCTGCACCACAGACAACAAGGAAAAGCCCCGGTATCCGCCGGGGCTTTTTCGTGCAAGAATGGGATTATTGCGAAACGACCCAATTTGAGCTGACAGATTTTTTTGACGATGCTGGTGCTGCTGAACAGATTTGCCAAGGTCCTCCTGTCGACCTCAGCGGGTGCGAATGGCGAAGCAGCGCGGTTCGAAATCTTCTGGCGGGTCGGACAACCCATCGGGGCGGCCAGTCATGGCAGTTGGGCCGTCATCTTCTTTCTCAACAACCTTACCTTCTTGGGCTGGTACAACGTGGTGATTGCCCTGCTTTTCACCGCAGCGACCTTTTACAAGGGGCGTTCAGGGCTGCATCTGTGGATTCTGACCTTGCTGTGGTGCGTTGAGGTCCCCTTTCACGCCCTTCTTGGTACCCTCAATACCGGATTGACCACGCTATTCTGGGTTATTCCCTTCGCGTCCGCGATGATCTGTCTGCTGGTCCATGAGTGGAGCTGGCCCAAGAGATCAGCGATCGCGTCAGGGATACTGGCAATCACCCTCGCCATTTGCCTCTCGGCCTTCTTTGTCGAACCGCTCAGCCAGATTACCTTTGCCAGCCGGATGACCTTCTTTGTGATCAACTTCCTTGGTGTGCTTTGCGGGATCACCCTTTATCTTGGGCTGAACCAGTTCCTTGTTGTCGTCACCGAAAGGCGTCTGCAACGCGAGTACGACCGTGCCGAGGGGTTGCTGAAGAACATCCTGCCCGACCCCATCGCGCTGCGCCTCAAGGAAGGGGAGCATCTGATTGCCGATGAGCACAAGGAGGTGTCGGTCATATTCGCCGACATCGTGAATTTCACCGAAGCCAGCGCGCAGCTCAAACCGGCCGAACTGGTCGAAACGCTGAACCTTGTCTTCACCGAATTCGACCAGTTTGCGGCCCGTCACGGGGCAGAGAAGATCAAGACCATCGGCGATGCCTACATGGCTGTTGTCGGTGTGCCGACGCCCCGCGATGACCATGCAAGTGCAGCTGTCGAAATGGCGCTCGACATGCTGAAAGCAGCCCGCGCCGTCAGTGCGCGGACCCATTTTCCCATCGACTTGCGGATTGGCATCAACACCGGCCCTGTTGTCGCCGGGGTCATCGGCTCCAGCAAGTTCGCCTATGACCTCTGGGGCGATGCTGTGAACGTGGCCAGCCGGATGGAGACGCATTCCCTACCCGGATCGGTGCTGATCACGGAAGAGACGAGACAAGCGCTTCCCGACCGCTTCGCGATCCACGACGAAGGGATGCGGGAGGTGAAGGGCAAGGGGCAGATGCAGGTTTTCTCCGTCACCACGGCTGCGCTGCATGCTGGCTGAGCGCGACTGACCCGGCCTGGTGACGCCACGAAACAGGACGTGGGGTGTTGGTGAGGCAATACGCGCGTGCCATCCTGAACGCCAATCTTGATCCAATCGACAGGTCGTCCGATATGAGCCTCACCATCACCCCGATCTATGCCGCCCTGACCGCGCTGATCTTTCTTGCGCTCAGCTGGCGGGTGATCCTGTACCGTCGTGCCAAGGTCATCTCGCTTGGAGATACCGGGGACAAGAACCTGCTCAAACGAATGCGGGCACAGGCGAATTGCGCGGAATACGCGCCCATTGCGCTTTTGCTGATCCTGATGACGGAGATGGCAGGAGCGCCCGCAAGCGCGGTGCATGGCCTTGGCATTGCCTTAGTGGTGGGGCGGCTTCTTCATGCCTATGGCTTTGCCTCGACCCCGCAGAAGATCATCCTGCGCCAATTGGGCATGGTCCTGACGCTGGGCACCATCGCATTGAGCGCGCTTGGTCTGTTGGGGCACGCGGTGCTTTGACACGCGGTTGAGCCCCTTGGTGGATGAGGGCCCGGAACCTGGGTGATCCGACGCAAAAAAGATCGAAAAAAGTGTTCATGGATCGGTTTTCCCTCTTGCACCGCACGGCACGGATGGGTATCTCCGCCTCACCCAAGGATGCGGGCGTAGCTCAGGGGTAGAGCATAACCTTGCCAAGGTTAGGGTCGGGCGTTCGAATCGCCTCGCCCGCTCCAATTGGGCCACATACCCCATGTGGACAACGTAAAGGCCGCCTTCGGGCGGCCTTTGTTTTTGGCCGTTCCCGGCGTGTCATTCGGTAACCCTTAGTTGAGGCTGCATATCGATAGCGAGAGACTGTGTTCTGTTAAGCAGTCAGGCGCTACGGGTTGCCTGCGCCTTACGGACTAAGGTTCGCAGGACGGGATCGTAGTCAGCACGTAAAGAGTGACTTGGGGTAATTCGCCATCTCGCTGACTTTCAGGTTTTTGTCGTCGGCATCGATGATGTCGCTGTCATCCTCTTCGATCCCTTCGCGGAACCAGTCGAGGGCACGTTTCTTGAGGTTTGTCCTGCGATTGATCTCCAATGGCGTAGGCGTCTGAGTTCCCAAAATGACTTGCGCGCCGATCCTTCCGGACCAACGGAGGAAAAATCTCCTGTCGATGACATGCGGATGGCCCCTGCCGTTCAGAAGCGGCAGAACCGCAAATAGGCGGATGTTCGACGGCCATGAGCGGATGTCCGCCAGCATCGCGGCCAAGTTGTGCCGAATAGTGTGCCTGCAGCCAGCGCGCCTGCATGGTCGTTGGAACGGGCGACAAACCGAACTGGCATTCACGACGTCCTATAAGCTCAAGTCATTGAACGAAAATCCACAGCGGTCCCGCGCCAAAACTCTCAAGTCCCGTGCCATGTGACCGGCACATTCCCGGCAAAGCTGGGGCACCCAACCAATTTTCGATGAATTTGCGTCATACTTTCGCCGGGTTCACCTTGTCTAACGCACACAACCAGAGGTTTTCGCCTTTGACCGAAACGGATGCGCATTGGAGGTGCCACATGAGACTGCTTGCTGTCGATGACGACCCGCTGATCCTTGATTTGCTGCCGATTGTGTTCCGGCAAGCAAACCTGCCGCAGATCACAGTGGCCTCGTCGGGGCCAGCTGCACTTGAGATGTTGTCGGACCAGGACTTCGAAGTCGACGGGCTTATCCTCGACATCGAAATGCCTGAAATGAGCGGGATCGAATTGTGCAAGGCCGTACGCAAAATGCCTCGCTATCGCCACAAGCCCATTCTGATGCTGACCTCCATTACCGACAGCACACGGATTGAGCGGGCCTTTTCCGCCGGGGCAGACGACTACATCACAAAGCCCTTCGACGTCAAAGACATCGCGACCCGGGTCCGCGTCGCAGAACGCATGGCACAACGTTCCATTCGCGCGCCGCTGCTGGACGCCGACCGGTATGATGACGCCGCGATTGAGGGTCGTCACGGTTTTGAAATCACCGATCCGGTGCGTGTTGCCAACGCAGATCAGCTGATCTTGCCCTTTGCATTGGGGAACTATCTGTCACAGCTGTCGCGCCGCCGTCTGGACAGCTGCACGATCTTTGGTGTGCATGTGGCGGACATTGACGTGCTTTACGCTTCCAGCAAGCCGCATGAATACGCCCGCGCCTTCAGCGGGATCGTCGAGGCGATTTGCGACGTTGTCCCCTGCCCGAACATGCTGATGGCGTATGAAGGCAACGGCATGTTCCTGTGCATCACTCAGGGCTCCGAACCGCCTGAGTGGCCTGCAATTGAAGACGACCTGCAGGAGGCCATTGATGCCCGACGGCTTTCTTTTGACGATGGACGCCGGATGATGCCACAGGTTTCCGTGGGCAACCCGGTGACGCCGAATGCCAGCCGCAATCAGCGGGTGAAAAAGACCTTTGATCGCGCCCGCGACCGCGCGCTGAGCCGTGAGAAGATCAAGACCAAGATGGGTGGTCATTCAAGCACTGGCACACCGGGGCGGTTGCCAAACTGACGCGCGACAAGTGTCACGCGGTAAGGCAGGTACAGAACGGTTCAGAGGCAGCAATGCGCTGCTTTTGAGCCGTTTTTCTTTGCCCGCTCCCTGCCGAACAGGTCGTCTTTTGCTTAGTTGATCGGAAACTGCTGAAGACACTGGGCCGCGTTGCGTTGATAATCCTCCAGCGTGTCAGGTACGCTACGCCGGTCGCGCACGATCTCAAGGGCGGCCTTTTTCTGATTCCATGTGCCGCTCACATGGCGCTCAAGGATCAACATGGTGATCCCCAGCATCACGTCCTTTTCCGCATCATCAATCATATCAGCGCGCGACAGGGCGACCGCGGTCAGCGCCAGGGTGTTTGCGCAGCGCAGCGCCGCGGCTTCTTCCCCATCATAGGTACGTTGGCTGACAGCCATCGCAGGCGGTGTCATTGAGACGCAAAACACCGCCGCCATGGCAAGCCACCGGCCCATCAAAAGACCTTGAAGGTCATGGTGGTCAGCGATCGTTCAATGCCTTCAATGTCGAGCAGGTGATCATTGATGAACACACCCACATCTTCGCCCTTTGGGATATAAAGCTTCATCAGCAGGTCATAGTCACCGGATGTCGAGTAGAGCTCTGAATGGATTTCGCGCAGGGCGATTTCCTCGGCCACGCTGTAGGTTGTGCCGGGTCTGCAGCGGATCTGGACAAAAACGCAGGTGGTCATGAGGGCCTCTTTGGTCAGTCCCTGCAAAGGTCGCACATGGCCCCGCGCCCCGCAATGGCTGATCTGATCGCACCCGGGCTTGGCCTGCCGGTGCTGCCTGCTATAAGGGCGACACCTGACCGCCCCGGAGCACAACACATGCGCACTAGCCAGCTGACCCGCAAGACCGCCGAGACAGATGTGAGCGTTGAGATTAACCTCGACGGCACAGGCGTTTATGACAATCAGACCGGCGTTGGGTTCTTTGATCACATGCTCGACCAACTGGCGCGGCATTCGCTGATCGACATGACAATCCGGGCCACGGGTGACCTGCACATTGATGATCATCACACGGTTGAGGACGTGGGCATCACCCTGGGTCAGGCGCTGACCCAGGCCCTGGGCGAAAAGCGCGGCATCCGGCGGTACGGATCGTGCCTTTTGCCGATGGATGATGCGCTGGTCCGCACAGCACTGGACCTTTCGGCACGCCCCTTCCTGATCTGGAACGTCGATCTGCCAACCGCCAAGATCGGCGGTTTTGACACCGAATTGGTGCGTGAGTTTTTCCAGGCGCTCAGCACCCATGGCGGCATCACCCTGCATGTGGACATGCTGCACGGACTCAACAGCCACCACATTGCCGAGGCCGCCTTTAAATCCGTGGCCCGCGCGCTGCGCGAAGCGGTAGAGGTTGATCCGCGCAAGGCCGAAGACATCCCATCGACCAAAGGCGCGCTTTGAGCCGATGCTGACCGCAATCATTGATTACGAGTCCGGCAATCTGCACTCGGCGCACAAAGCGTTTGAACGCATGGCGCGCGAAGTGGGTGCGGGTGACGTCACGGTGACCGCGGATGCGGATGTTGTGGCAAGCGCAGACCGGATCGTGCTGCCCGGAGACGGGGCGTTCCCCGCCTGTATGGCAGCACTGAAAGCTTCCGGCGGGCTTTATGATGCGATGGTAGAGGCCGTTGAGGTCAAGGCGCGCCCCTTTCTGGGCATCTGCGTCGGCATGCAGTTGATGGCCAGCCTGGGCCGCGAATACCAAGACACGCCGGGACTGGACTGGATCGCCGGTGAGGTGACGCGCATCACCCCCTCTGATGCCGCGCTGAAGGTGCCGCATATGGGCTGGAACGACCTCGTCGTCGATCACCCGCATCCTGTGTTTGCAGACCTCAAGACCGGTGATCATGCCTATTTTGTCCACTCTTACCACATGGCGGTGAAGGACCCGGCCGAGCGATTGGCCCATGTGGACTATGGCGGCGATGTCACGGCCATCATTGGACGTGACACGATGCTGGGCATGCAGTTCCACCCGGAGAAAAGCCAGACGGTCGGCCTGCGGCTGATTGCGAACTTCCTGACCTGGAAACCCT
>CAYUSM010000080.1:0-5850 GCA_964447345.1 uncultured Sulfitobacter sp. | reverse complement strand
AAAAGCCAGACGGTCGGCCTGCGGCTGATTGCGAACTTCCTGACCTGGAAACCCTGACCAGTCTTAGCGCACCCGCGTCCAGACAACATCCTCACAACGCGTGTCATCACAATTGTGAAACAGCATTGTGTTGCCCTGCACCCGCATTCTGGCCGTCAGAATGCGGTTTTGATCCGGCTCCCACAAACGACCCAGATAGCTGCCATCGGCCTGTTCATGCATGTCCATCAGCATCCGACGTCCGACAATGCGCGAAGGCGTGTCATAGCCGAACCTGTCCTTGGCACGCTCGACCCGACCACAGATGGCAGCACCGCAGGGTTTAGTACGCACATGCACGACACGGCCAGACCGGTCCGGTGTTGATTGCCACAGCCCGACAGGCCAGTCTGCAAAGACCGGCGCAGCGGATGATATAAGAAAAACAACGGGGTACAGACGTCTAAACGGACTCATGTGCATCACTCCTCAAAGCGACACCAACCCGCCCTACCCGCTGCCGACCACCAGCACCGCATGAGAGCGCAGCACTCCCGTTACGCCCGGAATACCGCTTCGTCAATTGATCTTTTTGTGGCGTGAGGGCTACCTGATCCGCGTCCAGATCAGCGCACGGCAATCCTGCGCATTGCATGCCCGAAGCCGCATTTCGCGGCCCAAGACCTGCACCCGTGTGTCGAGGTATTGCCGCGCCATCGGACCACGGTATTCTCCCAGAAAGCTGCCATCGGGCTGGGGGCGCAACTCCCACAGCACCTTGTCCCCCACGGCATTGGACGGGGTGTCATAGCCTTGCCGGTTCTTGGCGCGCTCCACCCGACCGCAAAGCGCCCGACCGCAGGGCCGCGTACGGACATGCAGGATCACACCAAGACTGTCGGGCTGCGTTTCCCATAAGCCGCGTGGCACTTCTGCCGGACCATCCCCTTCAGCCACGGCAGCAACGCCAAGACCAAGACAGGTCATCACGGCAAAACATCGAAAAACACCAATCATCACAGACCCTTCCGGCACGCGGCTTCCCCCGTGCCAGTTTAGAAAAGCTTGTGACATGGATCAATGGTGAGCGTTACCCAGCGGGTTCCGGGTCACTTAACCCGGTTCCAGGTCTGCTTGAGGCAAATAATACCTCCCAGAACACAACCGCCGACTTTCAGGGTATCGCCATTCAAGGTTCCCCCACCATTGTAGACTTTGTCGTTGGCCGGCCTCCATGCCTTACCTTTGTACTCCCCGCCACCTTGGGCGACCATGTCAAAGACAGCGTTCTTGCCAATCACGGGCGAGGACACCTCTTTCCCGTTTTCGAACTTTTTCTTGAATTCGCCACAGAAGCCCGGGCCGCAAGGTTTCATTTGAACATGGTAAAATACCCCATCAGATGGTTGTGTTTTCCACATTCCCTCAATCGGGTCCGCTGCCCATGCCGCTGTGCCAAGGCTCACGCCCAGCGCGGCCGCTGTAAGTAGTGTCTTCATGATTTCCTCCCGGTTTTTGCGCAGTTTGCGCGTGGTGGGGCCGTTCTGGCAAGCCTGACCTCAGGTCGCGTTGCAAATCACGCGCGCGCGTGCAAAACCGCGGCAACGCAGATAAAGGGCCCGCGCCATGATCCTCTACCCCGCCATTGACCTCAAAGACGGCCAGGCCGTGCGGCTTGTGCATGGCGATATGGACCGCTCAACGGTCTTTAATGATAATCCCGCCGCACAGGCGCGCAGCTTTGTCGAAGCGGGCTGTGAGTGGCTGCATCTGGTCGACCTGAACGGGGCCTTCGCAGGCACGCCGGTCAACGCAGCCCCGGTCGAGGCAATCCTGAAGTCCTGCGATGTGCCTGCGCAACTGGGCGGTGGCATTCGCGACATGGTGACGATCGAAGGCTGGTTGGACAAGGGTTTGGCCCGGGTGATCCTGGGGACTGTCGCGGTGGAGAACCCCGATCTGGTGCGCGAAGCCGCACGTGCCTTCCCCGGGAAGGTCGCCGTGGGCATCGACGCGCGCAACGGCAAGGTCGCGACCAAAGGCTGGGCTGAGGAAACAGATGTCGATGCCACGGACCTCGCCAAATCCTTTGAGGACGCAGGTGTGGCCGCCATCATCTACACCGACATCCTGCGCGATGGGGCGATGGGTGGTCCGAACGTCGACGCCACAGCAGCCTTGGCGCGGGCGGTGTCCATCCCGGTGATTGCATCGGGCGGTGTATCCTCGCTGGACGACCTCAAAGCGCTCAAGGACACTGGCGTGATCGAAGGGGCGATTTCGGGTCGCGCGCTTTATGATGGCGCCATCGACCTTGGCGAAGCGCTGACGGCACTAAGATGAACAACATTCCGTTGGTTTTCATCGTGCTGTTCGTCCCGATCTACGGGATCAGCGCCCTTGCCCTGTGGTGGGCACGCTACAGCCGCCACCCCACACTCGCCAGTGCGCTGCGCAAAAGCGCCTGGGTCCTGGCACCTCTTCTGACGGTGCTTTTCGCAATTTTGGTACTGGCTGCGTCAACCTGCAGTGGCAACCTGCTGTACGGCTTTGAAAACTGCCGCGTCATGCCCCCGCCGATGGCGGAACTGAGCGGTCTTGCCTTCTTTGGCATGCTGGTCCTGAGCCTGCTCTATACGACTGTCCTCTTTGCCATAGGGGCCATGCTGGAATGGCGCGCACGGCGCTAAGCCTCTTTTATCCTTCCCGGTTTCAGACTAGAGACGGCTCATGCTGAAGACCCGTATCATACCCTGTCTGGACGTGGCCGATGGCCGCGTTGTCAAGGGCGTGAACTTTGTGGGCCTGCGCGACGCGGGTGATCCGGTGGATGCCGCCATCGCCTATGATGCGGCGGGGGCGGATGAGCTGTGTTTTCTCGACATCCACGCCACGCATGAAAACCGGGGCACGATGTTTGACCTCGTGCAGCGCACGGCGGAGCATTGCTATATCCCGCTGACGGTCGGGGGTGGTGTGCGCACGGTGGCGGATGTGCGGGCGTTGCTCTTGGCAGGTGCTGACAAGGTCAGCTTCAACTCTGCCGCGGTCGCCAACCCCGATGTCATAGCCGAAGCCGCGGACCAGTTCGGCAGCCAGTGCATTGTCTGCGCCATTGATGCCAAGACCGTCTCTCCCGGCAAATGGGAAATCTTCACCCACGGGGGCCGCAAGCCCACGGGCATTGATGCCGTCGCATTCGCAAAGACCGTGACCGCGAAAGGTGCCGGGGAAATCCTGCTGACTTCCATGGATCGCGATGGGACGAAACAGGGCTTCAACCTGCCCTTGACGCGCGCGATCTCGGATGCGGTGAGTGTTCCGGTGATCGCGTCGGGGGGTGTTGGCACCCTTGACCATCTTGTCGATGGGGTCACCGAGGGCGGCGCATCAGCGGTGCTCGCAGCGTCCATTTTCCACTTTGGTGAGTTCACCATTGCAGAGGCCAAGGCGCATATGGCCGCCGCAGGTATTCCGATGAGGCTGACATGACGCTTGACGACCTCTACGCCACGATCCTGGCGCGCAAGGACGCCGATCCTGAAAGCAGCTGGACAGCGCAGCTTCTGGCCAAGGGACCTGAGAAATGCGCCGAGAAGTTCGGAGAAGAAGCGGTAGAGGCGATCATTGAAGCGGTGAAGGATGACAAGGCAGCGCTGACGTCTGAGGCCGCAGATGTGCTCTATCACCTGCTGGTCATGCTGGCCGCCCGCGATGTTCCTCTGAAGGACGTGATGGCGGAACTGACCGCCCGTCAATCACAGTCCGGCATTGCGGAAAAAGCATCCCGCTAGGCTCTCTTTCTTGCCAGATCCATTCCGGGGGTTTGGGGCAGCGCCGCAACAAATCATGTCGTCGCGCCTTTGGCGCGACATTTTGGTCAAAGCTTGCTGGAAATCACCCCGGTGGCAAAGCCACCCATGCGCAGCTCGCCAAACAGGCGCTGATACTCGATCTTCGGGCAGCGGTTCTGGATCACAGTCACCCCCCGCGCCTCCGCCTTCGCTGCCGCTTCGGCGTGCTGTACCCCGATCTGCATCCAGATGGTCTGAAGGTTCGGAAACACTTCCAGCGCCTCATCCACGATCTCCGGTACCGCCTCTGAGCGTCGAAAGATGTCCACCATATCAACCGGTTCTTCGATGTCGCGCAGCGATCCCTTGATGGTCGCACCGAAAAGCTCTTCACCCGCATGGCGGGGGTTCACAGGCACAACGTCGTAGTTCCGCAAGCCAAGGTAGCGCGCCACGAAGTAGCTGGCCCGCACCGGGTTCATCGACACGCCAACAACGGCCACGCGCTTGGCGCGTTTCAGAACGTCGCGCAGATCTGCATCAGAATAGGTCATCCGGCGACCCTACCCCGAGGGTTCGGCAAAAAAAAGCGCCCAGAGGTCTAAACCTGAGGGCGCGAAAGTGTGGAACGAGGGACAGTTAGGGGACAGTCGGGTGTTCCAGACCCGCCCATCTTACTCACGAGATAGGAATGCTCTCCGAGCCGGAAAAGAGATATGCCGAGTCTGTGAACAATCTGTGAATTTTATGGGCGGATGTCCGCCGAAAGGGAGACTTCAGTCAAAAATGTCTTCGACGAAATCAAAGACCTCTTCCGCGAAGTCCTTGAACCAGCCTTTGCGCTTGCTGGACTTTCGGGGCTTGGACTTCTTGTACGCCACCGCCCGTGTCTTCTCGGGAAAGTGACGCATGACGGGCTGGTGGCTGATGGCAGGTCTTTTCGGTTTCGACTTCTTGGGCAGCATCTTGAGATCGCGCAAGGGCGCACCGCAGCTTGCACAGCTCAGCTCGTGCCGTCCGTGCTCAAGTCTCAGTGCGGCCTTGCTGCCGCAGTGACAGCAGGTGGCGATTTTGGTGGGAAAGCCCATGAATGTGCCCTTATGCGTTGCTTCTGACAGCATATAGGGCGATTGCCGCAGCATTTGAGACGTTGAGAGAGCCAAACTGGCCAGCCGCGTCGATCTTGACCAGTTGGTCCACCGTTTCGCGGGTTTTGGCGCGCAGCCCTGGCCCCTCGGCCCCGAGCACCAGCGCGACCGGCCGGTCGCGTTTGCCTGCAACAGCCTCTTCGATGGTCACCGTGGCCTCTCCATCCAGTCCCAGCACCAAGTACCCCATGTCCTGCAGCGCGCGGATGGCATCCGCCAGATTGCGCACCCGCAAGTAGGGTTGCCGTTCCAAGGCACCTGAAGCCGTCTTGGCCAGCGCCCCGGTTTCAGGGGCCGAATGGTGGCGTGTGCCGATGACGGCGGAGGCGCCCAGCACCTCGGCCGAGCGCAGGATGGCACCCACGTTGTGGGGGTCGGTCACACGGTCCAGCAGCATCACGCGTGGGGCGGCATCTCCGATGCAGACATCCTCAAGACGTCCCCAGTTGAGCGGTTTGACCTCCAGCACTGCCCCCTGATGCACCGATCCGGCGTCAATTGGCGGATGGAACTTGCGCGGATCCACGACCTGCGGGTCGATACCGGCGGCGGCAATCGCTTCTTCCAGCTTGGCTTGGGCATTGGGCGTAACCATCAGCGTCAGCTTTTCGCGGGCGGGGTTCATCAGCGCATCGCGCACCGCATGCAGCCCGAAAAGCCAGACGGTCGCATTGGCTTCGGCCTTTTTGTCCTGCTCTTTCTGGATGACCCACTTGGGCTTTTTCATCGCTCACCTCTCAATCGCCAAGGCCCCGAAAATGCCCGTGCATTTTGCCTTGACGCCCCTCAGGCCCGCTTGTAATCACGCCTCCACGTCCAGCGCAATGCGCAGGGCGTAAGTGGGCGACAGGCCGCAAGGTGTGGCAGGGGACTGTAACTCCCTCGCGGAGACGCACGCCTGGTTCGATTCCAGGGTCGCCCACCACTTT
>CAYUSM010000079.1:0-12242 GCA_964447345.1 uncultured Sulfitobacter sp. | reverse complement strand
TAAAGCAAGATGAAACGCTGTTTATACTTGCCTTTAACCTTCTATTAATGATGTAAAGAGTAAAAGGCAATCTCGGGAGCTGCTCCTTGCAAGGATTAATTGACAATTTGATGTCTTTGGGGCGGCAAAGGCTCCTGATCCTTGGCGGCACCGCACTGGCTTTGGTAACAGTGCTGCTTTTGGGGCTTGGGGCGGTGTCCAGACCGGACTACGCGCCGCTCTATTCCAACCTGTCGGCCACCTCTGCCAACGCGATCGAGGCGACGCTGGCCAACGCCGGTTTCAATGTGACTGTCTCCGAAGATGGCAGCGCTGTCTCCGTCCCCCGATCTGACGCCGCGCGCGCGCGGATGGTCCTGGCCGAAAGCGGTGTCTCAATCGACGGCGATCCCGGCTGGGAGCTCTTTGACGAGCAAAGCGGTCTGGCGATGAATTCCTTCCTGCAAAAGATCAACCGATCTCGCGCGATGGAAGGCGAGCTTGCACGCTCCATCCAAACGCTCGACGGCATCTCGTCTGCAAGGGTGCATCTTGTGCTGCCTGACCGCGAACCGTTCTCGCGCGAGGCCCCTGCCCCGCGGGCCTCCATCATCATCCGCCCCGAACCAGGCCGTGCCGTCAATCGCAAGCAGGCCATCGCCGTGCGTAACCTTGTCGCCTCAGCCGTCGCCGAGCTTGATCTGTCTCGCGTTACCGTTTTGTCAGCGAATGGAGAGACGATCCTGGCCGAAGGTCCCGATGGTGAAAATTCCGGCACCATGCAGACCGCCAAATCCAACATCGAAGACCGGCTGTCGCGTGAGATTGAAAACATCCTCACGGCCCGCGTTGGCGCAGGCAACGCACGGGTCAGGGTCAATGTCGAACTCACCACAGAGCGCGAAGTCATCGTCGAGCAAAGCTTTGACCCGGATCAGCAGGTCGTCCGGTCAGCGGAAACCAAATCGGAAAACCAAAACGGCAATGAAGGCGGCGGAAACGTCGGCGTTGAAAACAACATCCCCGCCGCCCTGACCGAAGGCACCGGTGCCGGGTCCAGCACGAGCCGCTCAGAAGCAGATGAGATTATTCAATACGAAATCGGCAACACCCGCCGCGAGGTCGTGCGCGAGGCCGGGGATGTCCGCCGTCTGACAGTGGCGGTGCTCATCAACGGCATTTACAACGTCGAAGGATCCGACGTCACCTATGCCGAACGGACGCCGGAAGAACTGGACCGCCTCTCAGCGCTGGTCAAATCCGCCGTCGGCTTTCAGGAGAACCGCGGCGACACCGTCTCGGTCGATAGCATGCGCTTTATGGACTACTCCATGGACCTGGGTGAGCCGATCAACCAATCCATGGGCGAGCGGATAACGGAAAACATCGTGCCCATCCTGCGCGGGCTCTTTGCGCTGCTGATCGTGGGGCTGGTCATCATCCTTGGCGTGCGCCCCGCCCTGCGCAGATTGGCCGAGCCAGAGCGCCTTGCCGCCCCGGAAGAAGAACCGGTTCCCGCCATCGCGGGGCAAGAGACCGAAGCCCTGTCCAACGCTCCGCCACCCGATGGCATGCCAATGCTGCAAGGAACTGGTGCTGAGCGGACCCTGCCACCGGCAAGCGACCGGCCCAAAACAGCAGCAGAACTGCTTGACCCCGACCTCGATGCCGACCTGCCGGAATACGTGACCAAAACAGGCATTCGCGGCACCCTGCACAGAAAGAAAATCGATCACATACAGAAGCTTGCTGACGACAAACCTGATGAGGTGCTCCGCGTCCTGCGGTCCTGGCTGATGACCGAGGCCGACGCATGATCGAACTGTTCCAGCATAACTTCGACGACGAAAACCGGCGCGCAATCCACAAAGAAGCCCTGTCAAACGCCGAAGACCTCGCGGAACTGAAAGCCCAGCTTGAAGAAGCACGCCAGCAAGGCTTTGACGCGGGTACGGCACATGGCAGGCAGCAGGCGCAGGCCGAATTCGAGCAGATGGACGCGGAGCGCCATGCCCAAATTCGCGAGAGTATTTCAGCCCAACTGGCGGAGCTTGCCACGCAAGACGACATGCACCGCCATGACACCGAACGCGATATCGTCGAGCTTTTCAGCGCAGTCGCCGAACGCCTTGTCCCGGAACTGCTGGATCATTACGGCATCTCACTCGCCGTCGACCGCATCCGCCAAAGCGTTGAACAGGCCCGAACCGACCCGGTTCTGACCATCAAGACAAGCCCCGAGATCATAGCCGTTCTGGAAAGCGAAACACCCGGCTGGCTCAGCGATGCGGCACGGCACACCCAGATCGATCTGCTTGCAGACCCAGAGATGAACCAGGGGGCGGCCCGCGTTCAGTGGAAGGGTGGGCGCCTCGAATACGATCTGCATGAAGCATGCTGCGCCATGCTCAAGGCGCTGCATGACGCCGCCGGATATCTGAGCAAAGCCGATAAGGAAGCTGGAACATGATGGACAACGAGCAGGCAACAACCGCCAAGGAAGCAGACGAACCGCCACAGGTGGAAAGCACGCCTCCCTCTCCCACCCAGACGGATGAAAAGTCGAAAGCCGGCAAGGGCCTTGATGCCATCTTTGGTGTCCATCTTGACGTGCGTGTCGTGCTGGGCCGCAACCGCATGCCGATCTCGGAATTGCTGAACCTGACCAAGGGATCAGTGATCGAACTTGACCGCCGCGTCGGAGAGCCCGTCGATCTGATGATCAACGACCGCATGGTGGCCCGAGGCGATCTGGTGCGCGTACAGGGCGATATGCTGGGCGTCGCACTTCGGGAAATTGTCAAAGACTTCGTCGCCGAAAGCTAAATGATCCCCCGCGCCCTTCCCCGAATTGGCCAGACCCTCTGCGGCAGTGCCATCGCGCTGCTGCTGGTCAGCCACGGGGCAAGCGCGCAGGAAACCGAGATCGGCGGTCTGATCCGCGATCTGTCCTCTCAATTTGGCGATGTCGATCCCGGCAGCGATGCAGGGGCCAGCCTGTCGGGACGGCTGATCCAGCTCTTTGCGCTGCTCACCGCGCTCAGTGTGGCACCCGGCCTTTTAGTGGTGATGACCAGTTTCACCAGGTTCGTGATCGTCTTTTCCATGCTGCGCCTTGCCCTTGGCCTGAACCAGACACCACCAAACATCGTGCTCAATGCCATGGCGCTGTTCATGACGTTTTTTGTGATGCAGCCGGTGTTTGAGGACGCATGGGACGGCGGGGTCCGACCGCTACTGGCCAACTCCATCACCGAAGAACAGGCGATGATGGCCATTTCCGAACCCTTCCGGGAGTTCATGATCGTCAACACCCGAGAAAAAGACCTGATGCTGTTTCAGGATATTGCTGGTGAGACCCCTGCCCCCGATGACGGACCGGACGCTGAGCCATCCTGGCGCGTCCTTGTCCCCTCCTTCATGATCTCCGAGCTGCGCGCAGCCTTCACCATTGGGTTTCTGATCTATCTGCCCTTTGTCGCGATTGATTTGATCGTTGCCTCGGTGCTGATGAGTGCGGGGATGATGATGTTACCTCCTGTCCTTGTCTCATTGCCCTTCAAGGTGATCTTCTTTGTCTTGATCGACGGGTGGTATATGCTCGCCGGGTCACTCATTGCGGCATATCTTGGGGCTTAACGCGAAATCGTTACCAAAACTGGTGTTCATCAAGAATAGTTTGGTCTAATCTTGGGCAACGAAACCTCGAAAGTTGCGTCATCCGGCCATGAACCAATTTGTCCCCCTTCGCAAACATCGGCGCATGTCCGGTGCCCAGAAATCCGCCATCCTTTTTCTGTGTCTGGGCGAGGAACGCGGCGGCGCGCTGATGCAACAGCTGGACGTGGCCGAGATACGCCAGATCACCACCGCGATCTCAACCATGGGCGAAATCGACGCCAGCATTGTCGAGGAAATCCTGTCCGAATTTGACGAAAGGCTCAGCCACGAAGGTGGTGTTGTCGGCTCCATCGAAGCCGCGCGCGGCCTGCTGAAAGAATTCCTGCCCGAAGACCGCGTGTCGGAAATTCTTGAAGAGATCAGCAACAACACAGACGGAAACGTCTGGAAAGACCTTTCCAACCTGAACGAAAAGCAGCTTGTTGAATTCCTGTCCAAGGAACACAACCAGACCATCGCCGTGATCCTGACCCGCATCCAGCCAGAGGCGGCCGCAAAGGTTCTGCCGCTATTGGGCAGTGACCGTGCCCCCGATGTGGTCGAACGGATTATGGGGATGGATGGCCTTCCCGCCGATACCATCAAAAGCATCGAGGACACCCTGCGCGAAGACGTTCTCGCCAAGGCAGGCCGCAGCAGCGCTGCGCGGGTTGAAGGTCAGCTTGTCTCGATCTTCAACAAACTGGATGAAGACCTGATGGGTCAGATCTCCAAAGAACTCGAAGAACGCCAGCCCGAACAGTTCAAAGTCATCAAACAAAAGATGTTCGTCTTTGATGACCTGATGAAGTTCAAGGAAAACATGCTGGGCAAGATCATGCGAGAGGTCACCGGGAACACCCTGCCCCTCGCCCTGCGGGGTGCCAAGAAGGAAGTGCGCGAGCATTTCCTGAACTCACTTCCGTCCCGATCTCGCGGTATGTTGCAGGATGAGATGTCGTCCATGGGCCCGGTCAAATCACGAGACGTCAAGGACGCGCAAGCGCAATTGGTTGAAGCAGCCTTGCGTCTGGTTGCCGATGGCACGGTTGAACTGCCCGAAACGGATGAAGACATGCTGGAAGAGATGGCGGATTAATCGCCACCCTACCGGTTCAGCAGAGATGCAGAAAAATTGATCGTCGCGACATCAAGGGTGATCGGCACAAACTGCGCGCCAAAGCTGGCGGATTGCAGGATGCTCACTGCAACACTGTTTGACGAAAACCCTTGCGGGTTCACCACGTCCGAGATCGCCGTGTAACGCGTGATCAGCCGTTCGCGTTCCTCGGGATTCTGGAGTTCAGCCAGATCATACCGGTCGGCAAGCATCTCGGCCTGTTTGTCGAGGTCCAGGGCCGACAACTGACTGGGCAGCCCCAGAGCGACCTGAAAAAACTGGGTCATCTTGTCGTTGCTCAACACATCGAACCAGGTTGTGATGCCCTCCGCGCGCTCCCGAAAATCAAGCACGGTCCCGACAGTGCTGTTCTGCGCGTCGTTTTCATTGATGAACTGACGGTTATAGAACCGATCCACAATCGCGTCCTGAAACGCCGGATTGGTAAAGTCTGGTACTTGCGGCCCGTCTTCAGTGGTGAACCCCAGGGCAAGGTGCATTTCCCGAAACCGCGGGTCCGTCAATCGGTTCAACAGCGACGACGGCTCAACCGGGTCAGCCTCAAGCATCTTGCGCATCAGCCCCCGCCCGAAAATCTGATCTTCCAGATCAAAGGCGCGCATGACGAAACTGTAGACTTCAAAATCTTCCGTCAGCGCCTGAGGAGAGTCGATCTGCCCGATCCGCTCGCGAAACGCCTGTTCGGCGCGCGCGTTCACGGGCTCATTCTGCATCAATGCCAGCTGACGATCTCGTGTGGTGTCGATAAGCCGCAGCGCGGTCGAGCTTCCCAGTCCATTGATGCTGATCATGTTACATCCTACTCGGCCGCTGTCGCCGCCGCCCGATCCTGAATCATTTCAAAAAGGCGGGCTTCATATTCGATCAACGGCCGCAGCGCCCGCATGCCTTTGTAGAAATCCGCCTGCGCCACGTGACTTGCAGCCTCAAAGATATGCTGGCTCACCTCGTCGTGGAAAACCGGCGCCAGTTTGCCCAGACGTTTCTGAATGATCGGCACCAGTTTTTTGCGTTTGTCCGGGTCAAGCAAAGCAGCCTGGATAAAGAAGTACACTTCTTTCACCGGCGTGCGGGCTTCGCTTTCCTTCAGCAGGTCCGCTTCACGCACAATGTCGGCATGTGTTTCGATCACCAAAAGCTGGCGGCGGTCGGTGTTGCGCACCACGCAGCCATTGATCAGGATCCGTTCGTTCGGCTTCAGTGTCAGTCGCAGTCCCATCGCTCCTACTCCGCCGCTGTGTTGAACGCCCGGCCACCAAGGCCGTCGATGATGCTGCGGTTGATGTCCAGCAGGGGCCGGATGGTCTTGTCACCGGCCAGCACGGATTGGGTATGTTTCTCAACCCAGATCGCGATGGACACGAGCGACGCACGCAACGCAGGGTCGAGCCCGTTTTCCTTTTCCAGAAGGTCCATCTTGAAGGTCATCCACACCATCTGGTTGTTCCAGAGGGAATGGCGCAGGCCATTGGCAAGCAATTGCAACCGATCCATCCGGTGCTCTGCTGCGTCAAATGCCTCGAACTGGTTTTCTAGTTCAGATGTCACCCGCGCAAGGATGCGACGCTCAATCTGGCGCGGCGCTTCCGTGTGCGAGATGGTCCGCTTGTATGCGGCTACACTCATTCTCGTCACCTGTATTTTTTGTTTTCTGCCTCAGCCTTAACCTTAGCGCTGCGTGGTTAAGGGAAATTTAACGTTTGACGAATTCTTGGGGCCAAGCCGCTTTTCTCAGCTAAGCCGCTCAATTTATTGCAGCAATGCCACAACCCGCAAAATGATTTTGGTCTGGAACAAGGATTGGCTGGCGCAAGACAGACAGGCGCTCGCAGTGACAACACGCGAACGCCAATAAAGAAGAATATCGGCTGGACTTACTGAAGCAGCTCTTGAAGGGACCGACGTCCGCGTGCCGCGTCGTTTCCAAGGGACGCCAACGGATCGGTGACATCTGTAACGCCGGGAATGCCCCAGACGTTCGGCTTGGCCAGGCTGATCAGAACATTGCTGATCGCTTCCTTCACCGCTTCATTTGAAAGGGCCTCGATATCCCGCATTTCGCTGGGCTCGACATAGACGATGGTTTCATCTGTGATCTCGATGTCGAACTCTTCGCAAAGGATGTCGGCCAGTGATGCGCCGGGATACACTTCTTCTCCGGCAACCCATGCGCCCGGGGTCAGTTTGGAATCTGACACATCCGAGACAAAGCACAGGATCGGGGCCGCAAGCAGCGAAGAAAACATGCCTGCGATGGGTGACATATTCTCGGGATTCTCAAGCTCGAAGGACCCGCTCCATACGTGGTCAAGAATTCCGATTGTCATTTTCATCTCCTACTCAGCCCTCAATCAGAGGTTACGTCGAACGCGGCGTAAGGAGAACTTCTGAATTGTTAAACATTTTGGCGAAATCTTGCCGAAAATCACTCCGAAATGCGGATAGGATACACTTTCAAAAAAGACCAAAACCCGTCCTGTCACTGAAATGTTATTAGTTTTCTTCGGCCTAAATGTAGTTTGCGATCTGTCAACCGCTACTATCCTTTGTGTGAGACCAGATATCTTGTTTCAGTGGACATAATCTACGAATTTACAATTATCTTCTTGCCTTTTGCGGAAAACTAGTGGGTGAAGAAGTGCCGGACGTGAGCCACGCTGCGCACTCTTGTCAGAGCACCTCTATACGGCTTGCTCGAAGAAATCATTACCGCTGGTTGAAAACTGATAGCCTTCGCTTCTGACCGTCTCAACCGCGATATCGGGGCCAAAGGTGTCGGCAAGTTTCTTGCGGATTTTGGCGATGTGAACGTCGAACTTGCGATCGCCGTAGCGCCATGGCCTCTCGTCCAACGCATAGCTCAGGTCGTCCCGGCTCACGATCTCTCCAAAGTGATCAAAGAGGATACGCAGGATCTGGGCTTCGGCTGCCGACAGCCCGGCCTTGTCCGCCATGAAGGCACCCACTTCCCAGGATTTGCCGCCGCCCTGCAGCGCCGGGTCATCAATCGAAAGCCCCAGACGCAGGAAAGACCGAAGTGCCAGTTCGTGCAAACGGCCTGGCCATACCATCACATCGTCCGCCCCTGCCATAAGCGCCTCCGCCCCCAAAGACGACCCACCAGGATGCAATGCAATGACCACAGGGTTCCGCTTGCTGCCTTTCAGCTCTTTGATGAAGGGGATACGCAAATCGTCTGAATGGGTGACCTGAACGATAACCAAGTCGCACCCTGTCACCCGGTCAACTGTCTGCCGGTCCGGAGCAGCGGTGGATATCGCTTGGAAATCTGACCGCAGCACAGCAGAGAACACGTAAGACAGCGCGTGCCTTAGGGCCAGGCTGTCGGCAATGAGAGCAGATGACATTCCAGTCATTGGAGTACAAACCCAAGTTTACATAAACCAAACACAGGTCAACCCAAGGATTAGCACAACAAAAACATCCTAAGACCGTAGAATCAAAACTCTATTCTACCAGACGGCATTGATCTAGGTCCGCTCTCAAAGAATTTCCCGTATCTCTTAACTAAAATTTAACTTGTTCAACTATCTATGCAGCTGAGTCGCAGAAAGCGAACTCAATGACCTCTTCAGAGGCCGCATCCATGTCCACAAACAATTTGCTCAACGCTGTCCGGCGCGCCATCGCTGCTGCGCGCCAATGGTTTGCGCCCTCAGCGCAGGCCTCCCATCATCTCCCAGCCAGCGCGCAGGCCATCAAGGCTCAATGCTCTAACCCCAAGGACAAACCGCAAAAACAAATTGTCGGAGTTTCTGCTGCAGACTGCCAGAAACGGAGCGGTCAAGGGGTGCAATCGCGGTCCTACATCCGATGAAACGCCAGATTCACACGTCCAGAAGCAACCTCGCAGCTTTTCGCCGATTTCTAGTATCGCGGGAAAAATCCTTGATGAGCAAGAAAAACTCGGCCCAAATTGGCCAGAACCCGCCGAAAATGGGACATTTTGTCTTGAAGTTCAGGGAAACGCTTCTATCAATTCTTGACTTATGGCCTGTCAAAGCCACAACTATGTTTGCGTGATGGAAGGGAGTGCCAAGCATGATCAGGTCATCACACGTCGGAGACATTAAGAATATGACACTCACAACGAAAGACGTCTCCTTGTCAGAGGCAGTCACCCGAACGCTTGAGAAATTCGCATCTCGTGAAGCGGCGACAGTAAGTGATGTCCTGTCTCTGGCCCGATCCCTTCCCCAGGCTCTGATGGAATCCCAGGCGGATGTGATCCCTGAGGCCACTCAGGCTGAACTGGTCCAGAGCATTCAGTTTGCCCAACCCGCCGTCCCGGTCGAAGATTCCTGGGACGATGACAGCGTGACATGCCTTTGCTGCGGTCGGTCCTTCACGATGCTCAAGCGCCATCTGAAAGCCGAACATGGTCTGACCGAGGCAGAGTATCGTGCCCGGTTCAACCTGTCCGATGATCATCCGCTGACCGCACCCAACTATTCGCTGCGCAAGGCAGAACATGCCAAACAGATTGGTCTGGGTAAGTACAGCCGCGACGATGATGCGCAAAGTGGTGCCACGCTCCCATCCTGAGCCTGCACCACTGCCTTAGTATTGCCACATTTTGGTCCTCGTTAACTCACAGTTAACCAACATACCTGCGCGTAACGCGGAGTAGCAGAAGCACTGCCGCCATAAGACGACCGATCAATTCGGCGGACTGAGGCAGAGCATATGGCAGCCAACGCGCAGCCCAAGATTTTTAAGAAGTATGAAATCGTCGAAGGTGGTGGACACCACGGCGGCGGTTGGAAAGTGGCCTACGCTGACTTCATGACAGCGATGATGGCTTTCTTCCTGCTGATGTGGATTCTGGCCAGTTCAGACGAACAGAAGCTGCGCGGCATCGCGGAATACTTCACCAATGCTTCCATGCCCGGCGGCAGCGGCGTGCTGGATGGCGCAACACTAGGCCCCCCCGGAACACTGACGGCTTCAAACGGCAGCGTCGTGGCGCGCGGCTCTGAGCTCGGCAAGGTTGATGACCCCTCCCCCGCCAAATGGGAAGTGCGCGACGTCACACCAACTTCTGATCCAAAGGAGAAAACCCTCGGCAGCTCGGAGGGTGATCACGAAAACCCCGCCGCTGCCGACGTCTCCGAGGTCAAAGCGGAGGTAAAACCAGACGCTGAAAACACCAACGCACCCGCCGCTGCGGCAGAAACAGATGTCGAGGCGGAACATCCCCTCGATGACATGAAGTTCAAAGAACTTCAGGACGAAATCTTGCAGGCCATGCAGGACAACCCCGACCTTGATGCGTTCGAAAAGAACGTGATCTTCGAACAAACCCCCGAAGGGCTGCACATCCAGATCATTGATCAGGAAGGCCAGCCGATGTTCCGCAGTGGCCGGGCCGAGATGGTTGGCGGCACCGAGGATTTGCTTTCCAGCCTGGGTCAGTCACTGTCCAAAATTCCAAACCGCATCGTGTTGGCCGGACATACCGATGCCGTGCCCTTCAGCAACACCACGAACTACGACAACTGGGACCTTTCAACAGACCGCGCCAATGCCACGCGCCGGGTCTTTGAAAACACCGGCGTGTCACGCGACCGGATCATCCGGGTGTCCGGCATGGCAGACACGCAGTTGCTGGTGCCCGAAAAACCAAAAGACCCATCCAACCGCCGCATTTCGATCCTCGTCCAGTATCGCACTGGGGAAGAACAGCAAGCGCCACAGCGCGAAGCGATGGCCAAGCCCGAAATGACGAGCCCGCCCTCCCCCGCCATGGAAGCGCCGAGGGAGATGGAAGAAGCACAAAAGCCTGTTCAGGAGGTCAAGCTGGACATGCAGGAACCGGCGCCCCCAACACTAAATGATCAGGTGTTCCAGGATCTGCGCAACGCCCTTCGCTAATGCTGCGCTACCAGATTGCCGATCTTCGCGGTCCGAACGGTGGAGAACCGCGGACGCCTGGAATGCTCGGCAGAGCGCCGCAGGAAGTCGGGCAAAAGCGGGCTCAACTGGCCCGGCGCAAGCTCCGGCTTCGTCTGGGGCGCTTCGGCGACAGCGGGTTTAGGCGCAGCCTTACGGCGCGGGGCAGGTTCGGGCTCGCGCATGCGCTGAGCA
This sequence comes from uncultured Sulfitobacter sp., assembly GCA_964447345.1. GTDB lineage: Bacteria > Pseudomonadota > Alphaproteobacteria > Rhodobacterales > Rhodobacteraceae > Sulfitobacter. The sequence goes on along the minus strand of CAYUSM010000079.1, from coordinate 1,354 downwards.
ATCTCGACCCGGTTCGACGGCAGTCCCAGGATCATTGCCGGATCAAGACCCTCTTCCAGCGCATAGGTCACATTAAGCGCGTAGTCTGTTGCCTCTTCCAGCACGGAAGGATCGGACGCCACCAGGGCCATCAGACGTCTTTCGTCGGAGTAAAGGAACGGACGTGTCGCAAACCCGGGCACCTTCGGAACAAAGCACACATCGCTTTCATCCTTGCCCAGCATCTCTATCACGCGGTCAGGAAAGGTGGGCCGCTCCGCCCGGCGGAACACAACCATGCTGCAGTCGCCATCCCGATCAAGGCAGGTCGCAAGACAGATGTCATCCGGCCAGGCTGCAAAGACGCCTTTCACGTCTTCGGCATCAATCAGCACGATCAATGTACTTTCAGGGTGTGTCATCCGGGGCAGCTCCGAGACAGGCAACGTCCATATCTGATCATGCATACAAACATCAGAGAGTGTCAACAATCCTTGGTATCATTTTCTTATCATTGATTAATAGCGAACTATAGTTGCTTTATTCAGCAAATACGCCCTATATTCTTCCAAAAAACAAATGGCAGGCAAAACATGACAATCATTCTCGGCTTTGCAGTTGTTCTTGGCATGGTTTTCGGTGGCTACATGCTGTCCGGGGGCGATATGGCGATCATCAACCACGCCCTTCCCTTCGAAGGCATGATGATTGGCGGTGCCGCCATCGGGTCCTTCATTGCGGCCAACTCGTTTCGCAATCTGGCGGGTGCGGGCAAGGCGTTGATCAAGGCCTTCAAAGGGCCAAAGTGGAAGAGCGCGGATTACATCGACCTTCTGAACCTGATGTTCACACTGGCCAAGATGTATCAGCAAAACGGCATGCTGTCGCTGGACGAACATATTGAAAATCCACAGGAAAGCAGCATCTTCTCGCAATATCCCAAGCTGCAGAAAGACCACTTTGCCGTCGATCTGATCACCGACAGTTTCCGCATGCTGGCCCTGCAGTTCGATGACCCCTACCAGACCGAGGATGTTATCAACCGCAAACTCAAGAAACACCATCACGAGGCCCTGACCGCCCCGCACGGGCTGACCACAGTGTCCGACGCCCTGCCCGCCATCGGGATCGTTGCGGCGGTTCTGGGTGTGATCAAGACGATGGCCTCTATCGACAAACCCCCAGCCGTGCTGGGGGCGATGATCGGGGGCGCTCTGGTGGGAACATTCCTTGGGGTTTTCCTCGCCTATTGCTTTGTCTCCCCCATCGCGAACCGGCTGGAAGCCATCGAGGAACAGGACGGCATGTATTATTCCGTCATTCGCGACATCTTCATCGCCATCCTGCACAATCATTCCCCGGCGATCTGCACAGA
>CAYUSM010000078.1:9668-12549 GCA_964447345.1 uncultured Sulfitobacter sp. | reverse complement strand
TGCCGCCCACCTCACGGACCGCATCGACGGTCTCCTGATCGACACCTTCTTTGACGTTTTCGGCTTCATTCGCGATTGTCGTATCCAACATCTCGATCCCTTTTACGATGAGCGCCCTCAGGCGGCCCGTTGCGCGTGTCTGTCTCGTTTTGCGCGCCATGCATCAGCAAAGCGCGTCACGTCTTCTTCTGTTGTGTCCAGCCCAAGCGACACACGGATTGCGCTGCTTGCCTGTTCCTCTGAGTACCCCATGGCCTGCAGGACACTGCTGGCCTTTACTTTTCCGCTGGAACACGCAGAGCCCGCTGAAATCGCGAAGCCCGCAAGGTCCATTTGCATCACCTGCGTCTCACCTTTCCAACCTTCGGCAATGATGCAGGAGGTGTTGGGCAAGCGCGGCGCGCCTTTCCCGACAAAAATAGTCTTCTTTTCGGAAGCCTCAAGAGAGTTTTCTAGAATATTTCTAAATTCCGCCACCTGCTCCCAGCGCCCGTTTGTCACATCTTGTGCCGCAGCCGCTGCCGCTGCGCCAAATCCAGCAATACCGATGACATTCTCAGTGCCCGAGCGTCGGTTCATCTCCTGCCCGCCGCCGCGCAGAAGGGGCGCCGGATCATCAGGTGTGTAGTTGATCAGGGCGCCGATCCCTTTTGGCCCGCCAAGCTTATGCGCTGAGAGGATGGCATAGGCAGGGCGCTTGTCATCCGCAAATCTGATGGCCGTTTTGCCAGCCATCTGCGTGATGTCGCAAACGATGGCCTGCGTTTCCTTGTCGCGGAAGGCGACGACCTGATCCGGCAGCATGATGCCTGTTTCGCTGTTTGCAGCGGACACGGCCGACAAGGCGTATTCTGGCAGGGTGGACATGCCGGAAAAGGCCCCGTCCCGGTCAAAGGCAGAGGGAAGCTCGACATCACTCCAGACCTTCAGGCAGTCATGCTCTGTTGGTAGGGCCACAAATGCGTCACCATGCCTTTTCTTCTGCGCAACGGCCAAGGCTGCCGCCTCAGTCGCGCTGCTCGTAAAGATCACCTGCGCGCGTGTGCACCCCACAAGTTCGGCGACTTGCGCGCGGGCATTCTCAATGATGGCTTTCGCAGCCCTCCCCTCCGCATGGACAGACGACGGATTACCCACGACATCCATCGCTGCAATCATGGCGTTCCGCGCCTCCGCCCGCAAAGGCGTGGTCGCATTGTGATCGAGGTAGATGCGTCCCGTCTTCATCTTTCCGGTAAACTCCGGGCCTTGAGGCGGAGCCCAAGTACATCATGTCGTCGCGCTTGTCCGGCAAATGGATCAAACCTCATGCGTCATCCACCACGGCAAAAAGGCTGGGGACAGCCGGGCACGGTGCCAGCTCATTTGCGATCACATCAGACAGGCGGGTCTGGTGCAGAAATACATATACATGGGCGCTCAGCCCCTCCCACAATCGGTTGGTGAGCGATTGCGCCCGACTGCCGGATGCACCACCAGAGGCCCCTGCCCCCTTGTGCATCGCATCGACCGTCTCATCGACAGCCCCCAAAATATCGACGACCCGAATTTCGGACGGTGTCCGGGCAAGCCGATATCCTCCGCCTGGCCCCCTGACAGAGGTGACCAGATCGGCGCGGCGGAGCTTTACAAAAAGCTGCTCAAGATACGGGAGGGAGATCGACTGACGTTCCGCGATATCCCCGAGGGACACCAGCCCATCGCCGGGTTGCAGCGCAATGTCGGCCAAGGCGACCATCGCGTAGCGTCCTTTGGTCGAAAGCTTCATCGCGGTTTCCCTAATTTTGCCCGCGTGATTGACGCGGGCAACCGTTGCACATAGATGAAATCACCAACCCGCATATGAAAGCGGAGCCAAGATTAGAACCGTTCTAAAGTATCCGACTGAATACGTCAACTATTCGGTGCCGCTTTGGAACCATGACGCAAGGACGCCCATGCCAGAGGTCATTTTTCCCGGACCCGAAGGTCGCCTCGAAGGCCGCTACCATCCCCAAAAGGAACGCGACGCACCGATTGCCATTGTGCTGCACCCGCACCCGCAGTTCGGCGGTACGATGAACCACAAGGTCGTCTACAACCTGCACTACGCTTTCTATAACATGGGCTTCACTGTCCTGCGCTTCAACTTCCGCGGTGTTGGTCGCAGTCAAGGTGAATATGATCAAGGCATCGGTGAACTGTCGGATGCCGCGTCCGCTCTCGATTACCTCCAGTCGATGAACAATAACTCCAAGCACTGCTGGGTCGCGGGCTTTTCTTTTGGGGCTTGGATCGGCATGCAGCTGTTGATGCGTCGACCCGAGATCACGGGGTTCATATCCGTCTCGCCACCGGCAAATATGTATGACTTCAGCTTCCTTGCCCCCTGCCCCTCGTCTGGTCTGGTCATCAATGGCACGGCAGACCGCGTGGCCCCGCCTGCCGACACAGTCAGCCTTGTCAACAAGCTGCATGAGCAAAAGGGCATCACGATCACGCATCAGGAAGTCGAAGGGGCCGGTCACTTCTTTGAAGAGCCCTACATGGACACGCTGATTGACTCGACCACCGACTACGTGAAGCGGCGCCTCACGGAGACCACGCGCTGATGGCTGACCCTGTCGTCACGGAAATGGCCAACAAATTGGCCGAAGAATGCCTGGCCGTTCAGGAGGAAACCGGTGAAGACCGGCTCTTTATGAAGCTGGGTGATGTGTTGGGCGCGTCGTCGCAAACACTTGAAGAAGCGTTTCTGACGGCGATCCGTACGCGGATGGCAAACGATCAGGGCCGGAAGTTTCTTGCACAAACCTTGCAGGCCCACCGCACCCAGGCCGGTGGGGATGGTTAAGGACGCGCAGGCGCGGTTGGATCAACAAATCGCGTTTCTGAACGAGGC
>CAYUSM010000078.1:0-9568 GCA_964447345.1 uncultured Sulfitobacter sp. | reverse complement strand
GAAAGTCCCTCCGCGCAATTCGCCAAATCGCTCGACCGGTTTCAGCCTCCGATGCAGAACCTGCAGTCAGGCGGGGGCAGCTGGACGGACTATGACGTGACCGAAGAACAGGTACATGCCCGTGTCGGCACCAAGATAGCCATCGGTGCGCCAAGTCTCTGGGCCTATGCGAAAACCCGTATCGGAGACTTTTTCGCGGCTCATTACCGGTAAGTATGACTTTGGTGGCTGCCTTCTCGCATGCCACTGGTCGCAAAGCCGCTTCGCTTCCACTGCACAAGTCCATAATTCGTCATATTCGCGGCTAATTTGCATCTCAATCGAATGGCACTTCTTCCCGTAAGAAGCGAATTTGATTCGAATTGAGCACGAGTATGTCAACCATTAAGAGCATCATCACAGCCGGATTGCTGAGTCTTTGCGCCTCCTTTGCGCAAGCGGCAACTTTGACGTCAAATTTCGTGACTGTCGGCGTGACGCTTGAACCCCAGATTTCCAACCCTGGATTGGGTCCCCAAACGGTTGCGGTCGGCGGTGGCTATGACGGTGATTTCTTTGGCAGCCAGCAATTTGATGTCAACTGGCGCGGCGGGACGTCTTTCCGCTTGCGCTCCACTCAGAGCTTTGGCGGTGGCTGGGCGAACGGTACCTCCGTGTCCTGGACCATTTCCGGGCTTGAATTCGCTGACGGCGAGGAGTTGGTCGACATTGATGTCACACGATCATTTGGCAATGTCACCATCACTGACCTGACCGCGACTTCATTCACCTTCACGCATGATGATGTCGCAATCCCCTCAGGGCGCTATTTGTCCTTTGAGTATATCACAGCGATCCCTGCGGCCGTACCTCTGCCCGCTTCTGTCACACTGCTGCTCGCCGCCCTCTGCGGCATGGGCTTTCTGTCGCGCCGTCGCCGGGCACGGGTCGCAACCTTGGCTGTGGCCTAAGAGCCCAAGGACCTGTGGGCAGCCACCGGCGATGCTGGTTGGCTGCTTGGTATACATTTGTATACCAACTTTCCTTTCCTTGATGAATGCGCTAGCTGATGACCAGCCAATTCACCAAAGGAATGCCGCATGTCCAAGATCAAGGTAGACAACCCCGTTGTTGAGCTCGACGGGGATGAAATGACCCGCATCATTTGGGATTTCATCAAGCAAAAGCTGATCCTGCCTTACCTCGACATTGATCTGAAGTACTACGATCTGGGCATCGAAGCGCGGGACGAGACCGAAGACCAGATCACCATCGACGCCGCTGAAGCGATAAAAGAACACGGTGTCGGCGTGAAATGCGCGACAATTACGCCGGATGAAGCCCGTGTCGAGGAATTTGGTCTGAAGAAGATGTGGCGGTCCCCCAACGGGACGATCCGCAACATTCTTGGCGGCGTGGTCTTTCGTCAGCCGATCATCTGTAAGAACGTGCCGCGCCTTGTGCCGGGATGGACGAAACCCATTGTGATCGGGCGTCATGCATTTGGGGACCAATACAAGGCGACAGATATGAAGTTCCCCGGTCCGGGCAAGCTGACGATGAAGTTCTTCGGTGAGGACGGCACGGAGATCGAGCACGAGGTCTATGACGCACCCTCATCTGGTGTTTACATGGGGATGTATAACCTCGACGCGTCCATTTATGACTTTGCGCGCGCGTCATTAAACTACGGGCTGAACCTTGGCTGGCCTGTGTATCTGTCGACCAAGAACACCATCCTAAAGCAATACGACGGGCGTTTTCTTGAGATCTTCCAGGAGGTTTTCGAGACGGAATTCAAAGACCAGTTCGAAGAAAAGGGCATCTGGTACGAGCACCGTCTGATTGATGACATGGTGGCCTGTGCGATGAAGTGGAACGGTGGTTTTGTCTGGGCCTGCAAGAACTACGATGGCGATGTCCAGTCTGATACAGTTGCGCAGGGCTTCGGGTCTCTTGGTCTGATGACATCGCAGCTGATGACCCCTGACGGCAAGATTGTGGAAGCTGAGGCCGCGCATGGCACGGTGACGCGTCATTATCGGCAGCATCAGAAAGGCGAGGAAACCTCCACCAACTCCATTGCGTCGATCTACGCCTGGACAGGTGGCCTCAAGCACCGCGCCAAGCTGGACGATAATGCACCGCTCATGAACTTCGCCGAAACGTTGGAGCGGGTCATCATTGAAACTGTGGAAAGCGGTCAAATGACAAAGGACCTCGCACTGCTTGTGGGCCCCGATCAGGGCTGGCTCACCACAATGGGTTTCCTTGAGAAGATCGACGAAAACCTGAACAAGGCACTCGTGGGCTGAACCTAACAAGGGCTGCGTGTCTGCGGCCCTTTTCTACTCTGCCGCAATGCCCTTCTGGGTGACCCCTTGAGGCCCGAAGGGTTCAATCTCCACATCGGTGGGTGTGAATCGGCAGAAGCTGCCTTTTGGCACTTCGGTCCATCCGAGGCCTGCGGTCTCATAAGGTTCTGAGACGACTGACCACCCTTCCCATACCTCGTTCCATTGGTAGTAGAGCGACGGCGCAAGCGCGTCCGACGCATAACGTACCGCATAAAGTGTTTCACCGTCGCTCATGGCCGCGGCCATACGCATATGCGGTGTCGTCCCGATCCGGCGGGATTTCTCTTCGAACTGTGCAACCGCGCGCTCCAACGCTCGTTTTGGGTTGCGATCAAGTCCCAGCCCGCAGGCGACAAGAAAGATCGCTTCGCTGTCCGTCGCTCCCTTGCGGTGCGCGTAATAGACATCATCAATCATCATGTCGGCAGATTTTCGGAAGTGTTCAAACCCGCCAACCTGTCCGTTGTGCATAAAGCTCCAGCGCCCCTGAACGAAGGGATGGCAGTTATTGCGGCTGGTGGCTGTGCCGGTTGAGGCGCGCACATGTCCCATAAAAAGCCGGGCCTGCACCTGTTCAGCGAGGGAGCGCAGGTTGGTATCGGACCACGCTGGATAGACGTCCCGATAAAGCCCCGGCGTTGGGCGTTTGTCGTACCAGGCAAGCCCAAACCCATCCGCATTTATGGCGGTCTTGCACTCGCTCGCATCACGAGACTGGTGGATCAACGAGTGTTCAGGCGCGGTCAGTATCTCACTCAGGAAAAGCGGTCTTCCCTGCCAGGCGGCCCATCTGCACATGGTTATCTGCCGCGGTTGTGCGTGCGTTCGTAAAGCTGCGCAATGATGGTGCTGGCGGTTCGTTCAAAAAGGCAGGGAATGATGGCATGCACAAGTGCCGCGCCAGCGGCCATGAACAAAAGCGCCGAAAACTTCATCGCAAACAGCATGTGCTGAAAGAAGGTTTCGTCGACTTTGGCGGGGTGGTCGAGGAATACGCGGGCAAACATGGATTTCTCTCCGTATCGAGGATGATTTGATACAGCCTACGCAAACTGTCGGGTGATGTTTTCCCAAATCTTGAGGTCAACGCCTTGATCATGGGAATAATTCCCATAGAAGTACGTATCTATGAGACAGTTAGACAATATAGATCGTCGAATTCTTACGGAGCTGCAGCGGGACGCGGGGAAATCCCTTGATGCAATTGGGGATGCGGTCGGCCTGTCGCGCAACGCCTGTTGGCGCCGCATCGGCGCATTGGAAAAAGCGGGCGTGATCAAGGGGCGCGTGACCTTGTTGGACGCCGAGAAGCTGGGCCTTTCGCTGACGGTGTTCATCCAGATACGCACAAGTTCACATGCGGCGGATTGGTTGAAGGCGTTTTCTGCCGCGACAAAAAGCATCCCGGAAATCATGGGGGTTTACCGGATGTCGGGTGATCTGGACTACTTGATCCGTGCCCAGGTCGCCGATATGGCCGGATACGACAGGCTCTACCAAAGGCTTATCAGCAAAGTGCCCCTGTCAGATGTCTCTGCCAGTTTCGTGATGGAAGAGATCAAGGACACGACCGCCCTGCCGCTTTGAAAGGGATCACATGCCGACCCACTACATCTGGCTCTTCTTCGCCATCCTGACTGAAACGATGGGCACCACGGCCCTGCAGGCATCACAGCAGTTCACACGGCTTTGGCCGTCCATCGGTGTGGTTTTGTTCTACGGGCTGTCATTCTATTGCATGTCCGTCGCGCTGAGGTACATGCCGGTCGGTATTGTCTATGCGATCTGGTCAGGCCTTGGCATCGTCCTGATCGCAGCCATTGGCTATGTATTGTTTGGTCAAAAGCTTGATCTGCCAGCGCTTCTTGGACTTGCGATGATCATCGGAGGCATCCTGATCATCCACCTCTATTCAAGCTCGGCCACTCACTAGAGCGGAACACATAGGGGTGTCAGGCGTTCGACAGGTATGACTGACTTCCTGACTTCGATCTGGGACACACTCCCGGCTCCCCTGCGTGACCAACTTGAAGCCTATGCAACAGGCTTCTGGAAGGTTCTGCCGCAGCTCATCCTTGCGGTCGTTTTTCTGGTGTTCGTCTGGGTGGTCGTCAAGATCGTCAACTGGATCCTGCCCCGCATGCTCAGGCAGGCCCGGATGCGTCGCGCCCTCGTGGATGTCATCCTGATGCTCGCAACCGTCGGCATTTGGCTCTTTGGTGTATTGATCGCTGTCACGATTGCCTTCCCGACCATTACGCCTGGCCGGGCTCTGACTGCACTTGGCGTTGGCGGGGTCGCCATTGGTTTTGCATTCAAAGATGTGTTCGAAAACTTCCTGGCCGGTGTTCTACTGCTCCTCAGAGAACCCTTTTCCATCGATGATTACATCGATTGCGAAGACATCGAAGGTCAGGTCGAGGAGATCACCATCAGAGATACCCATGTCCGGCAGACCGACGGTCAATTGGTCGTCGCCCCAAATGCCATGTTCTTCAAGAATCCGGTGACCATCCGCACAGCCAAGGATGTCAGACGCACGACGGTCATATGTGGCGTGGCCTACGATGAAGACGTCGACAAGGCACGGGAGGTGATCGCCAACGCCGTGCGCAGCGTAGATGCAGTGCGTGATGATGTACGCGATGTGGAGATTTTCGCGCAGGAGTTTGCGGACAGTTCGATCAATTTCGAGGTCACATGGTGGACCGGCTCGCGGCCCATCGACATCCGCTCAAGCCGCGACAAGGTTGTTGCTGCGGTCAAACGTGCATTGGACGAGGCCGGGATCGAAATACCGTTCCCCTATCGGACGATGACATTCAAAGAGCCACTTTCCCTAACCCGTGACCGAGACCGCGATGACCACTCGCAAGACAAGGAGCAGGCGGCGGCAAGCTAAGGCGCTTTTCTTCTGGCCTTTGCTGCGCCTGCACGGTAAGCGCTGCCCAACTTCCTGACAAAGGCTGATCCCATGGACCTGCGCAACATCGCAATCATCGCACACGTCGACCACGGCAAGACCACTCTGGTCGACGAACTGCTGAAGCAATCAGGCACGTACCGCGAAAATCAGGCGACCACCGAGCGCGCAATGGACAGCAATGATCTTGAGCGTGAACGCGGGATCACCATCTTTGCCAAACCCACTTCCGTCGAGTGGAAAGGTACGCGGATCAATATCGTCGACACACCCGGTCACGCTGACTTTGGCGGGGAAGTGGAACGCATCCTGTCCATGGTTGACGGTGTGGTGTTGCTGGTTGATGCCGCCGAAGGCCCGATGCCCCAGACCAAGTTCGTGACGTCCAAAGCCCTGAAACTGGGGCTGCGCCCCATTGTTGTCGTCAACAAGGTCGACAAACCGGATGGAGAGCCGGATCGCGCGCTGGACGAATGCTTTGACCTTTTTGCCAATCTGGACGCGACCGATGAGCAACTCGATTTCCCGTCCATGTACGCTTCCGGCCGGTCTGGCTGGGCAGATCATGAGCTTGATGGCCCACGCGAAAATCTGGACGCACTCTTTGATCTGATCATTGAACATGTCCCGGCACCGGCACAGCTTGCACGGCGTGAAGAGCCTTTCACCATGCTGGCAACGACGCTCGGCGCCGACCCGTTTCTGGGTCGCATGCTGACGGGCCGTGTGGAATCCGGAACGCTGAAATCAGGTCAGAGCATTAAGGCGATGACCCGTGACGGCACGCTGATCGAGACCTTCCGGGCGACGAAGATCCTTGCCTTTAGGGGGCTGGAACAAACAACCATCGAAGTGGCAGAGGCTGGCGATATCGTCTCGATCGCAGGTATGGCGAAAGCCACCGTGGCCGATACGCTCGCCGATACATCCGTCACCGAAGCCATCCCCGCGCAGCCCATCGATCCGCCGACCATCACGGTCACCTTCGGGATCAACGATTCCCCTCTGGCAGGGCGCGACGGCAAAAAGGTGCAGTCTCGCGTCATTCGCGAACGGCTGCTGAAAGAAGCGGAATCAAACGTCGCGATCAAAGTTAGCGACACTCCCGGCGGCGAAGCCTTTGAAGTCGCGGGCCGCGGCGAATTGCAGATGGGTGTCCTGATTGAAAACATGCGCCGCGAGGGGTTTGAACTGAGCATCTCGCGTCCGCAGGTTCTTTTTCAGGAGATCGACGGCGTGCGCCACGAACCCATTGAAGAGGCGACCATTGATGTGGACGATGAATACTCTGGCGCCGTGATTGAAAAGATCACCGGCGCGCGCAAGGGTGAACTGGTCGAGATGAAACCGGCTGGCGCAGGCAAGACCCGTATCGTTGCCCACGTGCCGTCCCGCGGTTTGATCGGCTATCACGGCGAATTCCTCACTGACACCCGCGGCACCGGTGTGCTCAATCGTGTGTTTCATGGCTGGGCACCCCACAAGGGTCCGATCCCGGGCCGCCGTGCAGGCGTGCTGATCTCCATGGAGAAAGGCACCTCCGTCGCCTATGCACTTTGGAACCTAGAAGAGCGCGGCAAAATGATGATTGGCGCGCAGGCTGACGTTTACGAAGGCATGATCATTGGTGAACACAGCCGCGAAAACGATCTTGAGGTGAACCCGCTTAAGGGCAAGAAGCTGACCAACGTCCGCGCGTCTGGGACGGATGAGGCGGTCCGCCTGACCACACCGATGACGCTGTCGTTGGAAGAGGCCATCGCTTATATCGACGATGACGAGTTGGTTGAAGTTACGCCAAATGCAATCAGGTTGCGCAAGCGGTACCTTGATCCGCATGAACGCAAGCGGATGGCTAAGGCCAGCTAAGGACTTCTTGCCCTAAAGTACGAACGCCCCGGAAAGCCTACGAGGCGGTCTACTTTTAAGTACACTTGATTGCCCTATTCCGTCGTTTCGACGATCAGCAATTCTCGTTCGGAAGCACCGCGCGCATGCTCCAATGCCGCCTGATAAGCGTCTGAATGATAGCACTTTTCAGCCGTCTCAACATCCGGGAACCGTGCAACAACGTTCCTGGGGCGCTCTTTGCCCTCAAGCTGCACGTAACGGCCACCTCGTGCAATGAACTCGCCGCCGTGCTCTGCAATCGCGACCGTCGCACCCGCGGCGTACTTTTTGTACGCCTCTTCATCCGTCACGGTCACATGTGCAATCCAAAGCGCACCCATCGTCTATCCTCCCAAGACTTTTTCAGCGGCCGCAATTGCAGCCTCGGCATTTTCGGCAGATGCCCCGCCACCCTGCGCCATGTCAGGACGGCCGCCGCCACCTTTGCCACCCAATTCTGCAACAGCGGCCTTGACGATATCCACGGCGGAAACCTTGTCTGTCAAATCCTTGGTCACACCACCGGCAACCGCTGCTTTCCCGCCGGTATCCGCAATCAGCAGAACAGCGCCGGAGCCAAGGTTGGCCTTGTGCTCGTCCACCAGTGCCGGAAGGTCCTTGCCCGTCACACCCTGCAACACCTGTGCCACGAACTTCGTGCCGTCAACATCCTTGGCCTCAGGCACCGCCGCGCCACCGCCGGCCATTGCCAGCTCACGCCGAAGCTGTGCGACCTCATTCGACAGCGCCTTGCGCTCATCCATCAGCGCTTTGACACGCGCAGGCACATCCGCTGCCGTCGCTTTCAAATCCAGCGCTGTCTGCGCCAAAAGGTGATCCTGACCGCGTAAGTAGTCCATCGCTGCCTGTCCCGTCAGGGCCTCGATCCGCCGCACGCCAGCGCTGCTAGCGCTGTCTCCCAGGGTTACAAAGGCACCAATATCGCCGGTGCGCGTCACATGGGTTCCGCCACAAAGCTCAATTGAATATGTCTTGCCGTCGGTGCCTTTGCCGGAGCCATCTTCAGCCCCCATGGAGACCACACGCACCTCATCACCATACTTCTCACCAAAGAGCGCTTGTGCTCCCAGAGCGCGCGCGTCGTCTGGCGTCATGATCCGCGTCTCAACCGGCGCGTTCTGGCGAATGTACGCGTTGACCTCCGCTTCTACCTTTTCAAGCTCTTCCAGTGACAGGGCCTTGCCATGACTGAAGTCAAACCGCAGACGGTCAGCTGCGTTCAATGAACCGCGCTGTGACACATGGTCTCCCAGCGCGCCGCGCAGCGCTTCATGCAGCAAATGCGTCGCAGAGTGGTTTGCCCGGATATTCGTGCGCCGCGCATGGTCAACCTCCAGAACAGCCGCCTGCCCCATCTCAACCTTGCCCTCAACGACTTTGCCAATATGCGCAAAGACGCCCGCAGTCTTGCGTGTGTCGGTCACTTCGATCTTGCCGCTCTCCGTGCTGATCACGCCGGTGTCGCCAACCTGACCACCGGATTCGGCATAGAATGGCGTCTGGTTCAGGGCGATCTGGACCTCATCGCCCACCTTGGCCGCGTCCGCCAATGCGCCACCAACGACAATCGCAGTGATTTGCCCTTCAGCAGTTTCAAGCTCGTAGCCCAGAAAATCTGTGGTCCCGTGTTTGTCCGCCACATCAAACCAGACTGTCGCATCCGCCGCTTCGCCCGACCCGGCCCATGCGGCGCGTGCCTTGGCTTTCTGCTCTGCCATGGCTGCGTCAAAGCCTTCGGTGTCCACACCACGCCCCTGCTCGCGCAGTGCGTCCTGTGTCAAGTCAAGCGGGAAGCCGTAAGTGTCATAAAGCTTGAAAGCCGCTTCTCCGGGCAGATCAGCATCCGCTGGCAACCCGGCAACTTCATCCTCCAACAGTTTCAATCCACGATCCAGCGTTTGCTTGAACCGCGTCTCTTCCAACTTCAGCGTTTCGCTGATCAATGTCTGAGCCTGCCCCAGTTCCGGGTAGGCACTGCCCATCTGCTGAACAAGCGCTGGGACCAATTGATACATCAAAGGATCTTTGGCGCCCAAGAGGTGTGCGTGGCGCATCGCGCGGCGCATGATCCGGCGCAGCACATAGCCACGTCCGTCGTTCGACGGCATCACCCCATCCGCAATCAGGAAGGAGGTTGAGCGCAGGTGATCCGCGATCACCCGGTGGTGCACATTGCCCTCCCCAAAGGGATCAAGCGACAGCGCATGCCCGCTTGCTTCGATCAGGGCGCGCATGGTGTCAGTCTCATAATTGTCATGCTGGCCCTGCAGCAATGCGCCGATCCGTTCCAGGCCCATGCCGGTGTCGATGGATTGCATGTCGAGCGGGGTCATTGACCCATCTTCGAACTGCTCGTTCTGCATGAAAACGATGTTCCAGATCTCGATGAACCGGTCGC
>CAYUSM010000077.1:0-12730 GCA_964447345.1 uncultured Sulfitobacter sp. | reverse complement strand
TACGGCATGGCGCGGCTGATGACCGTCGGATTCCAGCAATTGCGGGATGCCATTTTCGCACGTGTTGGCCAGCGTGCCTTGCGGATGCTGGCACTTGAAACCTTTGAGCACATCCACAAGCTGTCCATGCGCTACCACATCACGCGCAAGACCGGTGGGCTCAGCCGGATCATTGAGCGTGGGGTGAAGGGCGTTGAGTTCCTGCTGCGGTTCCTGCTGTTCAATATCGGACCGCTGATCCTTGAACTGCTGATGATCGGCGTTGTGCTGACCATCCTGTTTGACTGGTCCTATTTGCTGGTCGTTGCGGTCACCATTGGCCTTTACGTCTGGTTTACGTTCTCGGTCACCGAATGGCGGGTACGCCAGCGACGTCAGATGAACGAAGCGGATACCGATGCCAATCAAAAGGCCATCGACAGTCTGCTGAACTACGAAACGGTGAAGTATTTCGGAGCCGAGGCGCGTGAGGCGAACCGTTATGACAGCGCCATGGCGGGCTATGAAGATGCAGCCATCAAGACCAGCCTGAGCCTTGCTTTCCTGAACTTCGGGCAGTCCTTCCTGATCACCTGCGGTTTGGTTGCCGTCATGGTTATGGCTGCGATAGGTGTACAGAACGGCACTTTGACGGTCGGCGATTTCGTCATGGTCAACGCCTACATGGTGCAGATCACTGTGCCGCTGAATTTTCTTGGGACCGTCTATCGTGAGATCAGACAGGCGCTGGTGGACATGGGCCAGATGTTTGGCTTGCTCGAACAACCAGCCGAGATCACGGACAAACCCGGCGCACCCGCGCTCAAGGTCTCTGGCGGGCATATCACGCTTAACGATGTGCGTTTTGGCTATGATCCGGAGCGCGCGATCCTGAAGGGCATCACGTTGGAGGCCAAACCGGGCGAGATGGTGGCCATTGTCGGCTCTACCGGGTCGGGCAAGTCAACCATCGGGCGGCTTTTGTTCCGCTTCTACGACGTCGATGGGGGAGCCTTGCGGATCGATGGGCAGGATGTGCGGGACGTGACCCAGAACAGTCTGCATCAGGCCATCGGTGTGGTGCCGCAAGATACCGTGCTGTTCAATGATACCATTGGTTACAACATCGCCTATGGGCGCGATGGCGCGACACAGGCGGACATTGAGGCGGCAGCGCGGGATGCGCAGATACATGATTTCATCAAAGGTTTGCCAGATGGCTACGACACGACTGTCGGCGAGCGTGGGTTGAAGCTTTCTGGTGGCGAGAAACAGCGCGTCGGCATCGCACGCACGCTCCTAAAGAACCCGCCGATCCTTTTGCTGGACGAGGCGACCTCGGCGCTGGACAGCGAGACCGAAAGCGACATCCAGGACGCTTTGATGCGGGCAGGGGAGGGGCGCACGGTCCTGACCATCGCGCACCGGCTCTCTACCATTGCGGATGCGGATCGTATCGTGGTGCTGGAGCAGGGCGAGATCATCGAGCAGGGCCGTCATGAGGAGCTGCTGGCCAAAGACGGGCGCTATGCCCAGCTTTGGCACCGTCAGCAGTCCGAAGACGCGGCGTGAGCAGAGGCAAGGACTATCCGCGCACGCCGGACGGTCACTTCTTTGTCTCCAAAGGCAGGCTCTGGCGCTGCACGGATCCTTCGCTGGATGACAGCGCCCGGCGCGCTGCGGTCAAGGCGCTGATGCAGGCGCGGCGCGCGGTGCGGGATGCGAAGAGTGAAGAGGCGGTCAAAGCGGCACGCGTGCGTGTCGATGAAGCAAAGCGACGGCTGGGCGAACGCGGGCCCGTCTGGTGGACGGACGGCACTCCCGATGAGGGTGGCAAACATCCCAAAAACAGCGTCTACGCGGAGTGGTGGGCCGGCTTGAGTTCTGAGGAACGCGGCAAAGGCGACCCACCCAAAGACTGAAGGGTGCCAAGACTATTGCAATAGTCTTGGCACTTCTCTGGCCGGTGAAGGTGACGTCACTCCGCCGCAATCGCTTTTGATGTCAGCTTGTCGAGGGCACCTGTCATCATCTGGATGTACTTTGCATCGGCTGGCAACCCGTGGGCCTCCGCCAGTCCAGCCGGGTCATGGTACGTCACGTGCACCACGCCTTCACCGTCCGCGTAGGCCAAAACGCGCAAGGGCAGGTCCAGCCCGGCGGTCTGCCCATCCTGCATCGCAGGCGTGCCAAGCTTGGGGTTGCCGAAGATCAACAGCTCCGTGGGACGTAGCTCCATATCGACCTTCGCGGCACCTGCTGCATGATCAACGCGGGCAAAAACCGTTGCACCTGCGCCTTCGACCGCCGCTGTCAGGCGGTCCATCGTGACCGTGACGGAGTGGGGGCTGACCTTGTGGATCATCTCAGCGGTCCAAGCAGGCAGGGCAGTGGCTGTCAAAACGGCAGCAAGAAGGGTCGAACGCAGCATAATATGATCTCCTTTTGGTCATGAGCCAAGAGTAGACCAAAAGCCAAGGGATGCGAGGGGGTGCCCCCTCACATCCGCTTGATCGGTATCATTCCGCTGCTGACAGCTGTGGCTTTGCCATGGGCGGAGCTGGCAGTGTGTCCATGTCCCAGATGATCTCATCTGCACGTGCCCGCCGCGCGTCGCGCTGTAGCGCCCAGTCGCGGGCCGCCCGGCTTGCCCGACCCAGCGACATCTTCGCCAAAAGGCGCGCAATCCACCGGATATAGGTTGTCGCCCAGACCCGGATGGCCAGCATCGATGGTGTCACCAAGAGCGTCAGCACCGTTGCAATGCCAAGGCCAAAGACCACTGCCGTGGCCAGTTGCTTCCACCAAAGTGCTGTCGGGCTGTCGATGGTATAGCCGCCCTCGGCAAAGTTCAGGCTCAGCCCGAACATCATCGGCGCAAGGCCTGCCATAGTGGTGATCGTGGTCAGCAAGACAGGCCGGATTCGGGCTTGTGCGGTGCGGATGATCGCCTCGATCCGCGGCATGTACCTTTCGTATTCCTGATAGGTATCGATCAGGATGATATTGTTGTTCACCACAATCCCTGCCAGAGCGACGATCCCCGTCCCGGTCATGATGATCGAGAACGTCTGGTCCATAACCAGCATCCCGATCAACACGCCGGTTGTGGACAGAACCACCGCAAGCAAAACAAGCACCGCATTGTAGAATGAATTGAACTGCGCCAGCAGGATGATGAACATCAGGCCCAGTGCGGCGGTGAAGGCGGAACTGAGGAAGGCCTGGCTTTCCGCCTGATCTTCCTGATCGCCGGTCCATTCGGTTGTGACGCCAAGCGGGAATGGCTTTTCATCGAGCCATTTGGTCAGCTCGGCAATGCGCTCATTGGCGTTTACGGGAAGCAATCGCAGGCTGCTGTCGCGCACACCCGCCTGCAGGTCCACGCCCACACCATCGGACGTGCGATCCAGTACCTTGTAGGTGCTACCGTCCAGCGCTGTCACATCGCCGTCAGCCCCTGACGGACGCAAAGTGGCCAACGTTGTCTGCACCTCTGCGCCATCAACACGGGTCGTCTCAACCACTTTGACAAGGCCGGGCAGAACATCGGCTTTGACGTCAAGGTGGCGCTCCTGATCGATGCGGTTGATTTCGGCCAGTTTCGGCACCGGCGTACGGGTGATGAAATTGCTCAGCGGTATCAGCCCGTCGCTGGTCCGAACCTTGAGCGTGTCGAGTGTCGACAGCACGCGGTCTTCCTCAGGCAGGCGCACGCGAATCTCGATCTCTTCATCCGAGGTGTCGACACGCATCGTATCCAGCAGGATACCGCGTGTGACAAGCTGGACCATCGCGCCCACAGTGACCACATCTGCGCCGTAACGGCCCGCTTTTTCCACGTCCACGTCGATCTGCCAGTCAATGCCGGGCAGGGGACGCGTGTCCTCAATCAGGGTCAGGCCTGGGGTTTCTTCATACTTCTGACGTGCCATGGCCGCAGCAGCCAACAGATCTGAGTAGCTGTCAGACTTCAGTCGCAGATGCACCGGCTTGCCCGAGGCAGGTCCGCGCGAAAGGTTCAGGATTTCGATGCGGATACCGGGAAGCTCGGAAAGCTGCTCTGTCAGGTCCGCCAGCACCACGTCGCCGTCAAAGGCCGGGTCCTGAACGTCGCGGTTCACGGTGAAGTTGAGAAACGGCACTGTGAAAAGCGGCGTACTCTTGTTGGGCCGATCCTCCCATGGGATCGTCTCAAGCTGGATTTGTCCCACGCTATCTTTGGGGGCCTGGGCGCCGCCGGTATTGCTGTTCAAGCCCCCTTCGCCCGCAAAAGCAAAGGCGGTCTGGATACCAGGGTGATCCAGCACGATCTCTTCGGCCTGTTGAAGCAGCGCGTCTTTCTCCTCAAGCGACAGGTTGCCGCGTGCCAGAACATAGACGATGGCCTGCTCTGGCTCGGATTCAACAAAGAATTCGACACCACGGGAGTTGTTGCCAAAAAAGATCATGATCGTGCCGACAAAGACGAATACCACGCCCGCGACCACCAGTGGCATCACCGGGTTGCCGACGATGCCAGAGATGAAGCGGCCAAAGCCATTGCGGCGATAGCCTGCCTCGATGCGGTCCGGCTCTTTGCGGAAAATTTTCGATGCGACCCAGCGACCGCCCCGACCAAGGCGCTTGAAGACACCAAAGAAG
Source organism: uncultured Sulfitobacter sp. (assembly GCA_964447345.1). Lineage (GTDB taxonomy): Bacteria > Pseudomonadota > Alphaproteobacteria > Rhodobacterales > Rhodobacteraceae > Sulfitobacter. The sequence goes on along the minus strand of CAYUSM010000077.1, from coordinate 8,107 downwards.
GCCAGAAGCGCCAACATTACGCCCGCAATTCCAACCGACACCAGCGCGCAAAGCGCCACAACGCAGAGGAAGACGACCGCGAAGGTCGGGATGACCGAGCCCAGAATATCAAGGCCGTCCATGACGGCAAAGCGGGCACCGATCACGTCAAAGAGCGGTTGCATGAAGATCATCGGCACCGCCACCATCGCCGCCGCGATCAGGAAAAGCAGCGGATGCAGATACCAGCGCAGTGCGGCGATGGCGTCCATTCTGTCGGCCATCCAGCGCTCCAGCCGCCCGGTCACACCGCCCATCACCGGCAGATAGACCAGCGCCACCACCAGCGAAGCTGACAGGACGAAGATCAGCGTTACAGGCAGCATGCCCATGAATTCCCCCGGCACACCGGGCCAGAACAGCATCGGAAGAAAGGCGCAGAGCGTTGTCGCAGTGGACGAGATGATGGGCCAGAACATGCGCTTGGCGGCCGAGACATAGGCCTGCATCGGCCCTTCGCCCTGTTGCTGGCGGGCATCGGCGTATTCCACCACAACGATCGCCCCGTCGACCAGCATCCCGACGGCCAGGATCAGACCGAACATCACGATGTTTGACACCGAGATGCCCATCAATGCCAGGAATGCAAAACAAAGCAGGAAAGAGGTGGGGATTGCGAAACCCACCAGCAGCGCGGCGCGAATACCAAGAGCGGCAAGCACCACGATCATCACCAGAGCGATGGCCGTAAAGACCGAACCCAGCAACTGCTGGACCATGGAGTTCACCACGCGGCTTTGGTCGTTCGACGTACCAACCGTCACGGCAGCCTGCAGGCCTTCAGGCCAATCAGCGGCACTGGCCTCCACAACCTCCTGCACACGCTCGGAGGTGTCGATCAGGTTGAAGCCCTTGCGTTTGACCACCTGCAACGCCAGCGTCTTTTCGCCGTTGAACCGTGCCGTGCCTTCGCGGTCTTCAAAGGTCAGGTTGATCTCGGCCAGATCGCCAAGGGTGACGACCCGGTCGCCATTGGTCTTAACTGGCAGCGCATAGACATCCCGCGCCTCGTCAAAGGAGGATGGGATCTTGACGGCAAACGTGCCCTGGTTGCTGTCTACCTCACCAGCAGCAATAAGCTGGTTGTTATTCTGCACCACATTGATCAGTTCGCCAGCGGTCACGTTGTAGGCTTCGAGCCGCAACGGGTCGATCACGACTTCCAGCATCTCATCGCGGTTGCCCGCAAGCCCGGCTTCAAGCACGGAATCAAGCGCTTCAAGATCATCCTGCAGGTTCTTCGCAATCCGCGCCATCGTCCGTTCTGGCACCGGTCCGGTCAGGTTCACGATGATGATGGGGAATTCGGAAAAGTTGATCTCGTTGATCGAATATTTCTCGTAGCCGTCCGGGAACTGCGATTCTGCCGTGGACATGGCATCACGCACGTCGGCCATGATCTTGGTCTTGTCCCATCCAAATTCGAATTCCAGCGCAATGCCCGCATAATTCTCTGCCGCGGTGCCGGTCATCGTTTTCAAACCGTCAAGATCAGCCAGCTCTGTCTCCATGGGTTTGACAAGCAGGGTTTCACTGTCCGCGGCAGAAATGCCGGGAAACTGCACCGAAACAAAGAGCGCCGGGATTTCGATATCCGGCTCACCCTCCTTTGGCAGGGTCGAATAGGAATATCCGCCCACCACAAGGCTCAGCAGGATGAATGCCATGACCATGCGGGCACGGCCCGCAGCCCAATCGACGATGCCGGTCATTGGGTGACCTCCCGCCAAGTCGGCGCAACCTTGACACCAGCCGTGACGTATTCCTGCCCGACCACGATCACATCCGCCTCATCCGGCAGGCCGGTCACCCAGATGCCCTGTGTGGTATCGCGCATGACTTCGATGGGCGCAAAGGACACAATGGCATCCTTGTCGACCAGTCGGACACCCAGTGTGCCATCATCGTTCAGCGTCAGCGCCGACTGTGGCAAAAGGTGCGCCTTGACGCCTGCAGAAGAGATCGCGATTTCCGCCGTCTGGCCATCGCGGATTTTCAGATCGGCGTTGGGGACTTCGATCTCAACGCGGAATGTCCGTGTTTCGGGGTCAGCGGAGCGTGAAAGAAAGGTCACTTTGCCACGCACTTGTTCGCCGCCAGCGGCAAGACGCGCACCCGCAACGGCGCCGAGGCTCACGCGGTTCACTTCGGTTTCAGGTACAAAGCCCACCAGCTTGATTGGATCTAGTTGAATGATCGTGGCGCAAAGCGCGCCGGGCTGCAGCAGGCTGCCCAGTTCCGCGGTGTCACTTTCCAGCAGTCCGCTGAACGGGGCGGAAATGGTCAGCCGCTCAATTTCCTTCTCTGCGACCGCAACGGCGGCGGTAGCAGATTCGATGCCGGACCGCGCACCGCGCAACCCAGCAGTTGCGGAGCTGACACCGGCTTTCGCCGCCGCCACCGCCGCATCTGCCGACGCAAGACGCGTGGTCGAAGCAAAGCCATCCTCGTTCAGCCGCGAGGCCGCGTTTTGACTGATCTCAGCTTCGGCCAGCCGGGATTGAGCCTCTTCCAGCCTTGCTGCCGCTTCGGGAACGCGGGATTCTGCTTCGTTCAGGCGCGCGCGGGCCTCTTCCAAGGCAGCCTGCCGCGTGCCGGGGTCCAGAACACATAGCGCTTCGCCCGCTTCAACCTGCGCCCCTTTGCGCAAGGGCGCGGATGCCACGATTGCGGATGTCTCTGAGCGGGCATCGACCTGACGCGCGGCTTCTGTCTCACCGCGCAGGATCACCGCGCTGTCGACCTGCTCACCGATCAGCTTTCGCACCTGAACCTTCACAAGTTCCCCTGTGTCCTCAGGCACTTCGGTTGCCGCCTCCGTCACTTCCTGGGGGGCTTCGGCTGCTGCGCCCTGCCCAGCGCCGCCAAAAAGCGCCAGCAATTGAGGACGGGCGAGGATCGACATCGCCAGAAGGACCGTCACAATCAGAGCGGCCAGGATTGAGAAAATACGCATAGCGATACCTCGCGCCGGGAAAGGCCGGGGCATGCCCCGGCGTCATTTCGCTCTATGTAGTGTATGATATCTGAACTGACTAGTTTAGATGTGATGTTTTTTTACATAGCCTGCTGAGCTGCCACATTCTTGAGCAAAGCAGCCTGTTGAGGGTCTTGGCTTGCCCTATGTAGCGGGGTAAGAGGGTCAAAACCGCCGGGCGTCAGGGGCAGAGTACATGAGCAATACCGACAGCTTTGTCGAAGAGGTCAATGAAGAGGTCCGGCGCGACCGTCTTTACCAACTGCTGCGCCGCTACGGTTGGATTGCCGTGCTGGCGATTCTGGCAATTGTCGGTGGCGCCGCATTTTCTGAGTATCGTAAGGCCCAAGCGCGGGCAGAAGCCGAAGCGCTGGGCGATGCGATGCTCGCCGCCTTGGCGGCCAATGACAGCGAAACACGGGCCGAGGCACTGGACCGGATCGAGCCGGGCACGGCCACATCGGCAGCTGTGCTGAGCCTGATGAAAGCGGCAGAGCAGACAGAAGCCGGGGATAAGGCCGCGGCAGTCGAAACACTGAATGCACTTGCGGTGAATGGCGAAGTACCGGCGATTTATCGCCAACTTGCACAATTCAAGGCGATCACGCTGCAGGGTACGGACGCACCGGTCGCAGAACGCAGGCAGGCGCTTGAGGTCATGGCGCAGCCCGGCGGCGCTTTCCGGTTGCTCGCAACCGAACAACTGGCGCTGATCGATATTGAGAATAACGATCCACAGGCCGCGATTGATCGCTATCAATCCATCCTCGCGGATGCGGAGGTCACCACAGACTTGCAACAGCGCGCCCTACAGGTGATTGTGGCGCTGGGTGGGGAGCCTGAGCTTGCAGACATACCGGGTCTGGGGGCGAATAGCGGCACTGCCCAAGATAATTGATCCAAGGCCTCCAAGGCCAGAAGAGCGAAAAAAAGAAGTGAGCAGGGCCATGATCCATCCAGCAATTCTCAGGGGGAGGGCAATGGGTGCCGGACTGCTTGGGGCCATTCTGCTGCTTTCAGCCTGCAATGAACGCCAGATATTTCTGCCTGGTGAGCGCGAGGATGTCCGTTCGGTCCTGCAAACGCCCGAGCTGATCGCCCCGCTTGAGGGCGAGAGCAGCGGTGAGAACATCAGCCTGCCGATATCCCTTGGTCCTGCCGTGAACAACACGAGCTGGACCCACACGACGGGCACCGCCGAGTACCGCGTCAGTCATCCGGCGTTGCGCGCCAACCCCCAACTTGCCTGGTCGGCGGACATCGGTGACGGGGACAGCCGCAAGTTCCGCATCACAGCCGATCCTGTTGTGGCGAGTGGCCGTGTTTTCACTTTGGATGCAGGCGCACAGGTGACCGCGACCTCGACATCCGGTGCCACGCTCTGGACCCGTGATCTCACCCCGGTAAGCGACCGCGAAGGCCAAGGCTCCGGCGGCGGGCTCGCGGTTGAGGGCGACACGCTTTATGCCACTGTCGGGTATGGTGTGCTGGCGGCTCTGGATGTTGAGACTGGCGGTGTGCGTTGGTCCCAGGACCTTGACGCGTCCGGCACGGGCACCCCTACGATCTATGGTGATCTCATCTACTTGACGGCAGGGGATGACACCGGCTGGGCCGTTGAAAAGTCCAGTGGCCGCATCGCCTGGCAAACCGGCGGCACCAGCAGCATCAACAACGTTCTTGGCGCTCCTGCCCCTGCGCTGACCAACGAACTGGCCATCTTTGCCTATGGCTCCGGCGAGGTTCAGGCGGTGTTTCGCCGTGGCGGACTGTCGCGATGGACAACGTCCGTTGTGGGTCGACGCCCCGGTCGCGCCTTGTCCTCCATCTCTGACGTGACCAGCGCTCCGGTTGTGTCCGGAGACCGCGTCTATGTGGGCAATCAATCCGGGCGGTTGCAGGCGCTCAATCTCGGCAACGGCGAGAGCATCTGGGCGGCCCGCGAAGGGGCGATCGGACCGGTTTGGCCTGCCGGTGGGTCGGTTTTCGTGATCAGCGATCTAAACGAACTACTGCGCATGGATGCCTCGGACGGAAGCCGCATCTGGGGCGTGCCCCTGCCAAACTTCACAAAGGACCGTCCGCGCCGTCAGTCGGCTGTCTATGCGCATCACGGCCCTGTAGTGGCGGGGGGACGTGTTCTGGTCGCCTCTTCAGACGATGTGCTGCGCAGCTTTGATCCGACCAATGGGGCGCTGACCGGCACCACTGAGATACCCGGAGGGGCAACAACCGCACCTGTCGTGGCAGGCGGCACGCTCTATATCGTATCGCGTAAGGGCCAATTGCTCGCTTTCCGTTGACTGCGAAATGGTCTAAAGGCCGGGTCTGATTTCGCCCCATGGGGGCCTTGGAGCTAGCTGATGTCTTTCACCCTCGCCATCGTGGGCCGTCCGAACGTGGGCAAGTCCACGCTGTTCAACCGCCTTGTGGGCAAGCGTTTGGCGCTGGTCGACGACCAGCCGGGCGTGACGCGCGACCTGCGTGAGGGCGCAGCCAAGCTGGCCGATCTGCGCTTTACGGTGATCGATACGGCTGGACTTGAGGAAGTAACCGACGACAGCCTGCAAGGCCGTATGCGCCGTCTGACCGAACGCGCGGTCGATATGGCCGACGTCTGCCTTTTCATGGTGGATGCCCGTACCGGGATCACGCCGTCGGACGAGCTTTTCGCCGACATCCTGCGCAAACGCTCCGCTCATGTGATCCTTGCCGCGAACAAGGCGGAGGGCAAGGCAGGTGAGGCAGGCGTGCTGGAGGCCTATTCATTGGGCCTGGGCGATCCCATCAGCCTGTCGGCAGAGCATGGCGAAGGGCTGCATGACCTTTACACCGTTCTGATGCCGCTTGCGGATCAATTCGCCGAACGCGCGCAGGACGATGCTCCAGAAACCGATGTGGACTTGAGCGAAGAGGAAGCCGAAGAGGCGGATGACGATGCCATTCCCATGCCGACCCGCGCCAAGCCCCTGCAGGTCGCCGTCGTGGGGCGCCCGAATGCCGGTAAATCAACGCTGATCAACCAGATCCTTGGCGAAGACCGTCTGCTGACCGGCCCCGAAGCCGGAATTACCCGTGACGCCATTTCCCTGCGCACCGATTGGAACGGTGTGCCGATGCGCATCTTTGACACTGCAGGCATGCGCAAGAAGGCCAAGGTGCAGGAAAAGCTGGAGAAACTCAGCGTCTCGGACGGGTTGCGCGCCGTAAAGTTTGCCGAAGTTGTCGTTGTCCTGCTGGACGCCGAAATCCCTTTCGAACAGCAGGACCTTCGCATTGCCGATCTGGCTGAGCGTGAAGGCCGCGCGGTCGTCGTCGCCGTCAACAAGTGGGACATCGAGGAAGACCGTCAGGCCAAACTGAAGGAGCTTAAGGAAAGCTTTGAGCGTCTGCTCCCGCAACTGCGCGGTGCGCCGCTGATCACGGTCAGCGCCAAGACCGGACGGGGCCTTGACCGTCTGCACGACGCCATCATGCGGGCCTACGAGACGTGGAACCGCCGCGTGAGCACGGCACAGCTCAACCGCTGGCTGTCGGGCATGATGGAGGCGCATCCTCCCCCGGCGCCGCAGGGCAAGCGGATCAAGCTGCGCTACATGACGCAGGCCAAGACGCGCCCGCCTGGGTTCGTGGTGATGTGCAGCCATCCTGACAAGGTGCCGGACAGCTACAGCCGCTATCTGGTCAACAACCTGCGGATCGACTTTGACATGCCGGGGACGCCCATCCGCCTTTGGATGCGCGGCCAGAACGAAGCGAACCCCTATAAGGGCCGCAAGAAGGCTGGGCCGTCAAAGCTGCGTAAGCACACCGAGGGGCGGCGCAAGGATTGAGACGGGCCGCGGACACCCGCCTCAGACCGCCCGAAACGCCTTGAGTGTGGGAAATAGAAGGGCTAGCGCTCCGCCGCCAGCCACATAGGCCACAATCGGCGTACTCTGATAGTTCGCCACGATCACCGCAACAAGCGCCCAGATGACAGCTATCCCATAGGTTGGCGCGCGTCCCAGCGCCCCCTGCACAAACCCGCCAATCACAATGGCGAGCCCCACAAAGGCAATCGCTGCAGTGGTCTGATCAAGCCAGCCGTAGCCCGCGGCCAGCAACCCCAGCGACACGCAGGAGGCCGCTGACAACCACCCCGCATAAAGCCCCACAGGCCACGCTGCCCATGTGGTGTTCTCCACCGGGGCCACAAACAGTGCAGCCAGCGCTGTCAGCAACATCACCCAGATCAACACGCTCGCCCAGACAGGGCTTGCCACGGCAACGGCCAACCAGGCTGTGCCCACCGCGAGCGACAGAGACAGCGGTTTGCGCATGTCATGCCACTGCCCGTCCTTCGGCGCCTTGATCAGCCCCCAGGCCAGTCCAAGGATCAACCAACCGTAGATCACGCCCCATATCGCAAAGGCATAGCCAGCAGGCTGCACGGGCGGGTCGTCTTGCGGGACCGGGAACTGGGTGGGGTCAAAACCGGCAAAGTCTTCGACAAACCAAGGCGAGGCCGCAAAGGCGATGCTCAGCAGCAGGCAAAGGGCAGCGAGAAGGGGGCGCGGGCCAAACATGGGGACGTCCTGATCAATTCTGTCTGATCAAAAGGTTAGCACGCGCCGCGCAGCTTTCAATTCAGGCCAGTTGCCCTTCTGCTGTCAACGTCGTCTTGCCGCCCAGATAAGGGGCCAGCACATCCGGCAGCTTCACCGAGCCATCAGCCTGCTGTCCGTTCTCCAGAACAGCGATCAGGCAGCGGCCCACGGCCAGCCCCGATCCATTCAGCGTATGGACAAACTGCGGCTTGCCACCGTCCTTGGGTTTGAAACGCGCATTCATGCGCCGCGCCTGAAAATCGCCCGTTGTGGAGACCGACGAAATCTCGCGATAGGTGTTCTGCCCCGGCACCCAGGCCTCGATGTCATAGGTGCGCCGCGCGCCGAACCCCATGTCTCCGGTGCAAAGGATCACAGTGCGGTAAGGGATGCCCAACCGCTCCAGACTGTCTTCCGCACAACGCAGCATGCGCTTTTGCTCATTGTCGCTTTCATCGGGATGCGTAACGGACACCATCTCAACCTTCTCAAACTGGTGCTG
>CAYUSM010000076.1:0-12854 GCA_964447345.1 uncultured Sulfitobacter sp. | reverse complement strand
GCGTATAGGCCGTGTACCACGCCGGGTTCTCCAGAATATTCCGCTGGATCGCCGGCGGCGTGACCGTCCCGTGATACCCCTGCCCGATCAGCGATGTCAGCACCCTGTTCTTGGAGGCCGTGATGCGCATGTGCTCCAGCACCTCGCGCTCGGACATGGGCCGCCCGAAATCCAGGCCTCCCTCCATGCGAATGCCTTTAGGCAGCGTGTCGTCGATCAGATCAGCAAGCGATGTGGCCTCCACAACCTTCAACATATCCGACATCTCTGCCGGGGACGGCCCAATGTGCCGCCGGTTGGCAAAATCGTAAGGTAGATAGTCCGTAGGCTTGAACGTCATCTCATCACTCTCCTCAAATCGCCATGTCGTGCGGCCCAGAGCATACCGCGCCCCGACAGGCACCAAATCATCGACACTGCGCGAGGCCCCTTGCCGGTCAGGCGCAGCCCCCGCGCTTCATCTTTCCAATACAATTCACATCCCGACGCATGCCCGACGCGCTAGCCTATGAATTTCTGGTACCCGGCCTCGTCCATGAATTCCTCCATCTGCGAAGGATCGCTGACGGTCATCTTGAAGAACCACGCCTCCCCCTGCGGGTCCTCGTTGACCATGGCCGGATTGTCCGCCAGTGCCGCGTTCACTTCCGTGATCTCGCCATCCACCGGGGCCAGAATGTCCGAGGCCGCTTTCACGGATTCGATCACAACCACCTCGTCATCCTTGCTGACGGTTGTGCCTTCTTCGGGCAGTTCCACGAACACCACATCCCCCAGTTGCTCGGCGGCATGGATTGTAATGCCCACCACCATCTCGCCGTCTTCCTCGCGCAGCCATTCGTGTTCTTCTGTGAATTTCATGCTTTTCCCCGTTGGTTATCGTTTGAAGTTTGCCGCCACGAAGGGCAGCTTTGCCACGCTCAGGGGCAGACGCTTGCCGCGTACCTCACCCCAAAGCGGTGTTCCGATTGCGCTCAGCTCTGCTGCGACATATCCCATCGCCACCGGCCCACCGACGGTGGGGCCAAAGCTGCCCGATGTCACCTGCCCGATGAGATTGCCGCCCTCGGCGGCATCAAAGAGGGCCACCCCGTCCCGCATGGGCGCGCGGCCTTCCGGCAGCAGCCCGACGCGTTTGCGCGCAGCACCATCCGCAAGGGCCCCAAGCACTGTCTCGGCTCCCGGAAAACCACCAGCGCGCGCGCCATCTGTCCTGCGCACCTTCTGAATGGCCCAGGTCAGTGCGGCCTCCACCGGATTGGTACCGCTGTCGATGTCATGGCCATAAAGGCAAAGCCCGGCCTCAAGGCGCAGCGAATCCCGCGCGCCAAGGCCGATGGGTGCGACACCGTCCAATGCCAGGAGCGCCTGCGCAAGCGCCTCGGCCTCTCCCTCTGGCACGGAAATCTCGTAGCCGTCCTCGCCCGTGTAGCCCGACCGCGAGGCCCAGACCGCCGTCCCGTTCAACTCCAGATCGGCCACGTCCATGAACGTCATCCCGGTCGCACGGGCATCCATTGATGCCAAGGCCGCCTCGGCGCCCGGACCTTGCAAGGCAATCAGGGCACGGTCGGTGAGGGGGGTGACCGTCACTTCCGGCGCCAGCGCGGCTTTCATACGCGCGATGTCGGCTTCCTTGCAGGCTGCATTCACGACAACGAACAGATCATCGCCGCGCCGGGCAAACATCAGATCATCCTCGATCCCGCCTGCGTCATTGGTGAAAAATCCATAGCGCTGCCGTCCATCGGAAAGATCCAGCACATCCATCGGCACCAGCCGCTCAAACGCCAGCGCGACAGTTTCCCACGACCCGCCCGACAGGATCACCTGACCCATGTGACTGACGTCAAAGAGGCCCGCACGTTCCCGTGTATGCAGATGTTCTTTCATCACGCCCATCGGGTACTGCACGGGCATCTCATAGCCCGCAAAGGGCACCATCTTGGCCCCCAGTTCCACATGCAGATCGTAAAGCGGTGTGCGTTTCAGCTCAGCCATTCCGCGCGGTTCTCCCCTTCAACCGGCTGTCGCGTCAGGCTCAGACCGGCACCACGGCACCGCATGACATGCGGCCCAAGATGCCCCCTCTGTCCTTTCGCCTGAGATCGTTATCCCTTCGGCGGGTGCCTCACGCACCACTCTCCAGAGTGTCGTCGCAGATCACGGTCCTTGTCGCCTGAGAGTTTCCGGGGCGGTTGCTCCTTCGGCACAGCTTGCGCTGATTCTCCCATGATCTGCCTCTTTGGTATGCTGTGGCATATCGTGCCGTCAAGCACGCTTGTAGACCCGGCCGAAGAATGCTTTCTAGCGGCACGGATACATGCAACCACAGGCCCTATGACCCCCTTCTTTTTCGGCTACGGCAGTCTCGTCAACGTCGACACCCATGTTTACGGCAACACGCATCCCGCCCACCTGCGGGGCTGGCGGCGTGCCTGGGTCAAGACGGCAGAACGCGATACGGTGTTCCTGACCGTGCAAATGGACGGCCAGTCCACCATCGACGGGCTGATCGCGGCTGTCCCTGATGCCGATTGGGCAGCACTTGATCTGCGCGAGGCCGGATATGCGCGTCTTTCCTCCGGCGGGGCCGTGCACCATCCCATTGATCCAGCCCCCGAGGTCGAACACTATGCCGTGCCGCCTGAGCATGTGCTGAACGACGGTGATCACGTGATCCTGCTCAGCTATCTCGACGTTGTTGTGCAGGGCTTTTACCGTGTTTACGGCGAAGACGGCGTGCAGCGCTTCTTTGACACGACCGACGGCTGGGACACACCCATCCTGCAGGACCGCGCGGACCCGCGCTATCCCCGTCACAAACAACTGACTGCCGAGGAAACAGCGCTGGTCGACCACCACTTGGGCCGCCTATCGGCGCGCCTGAAATAGGGTCATCAGGCGGCCCTCCCTCCCGAAAAGCTCCTGCTTGGCTTCCTCGGGTTTGCCACCCTTTTCGATGACACGCCGCGCCATGATCCAGGCGATGGTGCCAAACAGCACACCTGCCAGCGATTGACCGATCAAGACCCCCGGCGCGCCATAGAGCGCCGAGCCAATCCACACCAGAGGGATCAATGCCACGGCGTTCCGTCCCCAATTGGTAAAGGTCGACAGGAACGGCTGGCCCAGGTTGTTAAAGGCCGCGTTCGCAACAAAAAGTACACCGGGAAAGAAGAACGCCAGCGCCAAAGGCCCACAGAACAGATAAATCAGATCACGCGTCAGCCCGTAGGCCCCGAACAGATCCGCAATCGCACCGCGCGCCAGGAACAACACAGTCGAGACGATCACGATCACCAGCGCCACAAAGATCACCGCCGCGTTGAACCCGCCCCGCACCCGTGCGGCATTCCCCGCACCGAAATTCTGGCCAATGATCGGTCCCACCGCCCCTGAGAGCGCAAAGATCACACCAAAAGCCACAGGTGTCAGCCGTCCGACAATCGCCATGCCTGCCACCGCTTCCTCGCCATACGCCGCCATTTCGCGGGTCACAAAAGCCTGACCGACGGGCGTCGCGATCTGCGCCAGAATGGCCGGGAAGGCGATGGCAAGGATCGGGCTGAGGTCCCGCACCATGCCGCCCAGTTTTGGCCGTGTGATACCGCCATAGATCAGGAGCAACGGACGCAACGCCATCACGCAAATGACCAGACGCGCGATGACCGATGCGATGGCCGCCCCGGTGAGTTCAAGGTCCAGCCCAAAGATCAGAATCGGGTCCAGCACCGCATTCACGACACCACCCGCAATGGTCGACATCATTGCCCGCCGCGCATCACCATGCGCGCGCAGAACCGCGCCACCCATCATCCCCAGGATCAGGAAGGGCATTGAAGGCACGATGATCTGCAGAAAATGCACTGCCAGATCGGCTGTCTCTCCCACCGCCCCCAAAAGAGAGACCAGCACGTCCAGAAAAGACCAGACACAAATCGAAAAAATAGCAGAAAAAATAAACCCGTAAGTCAACGCATGGGTGGTGCGTTCCCGCGCCAGTTCCTCGTCTCCCGCGCCCAGTGCGCGGGCCACCAAAGCGCCGGTCGCGATGGCCAGACCAATCCCAAAGGACGTCGTGAAAAAGAGGATGGCACCCGCGTATCCCACTGCCGCAGCCAGCTCTGACTTACCCAGCATCGAGATGAAGATCATGTCGACAAAATCGACGATGAAGACCGCCATCAGACCCAGTGACGCGGTCAGAGACATCACCGTCACATGCCGAAAGAGGTTGCCTGTCAGAAACTTCGCCTCAGCCATCTTGCCCTCCGCCCTTCGGGGTCAGGATGGCTGAGCCACGTCTCACCCTCGCGCCTTCACAACCTGCAACAGCGGCATGACCGCGGCCATCTCCGGCCCGCTTTCCTGGCCCGTCAGCGCCAGCCGCAAAGGCCGGAACAAACCGCGCCCCTTGCGCCCTGTCTTCTCTTTGACGTCAGCAGTCCAACTGGACCATGTCCCGTCATCAAAGGGCATCTCGGGCAGCATCGCCATGGCGTCGGCTACGAAGTCCTTGTCCTCATCCTCAATCACCGGCTCCGCGCCATCCCGGAACATCGCCCACCATCCCTCAAGGTCATGCAGGGTTTCGATGTTTTCGCGAGTCACAGCCCAGAACCGCTCCGCCTGATCCTCTGGCACGCCCACGGCAGCGATGCGCTGTGCGACGTCCTCAAATTCAAGTGTCTGTAGATAGCGTCCCGTCAGCGGGAAGAGGTCCTTGACGTCAAACTTCGTCGGGGCTGACCCAAACTTGTTGATGTCAAAACCGTCAATCAGGCTTTCCATCTCCGTGCGCAATTCCACCGGGTCCGAGGACCCCAGCCGCGCCATCAGGCTCAGCAGCGCAAAGGGCTGCACCCCCTGCTCTCGCAGATCGCGCAGCGCCAGTGTTCCCAGACGCTTCGACAACGCCTCGCCTTGCGGGCCGGTCAACAGTGAGTGGTGCGCGAAAGCCGGATGATCATGACCAAGGGCGGCCATGATCTGAATCTGCGTCGCCGTGTTGGTGACATGGTCAGACCCGCGCACGACATGGGTCACCCCCATCTCAGTATCGTCCACAACGCTGGCCAACGTATAAAGGATTTGCCCATCACCCCGGATCAGCACCGGGTCAGAGACGGAGGCCGCATCAATCGAAATGTCGCCCAGAATACCATCAGCCCACTCAATGCGCTCCTGATCCAGCTTGAAACGCCAGACACCGTTCCCGCGCTCCGCGCGCAGCTTGTCCTTGTCTTCGTCTGACAGGTTCAGCGCAGCACGGTCATAAACCGGCGGTTTGCCCATGTTCAGCTGTTTCTTGCGCTTCAGGTCGAGTTCTGTTGGCGTCTCAAAAGCCTCATAAAACCGGCCCTTCTCGCGCAGCTCCTCCGCTGCGGCATGGTACTTGTCGAGCCGATCTGACTGCCGCTCCACCCGGTCCCAATGCAGCCCCAGCCACTCAAGGTCCTGCTTGATCCCGTCGACGTATTCTTCCTTGGACCTCTCCGGATCGGTATCATCGATCCGCAGAATAAACGTGCCGCCTGCCTTGCGCGCGATGAGGTAGTTCATCAGCGCGGTGCGCAGGTTGCCGACGTGAATGTAACCCGTGGGGGAAGGGGCAAAACGGGTGATGGTCTGTGACATGGGGTCCGGCTCCTCGTGGTCGGGTTGACCTGTCACAGGGGCGCGGATTTGTCCAGTGAGGGGCGGCTCTATTGCCCGCACAACACCTCCCGTCTGCTGTTCGCCTCCGGTCAGTCAGCCCGCTTGATATGCCAGGTGATCGCGTTGGTGTATCCAAGCTCTTCCAGCAGTGCCCTTTTGGACGGCCATGCTGCGGGACAGACAACCAACACTGAGTGGTCCCCACGCCTGGCACGCGCCACCTCCGCCGCGACGAACAATGCCGCAGCTTGTTCTGCGTTTCTCCCTAGGGTTTCCGAATCCGTAAAAGCGTTATGAAAGAAGTCATCGATCACCCCAATGCCCGAGATATCATGTGGTGTGGGAAAATGGAGAGGGGTGGCCGGATGAGAAATGGCATAGCCTCCAAATCCGCCCTCTGTCCTTGCGACAAACATGTCCCTGTCTTCCAAGGTCAGGCTGCGCCGCATCCAGGCACCAAATCGTGCATCCGCCTCTTCATGCGGTGTCCAGAAGCGGTGGTGCAAACCATCCAGGATACTCCGGTGCACTGCACTTGACGTCACGATTGCGGGCACGTCCTCTTCGGTGGCCGGGTGTACCTCCGGATGACGCGCATCAGATCGCAAACCGGTCCGCGCATAGTACAGCGTCAACGGATCATAGGCATGATCCGCATAGACAGCCTCCCACACCCCGCCCTCTATACTTGACGCAAGCAGAACTTCTGCGCCCGCCTCTGTCAGATCGTCCTCTGCCGCCTTCAGCAGGGCTGCCCGAGTCTCCGACGGTGCGGCAGAAGCGACAAAACAATCCTCCATGATCAGACCAGGCGGCCCAAACTCACCCGCATAAATCGGTGGCACGGGCAGCAGAATGGAGTGAGTGACACCAACCAAATCGCCCCCGAGCTCGGCCACCAGCCATTGCTGCCGAAATGGCGGGCTTTCGGCCTCCATGGCATTCTGGATCGTCCTGTGCGTCTTTTCCAACGCATTCGGGTCAAGCCGCCACAACCCGGGCCGCATGCTTTCGCGCTCTTTCGCATCAGCGACCAACAACGCTGCAATTTGTCCAAGATCATCGAGTTCGGCAGGTCGGATACTCAGTGTCATATCGGCACCCCTTCTGGCTGTGTATCCTTTCAACTCGCAGGTCTTTGGCAAATTGACAAAGCAGCATACTTGTGGCTGCCATTAGAAAATCTATTGGCTAACTCCGTATGGCGACAAATCTGAACCTCAACACGTTGCGCGTCTTTGCGGCAGCCGCCCGTCACGGCAATTTCCAGCGCGCAGCCGAGGAGCTGCACCTGTCTCATGGTGCTGTCTCGCAGCGCATCAAGCAGCTTGAAGGCGACCTTGGCGTTGTCCTCTTTGAACGCAGACCGCGGGGCGTGGCATTGACCGCGCAAGGTCAAACATACTTTGCCGCAGTTGAAAAAGCACTGTCCATCCTGACGACGGCCACCGCCGATCTGCAGAGCGTGCAAAGCCAGATTGTCATTCATCTCGGCTCCTCTTTCGCCTCAAAGTGGCTGATGCCCCGTATGAACACGCTCAAGGCGCAGTTTCCGGACATTTCGCTCACGACGGAGATTCACGATGAACTTCTCAACCGGGCGCTCGGCCGCAATGAGATCGCCTTCTGGCCATCCCGCAACAACAGCCATAGCACGGCGGACCATCTTCATCGCCTCTGCGAATTGCAGCTGGTCGCCGTCTGCAGCCCCAACTTCCTGCGCCCCGACTGGCCGGTGGATACGCCGACCCTTCTGACTTACCCGCTCCTTCAAGATGCCCATCACCGATGGGAAGGGCTGATCGAGGAAACGGCGCACCCCGGCCCGCACAATTTGCTGAACTTCGACCGCGCGGCCTTGGCCATTGATGCGGCAATCCAGGGTCATGGGGTGGCGATCGCTCCAACTTACATGGTCGAAAGGGACGTGGCGGCAAAAAAGTTGGTCACGATCTGGCACGCACCCGCGCCATCCGGGGAATACCTGTTCCTGTCTTGGGGCAAGCATCACGCCAAAAACCGGATCGTCACCGAATTGGTAGATTGGATAAAGTCTGAGTTCGGGGCTGCCAAAGGTTGAGGTGTTTCTACGTCGGCTGCACCGGCCAATGCGTCCCCAAATCTTCCAGCCCCGCCGTTACCAGCTCCGCCAACACATCCATATCCGCGTCCGCCAGTTTGTTGAGATAGAGGCAGGATTTGCCCTTGGTATGCTTGCCCAACCGGCTGAGGATCCCGCCAAAGTCCGCATATCCCGGCATGATATAGATCGACAGTTTGGCCTTGCGTGGCGCAAAGCCTGTGGCAAGC
The DNA here is from genome assembly GCA_964447345.1 of uncultured Sulfitobacter sp. Lineage (GTDB taxonomy): Bacteria > Pseudomonadota > Alphaproteobacteria > Rhodobacterales > Rhodobacteraceae > Sulfitobacter. Next base: position 4,883 of record CAYUSM010000076.1, on the reverse strand, counting down.
CATCGTCCCTCGCGACCGGAGGCGTATTTGTATTCGTAAGCTCCGTAACCCAACATGCTCCCTGACCACAGAACCGGCTCAAAGCCCGTAACCCTGCGAAAAAACGCGTCCAGTTCTGCCGCTTCCTTATGGCGACGCGCTGGCTCAACCTGATCCAGAAACGCTTGTACCTCGGACATCGCGAGACCTCCTGACGAAAAAATGATCGACCGTTGCCGCCGCTGACCTTGGCCCGCGCTGCGCTCAGCCTACCATAGCAGTGCTGTCTTTCTCAGAGGAATGTTCCATGACCCAATCGCCCAAGTTCTCTCGCCGTGCGGCGCTGGCCGGTGCTGCCGCCCTGCCGCTTGCCGCAACCCTTGCCTCTGGCGCCCGCGCCGGTGCCCCTATGGCGGGCATGTCCATCGCCCCCTACCAGCGCGTCAAGCTCGGCGGCTTTGACGTCACCACGATCCTTGCAGGTACTGCCACGCGCCCTGACCCTCAGACGATCTTCGGCATGAACGTCGATGCCGAAACATTCAATGAAGTCTCTGCCGCTGCCCATATTCCAAACGACGCGGCACAGTTCTTTTTCACGCCAACCGTAGTGAATACCGGCGATGAGCTGGTGCTTTTCGACACCGGCCTGAACGCGGAAGGCACGCTCGCTGCGCTCCAGGCGGCGGGCTACACGGCGGATCAAGTCGACATCGTGGTGCTGACGCACATGCACGGGGATCACATCGGCGGCCTCATGCAGGGTGACGCGGCCACGTTCCCCAACGCGCGCTACGTGACCGGGCAGGCTGAATTCGATCACTGGTCGCAGGCCGGAAACGAAAACTTTGACGCAAAGGTCAAACCACTGGCCGAGCAGATGAGCTTTATCGGTGACGGTGCAAGCGTCGCGTCAGGCATCACGTCCATGGCAGCCTTCGGTCATACGCCGGGCCACATGGGCTATATGATTGAAAGCGATGGCAAACAGCTGATGATTTGCGCAGACTTTGCCAACCACTATGTCTGGTCGCTGGCCCATCCGGACTGGGAAGTGAAGTTCGACATGGACAAGGAGGCTGCCGCTGCCACACGCCGCAAGTTGCTCGACATGATGGCCGCCGACGGCATTCCATTTGTGGGCTACCACATGCCATGGCCAGCCTTTGGGTTTGTGGAAAAGGCGGGCGACGGCTATGCCTACGTGCCACACTCCTATCAACTTTTGCTGTAATGGCGACCGGGGCGGCCAGGTGTCGCCCCATTTCCACCTCTGGCCAAAGCAGGAAACCGCCGATTTTTTGATCGGCTTCCCTCATCCGCTGTTCACATGACCGCACCAATGCTTCACACTTTGACAGCGGTGTCGCATCCTTCATAAACAGCACCGACAGAGTGCTTGAGGATACGGCCGTGGCCAACGAAACCGACGCGGACATATGAGTCAGGAAGACACCGATCTGATCACCCGCGTGGGGTCCGGTGACAAGCGCGCGATGCACGCGCTTTACACCAAATACAACGACGCCATATTCGCGTTTATTCTCTCGCGTTGTGACAATGCAGAGCTGGCCTCGGACTGCGTGCATGACACGATGCTGGACGTCTGGCGCACGGCCTCACGCTTTGCAGGCAAATCCTCTGTGAAGACCTGGCTATTTTCCATCGCACGCAACAAGCTGGTCGATGCGTTGCGCAAACGCGGCAAGCTTTCGTTTGTGGCCGAGGTCGAAGACAGCACCGATATGGCCCCAAACCCCGAAGCGGCCGCCGTTGCCGCCTCGGAAAGTGCAGCCTTGCACAAGTGCCTCGGCGGGCTTTCAGAAACTCACAGCGCGGCCATCCGCCTCGCCTTTCTTGAAGACATGAGCTACCCTGAAATCGCCGAAGTGGAAGATGTGCCCGTTGGCACCATCAAAACCCGGATCTTCCACGCCAAACAGGCACTTATGCGTTGTCTGGAGGCGGGTCTGCGCCGCTAGCCTACTGGGCCTGTACCAGCTCAACCAGACCCTCGCGGCTGGACAGGACTTCCAAAGCCTGCCTGCGCAGGTCTTCCGCGGCAAAGGACAGGCGCATGATGCCCAGCGCACTGGGTCCGTCCGAAATGGTCCCTTCAACCTCTGCCAGGAGATCGGTGATCTCGGCCACCGTCGCGCCATCCACGAATTTGACCTGAAGGATAAAGGCATCCGTGCTTTCACTGGCCGCGCGGTAACCCTCTGGACCGCCACCCATACGCGGGACGATGGCCACCTGCCAACACGCAACGGCGACAGCCGCCACAGCGGCATAGCGCAACATCTGCGTCCAGGGGGCCCGGTTTTCATTGGCGACCTGCGGCACCGGATCAATCGCGGCCGACAGTCTGTCCCAGACGGCATCCGCCTTTTCGTGCTTAGGGGCATTGGCCAGTTCTGCCCGCACCGCCCGCATCACATCAACTTCGCCAGCCAGCGAGGCGTCATCCGCCATGGCGGCCTCAAACCGGGTGCGTTCGGCCTTGGGCATCTTGCCTTGCAGATAGTCCAGAATTGCATCATCGCGTTCCATGGCAATGCACCTCACTTGTTGCAGTGTCTGAAGCTTTGTCGCACGATCTGTCCCTAAGGTTCAAAAATAGTTGTGCGAATTTCACGTGCTAAGATTTTCCTTTGAACCCTGTCGCGTCTACCGCCGACACATATACAATCGGTCGCACGTTCGTGAAGCCGTATAGCGTGACAAAAGAGGCAGTAATGAAGATCCTTCGCAGCATGGTTGCCCTGATGGGCATTGCCCTTCTTCTCATTGGATGCGCGGTCCAGTCTGCAGACCCTGTTGGACCCGAAGTCGTTGGCGCGCGCAAGATTGTGGCATTGGTGCCACCGGGGCAAAGCACCCGCGCCATGCGTGCAGCCGCCGCCACCCAAGGGTATCGCCCGCTGGAAGAAACCCGGCTGCGCGCGCTGGGATTGCGCATGTTGAGCTATGAGATGCCCGAAGGTGTGACCGGAGCCGAGGCCATCGCCGCCTTGGAAGGTGCCGTGCCGACCTCTACCGTCGGCATCAACCACGCTTACCGCCTGCAGCAGCAAACCGGTGGCGGGGGATCGCTTGATTACGCTGGCGAGATGATGGGGTGGCCCGCGGGCGGATGCCGCGCGCAGTCGCGGATCGGCGTCATCGATACCGGTGTCGATACGCGCGCCCCGGCTCTTGCAGGGACACGGATTGTCAGCCGCAACTTTTTTGAAGGCACTGCGGGACCGGCCACACATGGCACCGAAGTCGCCACCGTTCTGACCGGCCCCAACCGTCTGCGCGGGGCTTCGATCTACAGCGCGAATGTCTTCGGTCAGGACGAGGCGCTTGGTCTTGTTGCAGGGGCCGACGCGCTGGTTGAGGCGCTGGACTGGCTCGCCGCACAAGATGTGCGGTTCGTGAACCTTGCGCTTGCCGGACCTTACAACAAGCTGCTTGATCTGGCGGTAGAACGCGCGACCGCACGCGGACTGATCCTTGTGGCCGCTGTGGGCAATGAGGGGCCGACTGCCGGTCCACTTTTCCCCGCCGGGTTCGACAATGTCATCGCCGTCACCGCCATCGACGTGGATCGCCGCATCTATCGTAACGCCGTGCGGGGTCCGCATGTCGATATCGCGGCCCCGGGCGTCGATGTGCTTGTACAGTCAGGCAGCAGTGCGCGTTTCGTCACCGGCACATCCATCGCGACGCCCTTTGTGACCGCCCGGCTGGCTGCTGATCCGTCCCTGACCGCCGCGCGCAGCGCTGATCAGGTGCGCAGCCGTCTCGCCCAGACCAGCACCGAGCTTGGGGCTCGAGGGCGCGATCCGCTCTATGGTTACGGCCTCGCGCGTGCGGAGGGAATTTGCGGCTAAAGCATCGAGGCGAAATCAGCCACCTTCGTTGAGCGCGCCGTTTTCCCATTCGCCACTGGCTTCCTCGCCGGTGGCATAGCGCATCGTCCCGGTGCCCTGCCGTTTGCCATCAACGAACATGCCTTCGTAGACATCGCCATTGGCATAGGTTGCCGTGCCCTGACCTTCGATCTCACCGTCGACCCAGCCGCCTTCGTATTTGAAACCGCTGGCCATCTGGATCGTCCCCGCTCCGTGCCGCTTGCCGTTCTGAAATTCACCCTGATAGACCGTGCCATCGGGATAGGTCGCCGTACCCTGCCCGTGCCGCTGTCCGTCCTTCCAGCCGCCTTCATAGCGATAGCCATCAGGATAGGTCATCACACCCTGTCCGTCGTTGCGCGCATTCTTGAAGTCGCCTTCATAAACGATCCCGTTGGGATAGGTCGCACGGCCCGCGCCCTCGATCACGCCCGCCGTCCACTGGCCTTCATAGGTTGAGCCGTCCGGATAGGTGATCTTGCCCTCACCATCGGCCAGATCATTGCGGAACGACCCCTCATAAACCGATCCGTCAGGATAGGTCACACGCCCCTGCCCCTCGATCTGCCCGGCCACCCAGGACCCGGCATAGACATAGCCGTCCGTGCCTGTAAACGTGCCCTGCCCATCCCGGCGGTCGTCCTTGAAATCACCTTCGTAAATGTCGCCATTGTCGTAGGTGACCTTGCCTTTCCCCTCGCGCCTGCCCGCGACAAGGTCGCCCTCGAAGACGTCCCCATTGGGTTGGGTCAGCTTGCCAGACCCGTCGATCTGGCCGTCCTTCCACAGACCGACATAAGTCAGCCCATCCGGCATGCGCAGGGTGCCATTGCCATTGCGCTCACCTGCGGCGATCTCGCCCTCATAGACCGCACCATCGGGATAGGTGATCGTACCGGTGCCCTGTTTGACCCCGTCGATCCAGTCGCCCTTGTACTCATAGCCGCCGGGGCTTTGCATCACGCCCTTGCCATGGTGCTTGGCGTTGCGGAACTCGCCCTC
>CAYUSM010000075.1:0-13025 GCA_964447345.1 uncultured Sulfitobacter sp. | reverse complement strand
CGTCATCGTCCCATTCCTCGACAAACTGGCCCGCGTCGAAATGCGGACGGCGGTAACATTTGTCGTGAATGCGCTGGCCGTAGAACATGGCTGGGCGGCCCTGTCGGTCCAGTTCGGGCATGCGGTCAAAGGTCAGCATGTAGGTGATCACGCCGGTCATCACTTCGGCGATGGGCGGACAGCCGGGCACCTTGATGATGGGTTTATCGGTGATCACCTTATGCACGGGTGTCGCCTGTGTGGGATTGGGCTTGGCGGCTTGCACGCAGCCGTAAGAGGCGCAGGCCCCCCATGAGATAATCGCCTTGGCGTCTTTGGCGGCGTACTTCAGCTTCTCAACAAAAGGCTTGCCGCCGGAGATGCAGAACATGCCGTCTTCATTCAGGGGCGGGTTGCCTTCCACGGCCAGAATGTACTGGCCTTTGTAGCGCTCGATGGTGTCCTGCATCGCCGCTTCGGCGGCATGTCCGGCGGCGGCCATCAGCGTGTCGTCGTAGTCGAGACTGATCATCGACAAGATCACATCTTTTGCCAGCGGGTGGGCCGAACGGATGAAACTTTCCGAACAGCAGGTGCATTCAAGTCCATGCACCCAGATCACCGGCGTGCGCGGCTTGGTCTCCATCGCGTTGGCGATCTTGGGCACAAAGGCGGGCCCAAGCCCCAAGGCGCTTGCCGTGAGTGAGCAATACTTCATGAAGCTGCGGCGGGTGATCCCCTGCCTGCGCATCACGTCATAAAAGGTTTCGATATTGGCCAATGTGCCCTCCCTAAAGATCAATTGATCGATCCGAACAGGTGGATCGAGGTCCTCGATTTTCAGTATGCGAAGGGATGCTGAGCCATTGCCAACAAATGAGGGGAAGATTGTAGATGTGGGAATTTAGTACTATTTGCAGCGGGTTAGGTGCAGATTTGCTTCTTCTGTCGGACTTGCAAATGACCGAGGATTAACCAGTGCAGCAGTCGGGTGGCCAGTCGCTTACCGGTCCGCCAGGGACCGTGCCGCTGCGATGGTGGCCTGTCCCAGCGCCAGTCCGCCGTCATTGGCGGGCACCTTCTTGTGCAGAAGAATGGGGACGTCTCCCAAGGCGGAAACCGTCAGATCAAGCAGCAGTGCGTTTTGAAAACACCCTCCTGAGAGCGCGACCGCCTGTGCCTCTCCGTCCTCGACAAGCTGCCGCGCGGCGCCTGCGAAAGCCTGCGCCAAAGACACATGGAATTGGAGGGCCTGTATGGCGGGAGAGACGCCGTGATCCGATGTCTGCTTGAGGGCAGCAAAAAGCGCCTCTGTTGTGATCACGGGGCCATCTCGACGTAATTCAACCGCATCTTCCGCACTGGCGGGTGGTGCATCCAGTGCCAGCGCCTCAAGATGCATCGCCGCTTCGCCTTCGAAGCTTTGGCGGGTTGGGGAAATGCCAAGGCAGGCTGCCACAGCATCGAAGAGCCGGCCTGCAGAAGACGACAGTGGCGCGTTGACGCCTTTCGAAATGGCCTGGCGCAGCATGTCGCGCGGGGCGTCGGGGAAGAGCTGATCCGCGTGTGTGGCCAATCCCGCCTGATCCAGACGCACCAGCGCATTGCGCCAGGGTTCGACGTTCGCAGCGTCGCCACCCGGCAAGGGCGCGGGATCAAGCCATGCGCGGCGCTCCACGGACGCGTAGTCCCCTAACAGCACCTCTCCGCCCCAAATGGTGCCGTCACTGCCCAACCCCAAGCCATCGAGGATGATCCCGGCAACTGGTCCGCGTTCCCTTGGCCAGCCGTTTTCGGACAGGCAGGAGGCCAAGTGTGCATGGTGATGCTGCACTTCGGTCAGCCGTGTCCCCGCGCGCGTTGCGGCATGCTGTGAGGACCGGTAGCCGGGGTGCAAATCACAGGCAAAGTGCGTTGGCTTGTGGTCGAAGAGTTCGGCGTAGTCCCTGTCTGCCTTTACAAACTCATCCCATGTGAGGGCGTCATCAAGATCACCCAGATGATGCGACAACAGGGCTTGGCCGTTCTTGATCAGGCATATCGAGGACTTCAGGTGCGCCCCAAAGGCCACGACCTCCGGAGCGTCGTCAAACCCCGGTGGCAAAGGCATGGTTTCGGGGACCTGACCGCGCGCACGGCGCAGGATGATCGGCCCGTGTTTGGTCAGATGCACAACGCTGTCATCAAGCCTGCGCGCAATCTCGCGATCATGCATGACAAAGCCGTCAACGATGTCGGCCAGCTTTTCCCGCGCTTCATCGTTTCCAATGACCTGTGGTTCGCCAGACAGATTGCCGGAGGTCATGACCAGTGGCCTGTCCACCTTGTCCAACAGCAGGTGGTGAAATGGCGTATACGGCAACATCCATCCCAAGCGGTGCTGCGACGGCGCAAGGGCGTCGGGCAATGCCTCGGCCCGTGGCAAAAGCACAATGGGTGCTGCCGGAGACTGCAACTGTTCCAGATCAGCGTCTGTTGGTTGCGCGAACCTGGAGATATGCGCGGCGGTTCCCATCAGGGCGAGAGGTTTGGTGGGGCGCCTCTTTCGCTGGCGGAGCAGACCGATCGCGGCGTCGCTGGTTGCATCGCAGCAGAGGTGGAAACCGCCAAGACCTTTGACTGCAAGAATGGCCCCGGCCTTCAATGCGGTTGCGGCTTGCGCGATGGCGTCGTCCTGTCGGCGGCCCTCCTTGTCTTCAAACCAGATGGTCGGGCCACACAGCGCGCAGGCCACCGGTTGCGCATGAAAACGGCGGTCTGCCGGGTCGCCATATTCCGCGGCGCATTCGGCGCACATCTCAAAGGGTGCCATGGTTGTGCGGGCGCGGTCATAGGGCAGGCCATTGAGGATGGTGAAACGCGGGCCGCAATGGGTGCAGTTGGTAAAGGCATAGCCCTGCCTTCTGGGATCATCTCCGTGAATGTCATCGAGGCAGGCTTTGCATGTCGCAGCGTCTGGCGTGACGCGGGTTTCTGCACCCGCGCCGGTGCTTTGCGCGATCTCAAATCCCTCAGGGAGTGCGTCGAATTCGAACTCCGAAACTTCCACCGCATCTACGCGCGCCAAAGGCGGGGCTTCGGTTTCCAGCGCTTTGACAAAGTCGGGCAGGGACTTGCCAAAGACCCGGATCAATACACCCTCGGGGTCGTTCAGAACTTCGCCGCGCAGATCAAACCGCTTGGCCAGTTGCCAGACAAAGGGACGAAATCCTACGCCCTGCACCTGACCGCGCACGCGGATGCGCTGACCGATGCTCAATGGACTGTGCAGACCATGCAGGGATCAAAACTGCGCACGATATGCTGCACAGTCAGCGGCGTGTCCTCATCATCGCCGACAAGCGCCCCTTCAAGTGCTGCTTCAACCGGGCCAGGCGTGCCGGAGGCGTCGCGCGGGCTGAAGTTCCACGTGGTTGGCGCGATGATCTGGTAGCCCGCGATCTTGCCACGTTCGATCCTGATCCAGTGACCCAATGCGCCCCGTGCCGCCTCAACAAGCCCTTCGCCCTCCCCTGTTTCGGGCAAGGTCACACTGTCCATGAAACGCGCTTCGGGCGCGATTTCGGCAACCCATTGTTCCAGCAGAAGCTGTGTGCGGGCCACTTCCAGCAGGCGGCCTGCCACGCGGTTCAGCGCGTTGCTGCCGCGACTTGCCAGCTCCACCGCCGCCGGATGCCCATCCACGACTTGACGGGCAAAGGCCCCTGTCTCCACGGTCTGTCCATTCAGCCTTGGTGCTTTGCACCAGCTGTATGCGGGGTCTGTCATGTCCTCGTCTGGCTCGGTTTGGCCGCGCATCGGATGGGTGGTGTCGCCATGCATCCATGCGTGGCTCAGATCCTCCCGGATGGCGCTGGTATCGATGGGCGTGCAGCCACCGTTTTGCCAAAGGCCCGGCGCAAAGGCGCGTCCGCCCGGAAGCGGGTATGCGCCAAAGGACATGTATCGACCGGGGCCAGCCCCCATATGGGCAAGATCGAGATCGGCGGCGATCTCCATGAACAATCCCGCGTCGCCCTTGTCCCAGTTGACCAGCGCTTCGGCGCTGGGGGTCTGCACGAAGGTTTCGACCGGGGCGCCGAAAACCGTGGTTTCCAGATAGCGGCGAAAGCTGGCCAAGGTCGACGCCATCCGCACACAGTCGCGGGCGGTGGGCGCGCGGGTCACGCCGCCGGGCTGGATGGCCAGCGTATGGGGCCATTTGCCGCCCAACAGTCCCACGATGTGCAGTATCTGCGCGCGTGCTTCGACACAGGCCCGCGCACCAGAACCCTGCATGGCGGTGAAACGGTCCACGGCGCGGGCATGCCAGGGTCTGCCAGCATAGGCGGGCCGGGCGAAGTCAGCGCAGAAGAACAGATTGAAATGGGTCAGATGGTCACAAACGTTTTCAATCGCATGGAGGATTGCGGCCACGCGCATGCCTTCGGGGGCAGGAGATACACCTGCGGCAGAGCCCAGCGCAGCCGACGCAGCGGCGGACTGGCTGATGGAGCAGATCCCGCAAATGCGTGGCGTGATGGTCAGCGCGTCCTCGGGTGCCTTGCCCAGCATCATCTGTTCAAACCCGCGAAAAAGGGGTGCATTGGCATAGGCGGCGGCAACACGTCCTTCCACCACATCCAGCTTGATCTCAAGGTCACCTTCGACCCGATTGAACGGGCCGACAATCAGTTTGCGTGCGCTCATGACTTGCCGGATTTCAGACTTGGGACAACCTCGACCCGGTCCGCCACCGCGTTTTCAGCAACACGTTTGGGCGTCGCGGCCTTGGATAGGGATGCCAGCGCCATAAACCATGCCTTGGGCATGTCCGAGGGCAGACCGACGGGAATGCCAGCGAACTTGGGCGTTTGGGTGAAGGGGTGACTGGGCTCCTCGAACTCCGGCGCGGTGCAGTTGATGCACGGATATCCCGCCTTGGTGCAGGAGCCGCCCCCGTTCCAGCCGCGGATGTTGCAATCTCCGGAGGCCTGCGTGCCGACACAGCCCAGATGCTCCATCATGCAGCCCATCTGGCTGAGCTTTTCGGCGCTGGCTTTGTATTCGTAGAATTCGTTCTTGGGGCAGGCGTGGTGTACCAGATTTTCAGCATAAAAGAGCGGGCGTCCAAGTTGGTCCATGTCCGTCTCGGACAGCATGCCAGCGGCCAGCAGCATCAGCGTTTCGGTGACCCAGTCCGGATGCGTGGGGCATCCTGCGACATTGATCACGGGCAGGTCACTGCCAGATCGGAAAGTGCTTGGCAGGGCGCCGCCGGGACTGTTGCCGTCGTACTGGACGCCTATTGCACCCGCCGGGTTGGACCCTGCAGAGGTCACGCCGCCGTAGGTGGCACAGGTGCCCACGGCCACGACATGCTGTGCGCGTGGTGCCAGGCTTTGGACCCAGTTCAGCATGGACCTGCCAGTGCCCGACAGCATCTGGAACTTGCCCGTGCCTTTCGGGCCGGTCAGGATCGACCCTTCGACACAAAGGATATCCAGCGGGATATCGCCACGCTCGACACCGTCCAGAAGTGTGCGCACCTCGCCCCCGGTCTGTTCAGACAGGGCAGGGTGCCACAGGAACGACAGACCCGCCGCGCCGAGCAGATCAAACACGTTTGGTGTCTCCGCGCAGAGCAGGGACATCGTGCAGCCGCCGCAACCGGCAGATTGGAGCCATAGGATGTTCACGCCTGTCCCTCCTTGGGCAGAGACAACTCAAAACACGCGCCATCCGGCTCGGAGGATACAAGGGTCAAGGCGCCGCCATGCTCCTGTGCTATCTTGTGCGAAATGGATAGGCCCAGACCGGTCCCATCGCCTACGGCCTTGGTGGTAAAGAAGGGATCAAAGATCAGCGGTGCGACCTCAGCCGGGATGCCCGGTCCGTTATCGCTAACGGACAGGACGACAAAGCCATCGCGGCCAAAGACCTTCAGCACAATCTCGGGCTCCTCGGTCTGGTCGAGCGCGTCAATGGCGTTTTGGACAAGGTTCATCACGATTTGCTGCACATGGCCCGGATTGCCAAGCGCCCGGCAGGGCCCTTCATCGACAAAGCTGAGCTTTACCGGGGTCTTTGTGCCGCGCATGACCCAATCAGCCGCGGTGCGGGTCGTGGTCATCAGGTCGAACCTGACGGCTTCCCCGGTCCCTTCAGCGCTCAACCGGCGCAGGTCCTCGACGATGTCGCGCACCCGCTCTGCGCCGTCCTTTGCCCCGTCTATGGCCCCCCGCAGGTTCTTGATGGTGCGATCCAGACGCAGTTCATCCCGCAGGGCGACCAACTCATCCCGGCTGGCCCCTGCTGTCACGGCGTCAAAGTAGGTCTCAAACCGTGAGGCGTATTTTTCCAACGCATGGGTGTTTGCATAGACAAAGCTGATGGGGTTGTTCAATTCATGCGCCACACCGGCCACCAGCCGACCCAAAGACGCCAGTTTTTCGTTGTGCACCAACATGCTTTGCGCGGCTTTCAGCGCCAGATGCGATGCTTCCAGTTCAGAATAGGCGCTGCGCAATTCGCCCAATGGTCGCCCGACCAACACGGCCCCCCGGCTGCGACCTCTTTCGTCCAGGCGTGGCGCGACGCTCAGTTCCAGTGGGGCTGGGCCATCCTCTGTCAGAACGTCAATTTCGATCACGGTGTCCTGACGTGTGTAGACAACCTGATCCACCACGCGGCGCAGGTCTTCGCGTGCCGCCTCGGGCAGCAGATCATCCACGCAGGTTCCAATATCAGCACGTCGGTTTTCACCCATCACGCGCTCTATCGCGCCGCCGGTACGTTCAATCATCCGATCCTTGTCGATCACGATCAGCACATCTGACACCGAAGAAAGCACAGAGACCATGAACCGTCGGAGGTCTTCAAGTTCCTGGTTCTTGCCCTCCAGCAGCTCCTGATAGGCGACTAGTTCGGTGTAGGTGCGATCAACCGCCTCGATGACGCCATTCCACGCCGCGTCGGAGAACCCTTCGAACGGTTCATCATGGGGTGGGAGGCGTTCGGATGGATGCATGTCAGGCAGTGTAGCCTGATCGAAATTGGCTTGGCAACGCGACGGATGTGTCATGGGCGATCAGATCATCCGAATGATGCCGAGCGCCACCTTGTCCTACCGTTGCCCTGCGTCCGACCATAAGACCTTGCCGTCAGAGGCTTCCATCCCCGGCGGATTGCCAAACGCCGCCCGGTAACTCTTGGAGAAATGCGACAGGGACTGAAAACCGCACGCGACGCAAACGTCCGTAACGCTCAAATCCGTCTGGCGCAGCAGATTGCGCGCTTTTTCAAGGCGAAGCTGCAGGTAGTATCGTTTTGGCGAAGTCGCCAGGTATTTGGCAAACAGCCGTTCCAGTTGCCGGGTCGACAGACCAACGACGCTGGAAATCTCGTCGGGGCGTAATGGGTCTTCAAGATTGTTTTCCATGATCTGCATGGCCAGCAAGAGCTTTGGATTGCGTACTTCGGGCCGGGACTGCAGGGACATGCGTTGCCCTTGGGAATGGGCGCGTGGGACTGTGTAGACCATCTGATCTGCAACCCAGGTGGCGATGTCGAGGCCGTAATCCTCGCGTACCCGGTAGAGCATCAGATCCATCGATGCCGCGCCGCCGGCCGAGGTAAAGACGCGGCCGTCAACGGTGTAAAGCGTGTCTTCCATGATCACGTCCGGCAGCATCTCGCCAAGTGCGGTTTTGTATTCCCAATGGGTCGTCACGCGCTTGCCACCAATCAGCCCGGCAAGTGCCAGCGTGTAGGTGCCTGAGGACAAGGCGCCATAGTCCATACCCTTTCGCGTTTCACGGCGAAGCCAGTTCAGGATTTTCTTGGTGCTGCCTTCGCCCACCTTTTCGCCTGCACAGACGACCAGCGTTTCCAGACGCCCAAGTTCAGGCAGTGCTGTGTCGACTTCCATTCGGACGCCATTGTAGGAAGTGACCGGTGCGCCATCAGCAGAGATAAGCCGCCATTCGTAGAACTTTTTGCCGGATGGGTGGTGGTTGGCCAACGACAGGCAATCCAGCGCGCAGGACAAACCCAGCGGCGAAAAGCCGGGGATCAGCAGGAAAGCATAGGCTTTTGGTTGAGCGCCATCGTCGGTGGTCATGGCCGCAGTAAGCCACGTTCATAGCGTCATCAGGCCGCTGATCTGCGGCATGCGATGTCGGGTTCAGGCCTTTGACTGGCGGGAAATCTGTACCGCGAGGATGCCTGCGGTGATGATGACCACCCCAAGGATGTCGCGCGCGCCAAGCGCTTCGGACAGCAGCAATGCCGCGACGGCCACGCCAAAGAACGGGTTCAGAAAGTGAAAGGTTGCAGCGCGGGTCGCCCCGATGCGGTTCACAAGCCAGAACCAGATGATCGTCGCGGCAAGGCCCGGCACCAGACAGGTATAGGTAAAGGCGATCAGCAGGGGCAGCGTGGGGTTGAGGCGCGGTGTCTCGAACGCAAGGGTGGCAAGGGCGAGGGCCACGCAGCCCACAAGCATCTGCAATCCAACGATCATCAGGAAGTTCCCGCCAGATGTGGCCCCACGCACCAGCATCGTGGCGATGGTCAGGGCGATCACACCGATCACGCAAAGCCCGACGCCCACCATGTCAACGCCGCCACCGCCAAGCCTTGCCCCCATGATGATGGCCACGCCGATCACACCGGCGATCAGCCCGGCGATGCCGAGGGGTCTGAGCCTTTCACCCAGCACGACCCATGTTGCAAAGCCGACAAGCAGCGGCATGGTGGAGGCGATGATGGCGGCCAGCGACGCCTCAACAGTCTGCATCGCCACAAAGTTCAGGCCCAGATAGACCGCGTTCTGCAAGATGCCGAAAACGATTGTGGCGCGCCATTGCGCTGGGGTCAGCCGCATGCTTTGCCCAAGGGCCAGCGCGATGCCCACGCCCAGAAGGCCCGAAATGAGGTAGCGGATGGAAAGCGCTAAAAGCGGAGACATGTCCGCGACAATGATCCGGGCCGAGGTAAAGGCGGAGGACCACATCAGGGCAAACAGGAGCCCCATCAGAATTGCGCGTATGTCCATGAGGTTCCCCAGTCCGTTCCGCCGCAACATTCAGCAGGATGGTGGGAAGGGCAAGCCTCTAGACGCGGACGACAGGACACGGCAGAGCAGTCCGGGCTGCGCCGTCAACCATGTCATCACGCGCCTTCGGCGCTGCTATTTCACGTTGATCTTGAGATTGATCCGCAGGTTATCACGGCCTGCGATGGTAAAGGCCGGGTTGTCCGTGCCTTTCTTTCGACCGGCTACATAGTCGACCAGCAAAACACTGAACCGTTTGCCTTTGCAGGACCCGCTTTGCTGGGTGAACTTGCGCTTCTTGGTGCGGAATTTGCCCAGTTTCGGTGCCTTGGTGACGACCAGACGGGGATACCCGTTGTCCTTGCACGTGCGCTCATCAAAGTTAAGCCATTGAAACTCAATCTTTTTGCCGGGCGCGACACTGCGGTTCCAATACCGCGTGCTTTGGGCATAAGCCGCATGGACTTCAACCAGCAAAAAGACAGCGGCAAGCATTAGGGCGGCAACACCGCCAAATCTGATTTTTTGAATAATCATCCCTGTACCCCTCCCGCGTGGCCGAAAATTGGCCTGCGGAATTTCAGTGAATTGTGTGTCGACACCAATGTGCAGACGCTGCTAGGCTCTTGCCATATTTTTACAAAGTCAAATTACATTTGGATCAGCTTGATGAAGATGCTCTGCCGCCTCTTCCCTTTCCTTGCATTTTTGGCCGTCTCGGTGGTCTTGATGGCCCGTGCTGATCCGGCAATCGCTGGACGGGTGGCGCTGGTGGTGGGGAATGCGGCCTATGAAAATACGGAGCCGCTCGCCAATCCGCGCAATGATGCGGAGGCGATGTCGCGCACGCTGCGGGAGCTGGGGTTTGAGGTCTTTGATGGCTACGACCTGACACGCAGCGCATTCGAAGACCTGATCCGCGAATTTGCGCGCGGCGCGCGGGATGCGGATGCCGCGATGCTCTACTACGCCGGTCATGGTCTTGAGGTGGCCAGTGTCAATTATCTGGTGCCGATCGATGCGACGATCCGTGATGAAACTGATCTGAAGTTCGAAACCATCGTATTGAGCGATATCATTGCCCTGATGGAGCGCGAGCAACGGACCAATCTGGTGTTTCTGGACGCCTGCCGCGACAATCCCATGGCGCGCAACCTGTCGCTGAACATGGGAACGCGGTCCGTTGCGGTGGGGCGCGGCCTGGCACCCATTGATACCGGCGTTGGCACGATGATCGCCTATTCCACACAGCCGGGGAACGTTGCTCTGGATGGCGTGGGGCGGCACAGCCCATTTACGGATGCCTTGCTTGAACATATCGCTACACCTGCTTTGGACGTAGAGATCATGATGCGTCGGGTGCGGCGGGACGTGATGCAGGAAACGGCTGGGCAACAGGTACCGTGGAGCAGTTCCTCCCTGACGGGCAGCTTTGTCTTTCAGCCGCAGGCGCAGCAGACCCCAATTCCGGTGGCTGTGCCACCAGTGACTGCTGAGCCGGAGGTCGTGGCCGTCGAGCCCGAGGCCATTGAAGAGCCTGAAACAACCACTGAACCGCAGGCGACCCGGCCTGCGATAGAGCCGAATACCGTAGTCATCGTTCCGGAGTTGACGCCTGTTCCCCCGGCGGAGACAGATGAAAACGAAGTTGTCCTGTCTTCTGTTGATCCTGACCAAACGGAAGTCAGCCCCGAGCTGCCAGATACCGCCGCGCCATCTCGCTTCACTCCCCTATCCCAAGAAGAGTTGACCCGGCGCACGCAGGCCGAACTGAACCGGTTGGGATGCAACGCGGGGACCGAAGACGGAATTTGGGGCAACAAGAGCCGTGGCGCTTTGGAGCGGTTGGCAAAGCATGCACCTTCGGTTGAGATCGCAGCACTGGACCCAACAGAAACGTTGCTGCGCGACATGGAAGCGCTCGATGGACGGATTTGTCCGTTGGAGTGTGCGGTGACCGAAAATCTGATTGACGGGTCCTGTGTTCAAAAGACCTGCCCAAGCGGACAGCGCCTTTCATCCAAAGGTCAGTGCTACACGCCGCAGGCGGCATCCAGCCGGCAACGCACTACCACGCGGTCCCGATCAAGCTCCAACTGTTTTTCATTCAATGGACAGACGTTCTGCGAATAGGTGGCGACAGGTAAGCGGCTGCTCAACTCGCTCTTGCAGGCGCGCTTGAACCTTCGGTCAAATGCACGTCACCAAAGTCGATCACCAACCGACTTCCGTTGGGGGTCAGCTTTGCGTCGCTTTGTCCGCCCAGGTTCGACACAGCCGCGGAAACCAGGCTGAGGCCGATACCATCGGCACGCGTATTCGGACCTTCAGCCCCGGCGCTGCCCACGCCATCGTCAAGGCATTCAAGCCGGTACTCTCCGGATTCGATGACGCTCAGCGTGACTGAGACTTGCCCCCGTTTTCCATCTGGAAAACCATGTTTGACGGAGTTCGCGACAAATTCGCTGACGATCATCGCCAAATTGGCGGCTTGGTCGGAGCGCATCAGGATGTCGGCGAATGCGGAGCGGAACGAGATATGCTCTGGCGTGGAATCCCGCAGCAACGTCATGATCTGTTCCAGATAGGAAGCAACATCGATGGTGTCGCGTCCCTCTGAACCCTGCATGGCCTTGTGCAACGCAGCAACCGCGTCAATGCGGCGTTGGATGGCATCAAGCGCTTCAAGCGCTGCCGGGTCCTTGACCGAGCGGGTGTAGACGCGGATCGTTGCGGACATAGCCAGCAAGGAGTTCTTGACCCGGTGGTCGGCTTCGGCCTGAAGGATCGCCTGATTGCGCAGTGCGATGCGCAGTTCGAGTTGCTTCATCACCTGACGCGAAAGCACTTTCAACGCATTGCGCTGGAAGTCGGTCAATTGGATTGGCTTGGTGTCGAGCACGCAAAGCGTTCCAAGGGGCAGCCCGTTTTGCGCGATCAGCGGGGCGCCGGCATAGAACCGCAGCGCCTCATCCCCGATGCATAGTGGATTGTCAGCGGTGCGCGGGTCTGCCTGTGTATCCTCAATCTCGAACATGTCGCCATTGAGGATGGCATGGGAACAAATGGATTGCTCAATCGGTGTCTCTGTCGCGTCCATGCCGACCGCTGCCTTGAACCATTGGCGGTTCTCGTCAACAAGGCTGATCAATGAGATTTTGGTCCCGCAGATTTGCGAAGCAAGCTCAACAATCTCGGTGAAGTCATCTTCTTTTTCGGTGTCGAGGATATCGTAGTCCCGCAGCGTCGCCAGACGCTCCGCATTCAAAGGATGCAGTGCAGCACGCATAATTGGCGTCCCTTTATCTTCTGAATTCTACAAATTCCCCTACCCGACGTAGGTCCATGATGGCCGAAGTCCACCAATTGTCCGCAGGTGCGGCAAAAAAATAGGGCTGCCCGAAGACAGCCCCATCAAAGCAATCTGGTTGCGTGTGGCTTAGCCGTTCACGCTGTCTTTCAGAGCCTTTGCGATGGTCATTTTGACGACCTTATCGGCTTCTTTCTTGAACTGCTCGCCTGTCGCGGGGTTGCGCACCATACGTTCTGGACGCTCGCGGCAGTAGATCTTGCCGACGCCTGGAAGGGTCACCGCGCCACCGCCGGATACCTCTTTGGTGATGATGCCGGTGATGGCATCCAGCGCTGCGGATGCGGATTTCTTGTCAGAGCCCATCTCTTCTGCAAGTGCTGCAACGAGCTGAGTCTTTGTCATTGGTTTGGTTGCCATTGTTTTTTCTCCTTAGACCGCCCGATGTTGGGCCTCCTGCAGGGAAAGTAACGGTATGTTGTGGGGTAACACAACGAATATTGAGGGCAAAAACGCGAAAAACAGCTATTTTTCGCTGTTTTTCGGGGTTCGGGGCGGGTCAGAGGAAGGCGGTTTCGTCAAATGACCGCAATTTCCGGCTGTGGATGCGTTCCAGCGGGGTGGAGCGGAGCAGCTCCATTGCCCGGATTCCGATCATCAAATGCCGTGAAACCTGCGTTTTATAGAAGTCCGAGGCCA
>CAYUSM010000074.1:0-13033 GCA_964447345.1 uncultured Sulfitobacter sp. | reverse complement strand
ACCTATCGCACCATCATTGACTACGCGACCGCCAATGGCATCGACTGCATTGTCATGGGCTCTCACAAACCCGGGCTCAGCGACTACCTCCTGGGCTCGACCGCTGCCCGGGTTGTGCGTCACGCGCCATGCGCGGTGCATGTCTACCGATCTACCTGAATTCCAAAATCGCGCTCTTCTGGCGCATCAACCCGAAAGGCAAACCGATATGAATATCGACAAGAAGATCGTGGATGATCTTGTTGCGAACGATGTCTCTTTCGTCACGACCGTACCCTGCAAGCAACTGGCCGGTGTGATTGAGGAAGTCGAGAACCGCGACGGCATCTTCCACATCCCGTCCAACAAGGAAGACGAAGGCATGGGCCTTTGTGCCGGTGCCTTCATGGGGGGCAAGCGGCCCTGCATCATCATGCAGAACACCGCCATCGGTGTGA
The DNA here is from genome assembly GCA_964447345.1 of uncultured Sulfitobacter sp. GTDB lineage: Bacteria > Pseudomonadota > Alphaproteobacteria > Rhodobacterales > Rhodobacteraceae > Sulfitobacter. The sequence goes on along the minus strand of CAYUSM010000074.1, from coordinate 12,596 downwards.
CGATCAATACGCTGGCGACCCTCACGCAGTTCTACAGGATGCCGCTGCCTATGCTGATCTCGTACCGGGGAGAGTTGCGCGAGCCCGTAGCCTGTCAGGTGGAGATGGCGGTGCACACCAAGGCGCTGTTGAACCAGCTCAACATCCCAACCTACCACTTCCACTGGCAAAAGGATGTCGAGGAGTTCGACAACATCCTCAAGTACACCTTCATGTGCAACAAACCCGTGGCGATCCTCACAGACGCCAACTTCTGGGGAGGCTATGGCGACCAATGATCCGTTCTGAAATCCTGAAAGAAATCGCGCCCATCCTGAACCCGCACCTTGTCGTCTGCAACATCGGTCTGCCCAGCCAAGAACTGCACATGATCGACGACAACGAGCGCAATTTTTACATGCTGGGTACAATGGGTCTGGCATCCTCCATCGGCTTCGGTCTTGCACTGGCACAGGACAAGCCGGTGATCTCTATTGACGGGGACGGCTCCGTCCTGACCAACCTTGGCACGCTTCCGACCATCGCGAACAACGCCACAGGGAACTATACGCTCCTGATCATCGACAATGGCTCCTATGGCTCCACCGGTGATCAGCCGACCTATGCCGGGCAGAAGACGAACCTGACAGATGTGGCCCGCGCCTGCGGCTGCGATAACGTGATCGAGGTGCAGGACAAGGACCTCGGCCCGGTGCTGCAAGCGGCTATCGACAGTGACGAGATGACCATCATCGTCTGCAAGTGTGACAGCGGCAACATCAAGCTGCCGGTTATCACGCTTGATCCGGTCGTGATCCGTCACCGCTTTATGGAGGCCGTGAAGGCCTGATGGGCGCAGGCGCCATTCATTCGGCAGAAGACGCGCGCCGACTGGCCAGGCGGCGTCTGCCTTGGATGGTGTTCGACTACATCGATGGCTCTGCCGGAGCCGAAACAGGGGCAGCGCGCAACCGCGCTGCCCTTGACGCGATGACCCTGCGTCCGCGCATTCTGCGCGACGTAAGTGAGAGGTCGTTGTCCACTTCTGTGTTCGGGAAAGAAGCCAAGCGCGCTTTCGGCATCGCGCCCATGGGCATGTGCAACCTGTCTGCACCCGGTGCAGATTTGATGCTGGCCAAACTCGCGGCCAGGTACCATATCCCCCATGGCGTCTCGACCGTGGCCTCCACACCCATGGAAAAGATCATCGAGGCGGCGGAGGGCAATGCATGGTTTCAACTGTATTTCAGCGGCGACGGGGCAGGGACCTTCAAGCTGGTGGATCGGGCCAAGGCGGCGGGATACGACACGCTGGTCCTGACGGTCGATGTCCCTGAAGTGGGCCGCCGCCCACGTGAGCTACGCCATGGCTTCAAAATGCCCTTTAGGATTGGCCCCCGCCAATTCGTCGATTTTGCCTTGCACCCGCGTTGGTCCATATCAGGTCTGATCCACGGCAAGCCACAGATGGCAAACTTCGAGATGGAAGGCTACGACTTCGACCGCACCGAAAGCCGCGCCAAAGCCGATTGGGATACCCTGAAGCGCCTGCGTGATGCCTGGCCCGGCAATCTGGTCGTCAAAGGTGTGCTCGACATCGAAGATGCCAAGTCCCTTCAGAGCGCCGGGGTTGATGCCATCCAGGTCTCAAGCCACGGCGCGCGACAATTGGAAAGTGCCCCAGCCCCGTTTGAAGTGCTGCCGCAGATGCGTGCGGCCCTCGGCCCCGATTATCCCATCTTCTTTGACAGCGGCCTGCGGTCGGGCGAAGACGCCCTCAAGGCACTGATCGCAGGCGCTGACTTTGTCTTCTTCGGTCGCGTCCTGCAGTTTGCCATCGCGGCTGCGGGAAAGGCGGGGCTGGAGCAGCTTTGGGATGTGCTGAGCGATGAAATGAGCATCGCAATGGCGCAAACCGGCATGTCGCACTTGGGCATCAGTCGCCAAAACAGCTAGCCCTCACATGCGCGAACTCCCAAAAGGGACTGTTCTGAAACAGAACTTCGTGCAACACTAACCCCACATTTGAGATCAAGATCGCCCATATTTTTAGGGCGGATGGGAGAAAAGCTATGCAATATTTGAAAAACCTGCACCAAAGAATTGCAGTGGTCCTGTGTGCGACAGTTATGGCTGTAGTCGTATTAGGTCAGACTGCTCAGGCGCAAGCCAACCCCTTTTCCGGCGGATGGACCCTGCAGCCCGAAATGTCGAATTTGACGTTCCAATCGGTCAAGAAACAGACAGTTGTTGAATCCAGCAGCTTTGCGACCCTGGAAGGGGAAATTGAACCAAACGGCGCGACACAGGTGCGTGTACTTCTTGACTCTGTCGATACAAAAATCGACCTGCGCAATGTTCGGATGCGCTTTTTGTTCTTCGAAACCTTCAAGTTTCCGACGGCCACCATCAGCACTGAAATCAACCCGTCTTTGCTTGATGACCTCGAACAGGTTCGGCGAAAAACGATCCCGGTCAGCTATGTCATGGACCTTCATGGTGTGACCAAGAGTTACGAGGCCGAAGTCTATGTGACCCTGCTGACACCCGATCTGGTTTCCGTGGCAAGCACAACGCCGGTTTCTGTGAGCGTGGCTGACTTTAACCTGATGGAAGGGCTGGGCAAGCTACAGGACGCTGCCAATGTGACGATCATCCCGTCGGCCACCGTCTCTTTCGATTTCCTCTTTGCCCGCAACAGCACGTCAGCAGCAGCAACGCCACAACCCTCTGCAACAGTGCAACCCGCTTCGGTTGCTCTGGAAGCTGAAGGCGATTTTGACCGTGAAGCCTGCAAGGGACGGTTTGAAATCCTGTCACGCACCGGCAACATCTATTTCAACTCCGGGAGTTCGCGCCTCGATACCAAGAGTGAGCCGCTGCTCAACAGCCTTGCAAACATCGTATCACGATGCCCCAACATGGTCGTCGAGGTGGGTGGTCATACCGACTCTGTCGGCAGTGACGCGACAAATTTGCGCCTGTCCGAAGCACGCGCCGCGTCGGTGACACGATATCTCTTGCAGCAGGACCTTGATGCGAACACGCTGGTGTCAAAGGGGTATGGCGAGAGCATTCCAATCGCCTCCAATGATTCAGCAGAGGGGCGGCAAAAGAACCGCCGGATCGAGTTCAAGGTGATAAGCAACTAGATGCGACAGATAATCTTACAGGCGACAACGGCGGCCAGCCGCCTTAAGGGGGTGCTCTGCGCCCTCATCCTCCTTGTGGCGACAGGGGTGGCAGCGCAGGCGCAAGATGACCCGCCGCGCATTGCCCTGATTGTGGGCAATGGGTCTTATTCATCCGTTACCGCGCTCGACAATCCCGTGCCCGACGCAGAACTGATGGCAGAGACGCTGGAAGCGCGCGGTTTCAGCGTCACCATGCTGCGGGACGCCAACCAAATCACGATAAACCGCGCAATCGCGCAGTTTGGCCGTGACCTGCGCGACGCAGGCAAGGATGCGACAGGCCTTTTCTACTACGCTGGCCATGCGGTTCAGTCCTTCGGCAACAACTATCTTTTGCCGGTGGATGCAAATCTGACGGATGCCGCTGACCTTAGCCTTGTTGCTGTGCCTGCCCAGGCCGTGTTGCGGCAGATGTTTTCTGCCAAGAACAAGACCAACATCGTGATCCTCGATGCCTGCCGGAACAACCCGTTTGAAGCCATTCCAGACCTTGACGACAATGGTCTGGCAGAAATGAAAGCACCCACAGGCACCTTCCTGTCCTATGCAACTGCACCTGGTGCAGTCGCGCTTGATGGGCTCAACGGAAACAGCCCTTTCACCAAAGCTTTGGCACGTGAAATCCCTGTGCCGGGTGTGCCCATTGAACAGCTCTTCAAGAATGTTCGCATCGATGTGATCGAGCAGACCAATGGCCAACAAACCCCCTGGGACACTTCGTCTTTGACCAGCGACTTCGTCTTCACGCCAGGCACGCCGATCTCAGCAGAGGAGAGCGCCGAATTGCAGCTTTGGGAATCCGTGAAGGACAGCACTGATCCGGTGCAGGTGGTTCTGTTCATGCGCGGCTACCCGGACAGCCCGTTCATTCCCGAAGCGCGCGCACTTCTGGAAAAGATCATCAACTCCGAGCTTGCTGAAGCAGAAGAGCAACCTGTGACAGAAGAGCCAACGCTGGATATTGCCGCGGTTGAACCGGAAGCCCCCACGCCGCAGGCGCCCCCCGCTGACACCACAGCAGAGCAAGAGCGCCTGATCGGTGTCGCCCAAAGCTCGGGCACACAAGAGGACTATCAGGCTTATCTCGATGCCTTCCCGGAGGGTATCTATGCCGAGTTTGCTGCGTTCGAGATCAAGATACTAAAGGAGAAAGCGGAGCGCGCAGCCGCCGCCAGCGCTGTGACCGAGGAACCCGAGGAGCAGGAGGTGGCCGTTTTAGAGGCGTCCCGCGCCGCGGTCGTGCCGATGGGGACAGAACTGACATGGACGATGCCATTCACAAGCGGCGGTGATGCCCTGATGGGCAAGTCTATTGAGGAGCTTGTCACCCTGTCTCCGCTTTTCCCGCCGATCGAAGGTTTGCCCGAAGAACTCTGGAAAGATCAGAGCTGCTCCAACTGCCACCAGTGGACCCAAGAGGCGCTCTGCACGCAAGGCCAGACCTACGTGAATGCCGACAGTGATGAGGCTGTCTCAAAACAGCATCCCTATGGTGGTGGGTTTAAGCTGAACGTGCGTGCATGGGCTGAAGGTGGCTGCAAATAGCTTTGGCCAGTTCGAAAGGTTGATGCCCCCAATCCTGCTTCTGCCACCCGAGAGCTTTGTGATGCTGTTAGCCGCACCTTGATCTGTTGACTGGGGTAGGGGGAGGTCACGTTGGCGCTATAAGCGCTGTTGGTCGCGCTGACGACCCTAGAGAGCAAAAACGTTCAGCTGTTCGGAGAAACCTTTGAACTGAACGGCCGGAACCGCGGTGCAGCTGCTTGGGTCGTTCAAGCAGGCTTTCGTTTCCTCATCAAAGAGCACATCATATCCTGCAACCTTCGTATGTGCTTCGAGCCGCGCAGCCAGATTGACCGTCTTGCCGATGCAGGTGTATGTCGCGCGGTCATCCGTGCCTGCATAGCCCGCAATCATTTCGCCCGTCGCGATCCCGAACCCAACTTTTAGGAGGGGCTCTCCGGACAGCGCGCGCTCTTCATTCAGCGCTTGCGTCATGCTCAGCATATCCTGTGCTGCCAAAACCGCGCTTTGGGACGGATTATCGATCGGTTTCGGCGCACCGAAGATCGCCATAAGACCGTCGCCAACCATCAGACTGACAATGCCGCCCTGGCTCGACACCGCTTCGAACATCAAGGTGTAATAGGTGTTGAGGAGCTCAATTGTGGCCTCCGGCGACATGCTCTCTGAAATCGAGGTAAAGTCACGAATGTCACAGAAGAGAACAGTGGCGCTGACCCGCCGGCCCCCGATGGCAAATCCCGATAACTGCAGGTCTTGCGCAACCTCGTTGGTCGCGAAGCGTTTCAGCAAGCGTTTTTGTTCATCATGCAGCCGCTTCTTTTCCAGACTGGCACTGACCCGTGCGTTCAGAAGCACCTTGTTCACCGGCTTTGGAATGTAGTCGTCCGCGCCTAACTCAATGCAGCGCACGATGTTGTCCAAACCCTCAACCGACGATGTCACAATCACCGGCAGGTCGCGCAGGTTTGGGTCGGCCTTCAGGGCTTCCAGCACTTCAAAACCGTCCATCTCAGGCATCTCAATGTCCAAAAGGAGGATATCGAAAGTCTCGGCATTCAGCATGTCCATCGCGATCTTGCCGTTCTCCGCAACAGAGGCGCGGTGGCCCAAAAGCTCAACGCTGCGCGACATCAACAGCCGGTTGACCTTGTTATCATCAACAATCAGGAGATGACCCCTGGTCTCAAGCATCGATCACCGCCCGCAATGCGTCCGCTGTTGTCGACATGGTGCTGGTCAGTGACGTAACAGCCGTGTCATCCTCCGGTAACCCGCCAAGCTCCAAGTCGCGCGCCTGAGCCGCCAGTTGGCGTGCACCGAACACTTCTGCATTTGACTTGATCGAATGCGCAGCACGGCGAAACCCGTCCGCATCCTTATCTGCCAGTGTCCGTTTGAGTTCGGAAAACATGCCAGGGGCTTCGTCCAGAAAGGTTGTGACCAGTTCAGCAGCGAAATCATCACCCATGGTCTCACACAGTTCCGAATAGACCGATGTCTCGATCAGCGGTTCGCTCATCATATGTCCTTCCGGTGCGGCGGCACGCGCAAGAGTGCCTCTGTCAATAGTTCAACGCGGATCGGTTTGGCGATGTAGTCGTCCATACCTGCTGCAATGCACATTTCGCGGTCGCCCTGCATCGCATTGGCCGTCATCGCAATGATCTTTGGGCGCTGGCCGTCGGGATGATCCGCGTTGATCCGCCGCGAGGCTTCAAGCCCGTCCATTTCGGGCATCTGCACGTCCATCAGCACCACGTCATAGGTCTGACGCGCCACGCTTTCCAACGCTTCGATCCCGTTGCTGGCGACGTCACTCCGGTATCCCATCTGCTCCAGAAGTCGTGTCGCCAGCTTCTGGTTCACCAGGTTATCTTCAGCCAGCAAGATACGCAGCGGATGCCTGTTCGCCATTTCAGGATCGGTTTTGGGCTTCTCGGGCCGCTTCGTCGCGATCTTCTTTGGGGTGGCGGGGGCGAAGAGGGTGACCAATGTGTCAAAGAGCTGTGATTGCCGCAGGGGTTTGGCAAGATAGGCATCAAAAAGATCGTCCTCTGCCTCAACATCCCGGAGCCCGAGAGAACTGAACAAGATCAGGGGCATGCCGGAGGTTTGCTTGCGGACCGCACGGGCAAGGGCAACGCCATCCATTTCAGGCATGTGCATGTCAAGAATGGCAATGTCGTATGTCTTCCCGTCCTTCAAAGCCTGCAGCGCTTCGGAAGGGTCAGAGAACGCTTCGGTCTGCGTGCCCCACTTTTGGGTCTGCAACGACAGGATTTTCAGATTTGTCGCATTGTCATCCACGACCATCAAACGCTTGCCGACCAGTTCGGATTGCTCTCCCACAAGGGTACGCGCCTTGGTCTTGGGCAGCTTGGCTGGTTTTGCCGTGATCGTGAAATAGAAGGTTGAGCCTTTGCCCGCACCCTCACTTTCCGCCCACATGGTGCCGCCCATCAGTTCAGCCAGCCGCTTTGAGATCGCGAGCCCCAACCCCGTTCCACCGTACTTGCGCGTGGTTGAGCTGTCTGCCTGACTGAACGACTGGAACAGACGGCTCATCCCTTTTTCCGTCAGACCGATGCCGGTGTCTTTGACAGAAAAGTTCAGATCGACCTTGCCGTGTGCTGAGGGTTTAGCCGTGACAGACAGAACAACCTCACCGTTTTCCGTGAACTTTACCGCGTTCGACAGCAGGTTCAACAATATCTGCCGTAACCGGGTCAGGTCCGCACTGATCCCCAACGGCACGTCATCACCATAAAGATATGCCAGATCAAGCTGCTTTTCCGCAGCACGCCCACCAATCAGATCAAGGGCCGACTCGATGCATTCGCGCAGATCGAAAGGATGCTCTTCGATATCCATCTGCCCGGCTTCGATCTTGGAGAAGTCGAGGATCTCGTTGATGATCCCCAAGAGCGCGTCACCGCTGTCACGGATGGTGCGAGCATAGTCGTGCTGTTCATCGTCCAGGGATGTGTCCATCAACAGCCCGCTCATCCCGATCACCGCGTTCATGGGCGTGCGTATCTCATGGCTCATCGTGGCCAGGAAAGCGCTCTTGGCCTCGTTCGCCTGCTCTGCTTCCTCACGCGCGTCCTGCGCCTCTTGGAACAGGCGCACGTTTTCGATGGCGATGACGGCCTGATCGGCAAAGCTTTCGGCAAGAGCGATGTCGTCCTTGGAAAACGGCGCTTTTGTCTTGCGGATGAAGGTCAGCGCCCCTAGGCAGACGCCGCCGCGCATCATCGGGACACCAAGATAGGCTTGCGAACCCGCGTCGTCGTGCATTTTGCGCGCCAGACGCGGCAAATCGGGGGCGGAAAGGTCACCGATGTGCCGCGTCTTCTGGCCCAGCAGGACGGACGACTGAATGTTGTCCTCTGGATCAAGCGGATGCCGCGTCTTACCGATGTCGTCAAAGAGCCCCTTGGGCGAGGCGACCGCGACTTGCCACCAGCGGTTTTCATCGGCAAGCGACGCAATGGCCAAATCGCATGAGACAAGTTGCGTGGCAGAGGTCACGATCCGCTCAAAAACGGGTGTGGTATCAGTGGGTGATTCACTAATGACGCGCAGGATGTCTGCGGTGGCTATCTGTCGCGCGAGGGAGGCTTGCGTTTCGTTGAAAAGCCGCGTGTTTTCGATGGCGACAAGCGCCTGATCGCAGAAACTGTTGGCCAATTCGATCTCTTCATCGGTAAAGGCCCGCGCCTCCGTGGTGCGGGTGAAGACCAGAACGCCCAAAGTCGCGCCATCCCGGATCATCGGCAGGAAGATCGCAGATTTCATGCCGAATTTGGGGACTGTTTCGCGTTCATGTATCGGCAGTTCGACCGCATCCAGATCGGGGATGTGGATCATTTTCCCGCTCAGAAACACCCGTGAGGGATAGTTCAGTTCCGCGGCAATGCGCACCGGTGTTGGGTCCAGGTTAGCCATCCGACCCGTCACCTGCATCCCGCCTTCGGGGATGAAATGATCCCCCTTGCGGAGCATCACAGCGGACCCGTCACAGTTCAGTAACCGGATGCCCGCCTCCGCAATCGCCTCGAACACCGGCCGCGCGTCTGCCTGCGCGCTGCTGATTACGCGCAGGATGTCCGTGCTTGCGGTCTGGCGCGCTAGGGCGGTTTGCGTGTCGTCAAACAGCCGGGCGTTCTCGATGGCGATGGCCGCCTGATCGGCAAAGGCCTCGACCATGCGAAGATCGTCGCTGCTGGGCTTTGTGCCGAGCGGCCAGGCCAGGTTGATGGTGCCCCAGATGCCCTCACTGGTGCGGATTGGCACGCCTGCGCCCGTGTCGGATCCCATTTCCCGCGTCAACGCATGATCATGGTACGAGGCGGACTGCGTGTTCTCCCAGACCACGGTCTTGCCGGTTTTCATCACATCACCAGTGATCGTGTTCTTGCGGTAGTCGATGGGGTCGGACATACCGAAGTTATCCAGCATCTCTTGTGTGAACCCATAGCTGGCCTCATGCAGGGACAGATTGTTCTCGCACCGCTGTAGCATGCAGAACTTTGCCCGGCTCAGCTCGGCCGAGCGTTTCACGATGAGATCAAAGATGGGCTGCAGATCGGTATTGGATTCGTTGATGACCTGCAAGATGTCCGATGTCGCCGTCTGGCGCGCCAGCGCGCTCTGGGTTTCCTTGAACTGCCAGACATTTTCAATGGCGATCACTGCCTGAGCTGCGAAGGTCTGCACCAAGGCGATCTGATTGTCGGTGAACGGTGCCACTGCTTCCCTGAACAGCGTGATCAACCCAATCGCCGCGTTGTCTTGCAGCAACGGCACAAAGAGCACGCTGCGAATGCCGCTGTCATCCACCATGGACCGCACCACCGGGCTGCCCGCATGGTAGAGCTCACTGTCCGCCATGTCAGGCCAGGCAATCAACTTGCCCTCCACGATGCATTGCGCTGCATACGACAGTTCCGGGTCCACCTTCATCTGTCCTGTCTCAAACATTTCAACCGCTTGCGGAAAGATGCCGATGTGGGCGGCCAGCTTTTGATACTCGTCCTCGGCTGTCGCAAGGATCAGACCAGCCATCTGCGCGTTGCAAAGCGTCTTGGCGTTCTCAAGAATAGCCTGGAACACCGGCAATTCATCATGCCGAGAGGTGCTGACGACATGCAGGATGTCTGAAAGCGCCGTAATCTGCGCGCGCAGGTCGCCCTCTGCGAAGTCCGCCGCTCCGTCTGTTCCCTGAGGGGCGTCGGATGAGGTTTTCGTCGGTTTCTTCAAGACGTCGAATTCATTCTATGAAATGGCTCAAATCATCGCCGCTGGGATAAGCACTCTAATCAAAATACCTGTGGCTCAACATAGCTTAGCATGCTCCGCGCCGCCGCGATACCGTTTGGCTCCGTGGCAGGTTCTGGCCAAGATCAAAGAGGGCGGCGATGCAAGCGACGAAAGGGTGGGCGGTAGTAGACGGACATTCCCGCTTGATCCATGCCGCTTAGATGCGTTGCACGGTCTGGTATCGTACCCAAAACGGCGGCTGAGTGGTCTGAGCATCAGCTTATTGAGCCTTGGCAGACCAGACCTCATCAGACAAATGAGCTTTCCATTCTGCTCAGCTCGTCATTGGTCAATGGCTCACTTTTGATCTATTTGCCACCAGTGTTCTGATGCACTGACACCAGTTGCTCCTTTACATGACGCAGATACGTACTGCCTACGGGCAGCTCTCTTCCATCTTTGAGCAGGACCAAAGTGTTTCGACCACGCTTTACCAGCTCATCAATCTGGGCAAGTCCCACCCAGTGTGATCGATGGATTTGCAGCCCAGGATAGTCGTCAAGCATCTCAATCGCATCACTCAGCCTCATCAGGATAAGGGCGCTTCCAGAGGTCGTGGTAACCTCTGCATAGTGATCCTGCATTGAGACAGAGATGATCTGACCGTCTCTCTTCCCGGGTGGTAGTCTCTTCAATAGCGCGGGTGCTTGTTGCCTTTTGCCGGAATGTCCGGCGTCTGATTGATCTGACCGAGGCTCTACGCGACTAACGGTTTCGGGGCTACCAAACAACCTTGGCCAAAGCTGAAACTCGACCCAAAGCAATATCCAGGAGAAAACTGTCACCTGGACGACGAGCAAAGGGTAAGGCGTGCTAATCTGAAGTTGTTCCCCCACCATTGAGTGGAGAACCGTTATGTACCCTGCGGTCGGCACAGCTCCCAATGCCACCCCAAGAAGAAACCGAGGGATTGGAGGTATGATCGACGTGAACCGGCTGAAGTAGAAGACATGCAGAATTGGGACAACAATCGCCAAGCCGCCGATCACGTCCAAGAACCAGAACACCATCCGATCCCAGAACGTCATCACTTCATAGGTTCCAAAGGGCCCCACACTCGCTGCCAAAAGAGCCAGCCCAAAGTACAGGAACAGCTTTCTTTCAGGGTCAAAAACAACGTCAATTTCACGCATCGCGAAACCGTTTTCTGTGAAAAACTACTCGTTTTCAACAGTTTTGGCGAAGAGGGCATTGCGGAGTTGCGGGGGCGGCGCTCCAGTATCGCCACTAAAGTTCGCAAGCTCCGTTAGCCGTGGCTTCAGCGGTTCACGAAGAGGCATTCATTCAAAGTGATTATTATTAAGGGAATTTGACCATGGGTAGCACGATGACTTCTGGCAAAGACCTCGGGAAGGTCGTCAAGGCGTATCTCGAGGACAACAAGATCATTCGGTACTTCGATGAGATTACCGCCGACATGGAAGACGCTCTAGGCGTTGCTTCGAGAACTCTTAAAAGTTCGACAATGAAGCACGTGTCGTCGTCGTCATTGAAGACTTATCAGAGCGATAAGAAGGCGTTAGATCAGTCCAGCAAGAACTTCTACGATGCCTACAATGATGCGATCAACGGCAAGGACAAAGAGCTGAAGAAGCTCCAATCCACCTATGAGACGGCCGTTCGTGACCTGCAGATACTCGAAGATCAAAACATTCTTTTTGGTGCGGTCGTCGACGCCGGGTTGGGTCTGGCGCTTGCGAACTTCTTCGGGCCCGTGATGGTTTTGATGGAGCACCGCAAAGCCTGGAACTTGCTCAAGGTCGAACTGGCCAACCTAAAGGCTGATCTGCTGCAAGCTCAAAAATTGACGGCAGCAGAAGGCCTCAAAACCACGCTTGGGGTGGGGATTACGGCAATTGGTGTTATGACCGGACCAGTCGGGGTCGGAACCACAATTGGGGTTGCTGTTGCCTCTCATGCCGCAGGGATGGTCATTGATGAGGTCTTGGGGGCAGGCGGCTCACTCAAGCCAATGGATATGGCGAAGGACGGAACGCTGACCGCAATGGACTTGGCGTCGAACTGTGAAAACCTGAAGGGTGCGAAAGGGCTGGGGCCACTGGCCGCAATCGCAGGCTTCGCGCTAGATGCCAAAGACACTGGTGCGGCTTACTTGGTACAGAAGAAAGTGCAGGCCCGCATCAAGGCGTTCGACAAGAACTTCCGGGCGGCGACCGACAAGCTTGCCAAGCAGGTCAAGGAGCTTAAGAAACTGCAGTCCGATGCGCAGAAGGCATATGACACTGCGTGCCGCAATGTTGGCGGATCAAGCTCTAAGTCGAGCAAGCGCAAAAAACCGGTGCCAATGCTCAAAAAGTTCAAACCACCAAAGTGAATCTGGCCGCTGGTCATCAGATGAAGTGTCCCGTTTGATCTGGAGCCACTGCATCTCGCATTGGCTAACCAGTCATACGCGACCAATTCTCCGCAATCGGCCAATGACCTCGGCTATGCGCAAGACGATCCCACATCACGCCATCCCTGCTCCCCCGTCCTAGGGAGAGGTCACGCTTCGTTACTCCGTCTTTGTCGCAGGGCCCGATCCATGAAGTGTAGCAATTTTGCAGATGTAGC